>DWXX01000020.1 GCA_019118985.1 Candidatus Faecalibacterium faecipullorum
CATCGGCGGCACCCACATCGAGGAGGCCGCCGAGATCCGCGCCCGCTACAAGGACAGCTTCTTCCTCATCCCGGGGTACGGCGCGCAGGGCGGCAAGGCCGAGGACATCGCCCAGTACCTCAACCGCGGCAACGGCGGCACCGTCAACTCCAGCCGCGGCATCCTGCTGGCCTACAAAAAGCAGCCCGGCGTCCCCTTCGACGAGGCCGCCTACAACGAATGCGTCGCGATGAAGGAGGCCATTGCCCATGCGTGCAGCCTGCTGTGATGCCGCCGTCCTGGGGCAGAGCGCCGCGGCGTCCGACATCCGGCTGCTGCGGGTGCGCTGGCCCGACCCCGGCCACGCCCCCCATGCGGGGCAGTTCTTCACCCTGCGGGCCTGGGCGGCGGGGGAGGCGCCTTTCCTCTCCCGGCCGATCAGCGTCCACAAGTGGGAGCCCGAGACGTTGACCGTCACCTTCCTCTACCAGATCGTGGGGGAGGGGACCGAAAAGCTCTCCCGCCTCAAGGAGGGGGACGCCGTGCAGCTGACCGGCCCGATGGGCAACGGCTTCGACGCGCCGGCCCTGGCCGCCCGGTATGAAAAGATCGCCCTGGTGGGGGGCGGCATCGGCACCGCGCCCCTCTACCAGCTTGCGCGGGAGCTGAAAGCCTGCGGCCGGACGCCGGACGTATTCTTCGGCTTCCGGGACGAGCCCTACTGCATGGAGCAGTACCGCGGCCTTGCGGGCATCGTCAAGGTCTCGACCGACAGCGGGCGGGTGGGCTTCCACGGGTTTGTGACCCAGCTGTACGACCCGGCCGACTACGACGTGGTGCTGATCTGCGGGCCCACCCCCATGATGCGCAACGCCGCCCGGCTGTGCGCCGAAAAGGGCACCCCCTGCCTGGTCAGCCTGGAAAAGAAGATGGCCTGCGGCATCGGCGCCTGCCTGGGCTGCACCATCGAGACGGCCTCGGGCGCGAAGAGCGTCTGCAAGGACGGCCCCGTCTTTGCGGGCAAGGAGGTGTTCGGATGGCAGACCTGAGAACGGAACTGCTGGGCTTTGTGATGAACAGCCCGGTCATCGGCGCGTCGGGCACCGTCGGCTACGGGGTGGAATATGAAGACCTGGCCGACTTTGCCAAGATCGGCGGCATCTCGGGCAAGGGGCTGACGCTGCACGGGCAGTACGGCAACAAGGGCGAGCGGCTGTGGGAGACCCCTTCGGGCCTCATCAACAGCATCGGGCTGCAGAACCCCGGCGTGCAGCACTTTATGGATGTGGAGCTGCCCGAGATGCTCGCCCTCAAGCAGCAGTACGGTACGGTGGTCATCGCCAACCTCGGCGGCCACAGCGAGGAGGAATACGTCGAGGGGGCGGCCATGCTGAACGAGAGCGCGGTGGACATCATCGAGCTGAACATCAGCTGCCCCAACGTCAAGCAGGGCGGCATGGCCTACGGCGTCAAGGCTGAGGCCGCCGGCGAGGTGGTGCGGATGGTCCGCGCCGTCTGCCGGAAGCCGCTGATGGTCAAGCTCAGCCCCCAGGCCGAGAACATCCCCGATATGTGCCGGGCGGTGGAAGCCGCCGGCGCCGACGCCATCAGCCTGACCAACACCTTCCAGGCCTGCGCCATCGACCTGGAAAAGCGCCGCCCCGTCTTTGACAACATCTTTGCCGGGCTGTCCGGCCCGGCGGTGCGGCCCATCGCGCTGCGGATGGTCTGGCAGGCGGTGGGGGCCGTGCAGATCCCGGTGGTGGGGCTGGGCGGCATCGCCACCGGCCGCGACGCGCTGGAGTTCATCATGGCCGGCGCCGCGGCGGTGCAGGTGGGGGCGGCGAACTTCGCGAACCCCCGCGCCATGAGCGCCGCCGCCGACGAAATGGCCGCCTGGATGGACGCCCACGGGGTGCGCACCCTGGACGAGATCCGGGGCTGCGCCCGCTGAGTATGCTGCGAAACGCATCATATATGCGTCAAATAAAGAAAATTTGTGAAATATTTGCATTTTGCGCGCCGCCGTGCTACAATACCGTGAGATACACCGCAGATACGCAGAATGTTTGAGCTATGAGGAAGGGAGAACACTACCATGAGTGAAGCGATCGAGATCCTGAAGAGCTGTGACGCCATCCTGGAAGGGCACTTTTTGCTGTCGTCGGGCCGCCATTCCAGCGCCTACTGCCAGATGGCCTTCCTGCAGCAGTACCCCGACCGGTGCGCCGAGGTGATGGCGCCGGTGGCGGAGAAGATCAAGGAACTGGGCGCCGACGTCATCGTCGGGCCGGCGATGGGCGGCATCGTCTACGCCTATGAGCTGGCCCGCCAGACTGGGCTGCGCGCCATCTTCACCGAGCGGGTGGACAACGTGATGACCCTCAAGCGGTTCGTCATCCACCCGGGCGAAAAGTGCGTCATCGCCGAGGACGTGGTCACCACCGGCATCTCCTCCCTCGAGACCAAGCGCGCCATCGAGGAGGCCGGCGGCGTTTGCCTGGGCATCACCTGCGTGGTCGACCGCACCAAGCCCGAAGCGCCGTCCCCCATCCCCATCCTGGCCAGCGCCGTCCGTCTGGACCTGCCCAACTACGCCCCCGACGAGTGCCCCCTGTGCAAAGAGGGCAAGCTGCCCCTGGTCCACCTGGGCAGCCGCAAGATGAGCCAGAAGGCCAAGCAGACCCTGTAAAAACGCAGCGAAAACAAGGAGACGCAATGAACGCATATCTTCTTTTGGCAAACGGGATGGTCTTTGCCGGGCAGTCGGTGGGCGCCGCCGGCGTCACGGTGGGGGAAGTGGTCTTTGCCACCGGCATGGTCGGCTTTGAAGAGACCCTGACCGACCCGAGCTACTATGGGCAGATCATCACCCAGACCTACCCGCTGATCGGCAACTACGGGATGAACCGCTGGGATATGGAGTCGGGCAAGATCTGGGCCCGGGGCTACATCGTCCGCGAGGCCTGCACCACCCCGTCCAACTGGCGGTCGGAAGAGACCCTGGACAGCTTTTTGAAGAAAAACAACATCATCGGCATCGAGGGGATCGACACCCGCCACCTGACCCGCATCATCCGGGAGAGCGGCGTCATGAACGGTGCCATCCTGACCGGGTTCGACCCCGCCGACCCGGCCAACCACGACAGGACCGAGGCCCTTTTGGCCGAGGTGCGGGCCTATGCCGTCACCGGGGCGGTGGCGGCGGTCACCTGCAAAGCGCCCGAAGTGCACAACCCCGCCGGCAGCCCCCACATCGTCCTGATGGACTACGGCTGCAAGCGGAACATCGTCCGCTGCCTTGTCCGCCGCGGCTGCAAGGTGACGGTGATGCCCGCCTTCTCTACCGCCGAGGAGGTGGCGGCCCAGAACCCCGACGGCATCATGCTGTCCAACGGCCCCGGCGACCCCGCCGAACCGGTGGAGGCCATCGAGAACCTGCGCCGTATTTTTGCGCTGGGCGTGCCCGCCTTCGGCATCTGCCTGGGGCACCAGCTGTCGGCCCTTGCCGCCGGCGCCAAGACCACCAAGCTCAAGTACGGCCACCGCGGGGCCAACCAGCCGGTGACCGACTTTGCCAGCGGGCGGACCTTCATCACCAGCCAGAACCACGGCTACGCGGTGGTGGGCGACCAGCTGCCCCCCGAGATGGGCGCGGTGGCCCAGGTCAACGCCAACGACGGCACCTGCGAGGGGATCCAGTATAAGAAATGGAACTGCTTCACCGTCCAGTTCCACCCGGAAGCGAACGGCGGCCCCAAGGATACCGAGTTCCTCTTCGACCGCTTCCTGACCAACGTAAAGAACGCAAAGGAGGCGCGCTGATATGCCCAAGGACCCTAGGATCAAAAAGGTACTGGTGATCGGCTCGGGGCCCATCATCATCGGGCAGGCGGCTGAGTTCGACTACTCGGGCACCCAGGCCTGCCGCGCCCTCAAGGCGGAGGGGATCGAGACAGTCCTGCTCAACTCAGAGATATATAAAGAAGTTTTACTCTTCCTTGCACACATTCAAAATGGAGCTGGGCGTTGGTAGCATCATCGTTCGTGCTAT
>DWXX01000166.1 GCA_019118985.1 Candidatus Faecalibacterium faecipullorum
TCACTTTGCCAGCCTGCCGCATATCGGTCAAATTTTCAAAATATTCGAACATCGTGGTATTCAGCCCCCTTTGGACTTACTTTACCATATTGTTCTCTTTTTGACTATACCCTTTCATGCGTAGGCCGTGGTTTGGACATGGCGGCGGCTTGCGCCCGGGCGGGGAATGCGGTATACTAATAGAACACACGTCACAGAAAGGAGGCGCGCAGATGCTGGAAAGCATACGCAGCTACGCAAAGCGCACCGACAAATATTACCTGGCGCTGTGCCTGTTCAGCAGCGCGATGGCGGTGCTGCTGCTGGCGTCCTGGGCGGCGGAGCAGGGCGGGGGCTTTGCCACCGACGAGCTGACCGGCCAGATCACCGGCATCGGGGACTTCCGCCGGGCGCTGGTACAGGCTGCCGCCGCGGGGATGGGGCTGCTGGTCGCCCTGGGGCTGTCCACCGTCGACTACCGGCGGCTGGTCAAGGTCTGGCCCTTCCATGTGGCCTTCACATGGGGGCTGGTGCTGCCCACCCTCTTCATCCACAACCTTGCCCTCGGGCCGCTGACCATCGGCTACAACGCCGGCGACACCGACAACTATTCCTGGTACCGGCTGGGGGGCTTCACCTTTCAGCCCACCGAGCTGGCCAAGATCAGCTTCATCCTGACCTTCGCCATGCATTTGAACAACGTCCGCGGCCGCATCAACCAGCCCAAAGAGCTGGCCAAGCTGCTGGCTCATCTCTTCGCGCCCATCCTGATCATCCACATCCAGGGGGACGACGGCACCGCCATCATCTACGGCATCATCGGCTGCTGCATGATGTTCACCGCCGGGCTGAGCTGGAAGTACATCGTCGGCGCCCTGGCGGCGGGGGTGGCGGCGGTGTCGGCGGCCTTCATGTTCCTCAGCGACAGCATCGGCAAGAGCTACCAGTGGTACCGCATCCTGGCGGTCATCGACCCCGAGAACGCCACCAACTGGGCCCCCAGCGAGGAAGTGTGGAAGAACATCGTCTACCAGCAGGACCGGGGCGAGGTAGCCCTGGGCGCGGGGGGCATCCTGGGCAACGGGCTGTTCAGCGGGGAATACTACAGCGTCCCCAACGCCCACAACGACTTTATCTTCAGCTGGGCGGGCAACGCGCTGGGCTTTGTGGGCTGTATGGTGGTGCTGGGGGTGCTGATCACCCTGGTCATCCGCACCTTCATGGTGGGCGCCCGCAGCGAGGACCTGCTGGGCAGCTTCATCTGCGCCGGGGTGGGGGGCGCGCTGCTGGCGCAGATCGCCGTCAACGTCGGCATGAACCTGCGTCTGCTGCCGGTCATCGGCGTCACCCTGCCCTTTTACTCCGCCGGCGGCAGTTCGATCCTGATGCTCTACATCTGCGTCGGGCTGGTGCTGTCGGTACACATGCACAACAAGAAAAAACTGTTCGGCTAAACAAAAGGGCCGCCCGGCGGGGCGGCTCTTTTCGTTTGGGTCGTTTGGGGTCATTTGGCGGCGGCAAAGGCGGCCGCTTCCCGGACCCAGCCCATCAGTTCATCGTCCACCTCGGCGGGGTCGCTGATGACGATGTGGTGGGTCCAGCGGCCGGGGTAGGGCTCGGTGGCGACGGCGACGCGGGGGCTGTCCAGCCGGCGGGCCAGCCCGACCGTCACCACCAGCCAGCAGGGGGGCAGCTCGGCCTTTCTGCGCACCCGCGCAAAGGACGCGCAGGCGAACAGGCGCCGGTTGTAAAAAGTGATCTGGCTCTTCTGCACCTTGATGCGGACGCTGTCCACCTCGGCGAGGATGCGCCCTTCCAGCGCCTCGTAAAGGGGCAGGGCCTCGGGGTGCTTCTGCGCCTCAAAAAACGCCATGGTATCGAAATCCATCTGTCCGCCCCCTTACCCTTTGCGCAGGATTTTTTCCATCGGGCGGCCTTTGGCCAGCTCGTCCACCAGCTTGTCCAGGCGGCGGATGTCCTGCATCAGCGGGTCGTCGATGGCCTCCACCCGCACCCCGCAGACCGTCCCGGTGACGAGGGTGCGGGCGGGGTTCAGCGCCGGCGCGCCGCGGAAGAAGTCCCCGTAGCTGACGCCGGAGGCAGCCGCCGCGGCGATGGCGTCGGGGGTATAGCCGGTCAGCCATGCGGTGACGGCGTCCACCTCGGCGGCGGTGCGGCCTTTTTTGACCGCCTTGGCCACCAGCAGGGGGTAGACCTTGGCAAAGGGCATGGCGTAGACTTTTTCATAGTTCGCGGGCATGGGCGGGGCCTCCTTTGGCGGAAAACGGCAGGGCTGCCGGTTGACAATTTTGCGAAAATGCGTTATACTACAGATAGAAAGGGTGCTGCCGGACAAACGGTAGTCCCCCGGTTTGTTACAAAAAGAAGTAACCGTTAGCCGGGAAGCTATAGGCGGTTACTTCTTTTTATTTGCCTGCATGAACAGGCCAATAATGGCAACGACTAAAAGGCCGGTCTGGATCAGATCGGAATATGTAACCATTGTCAGCCCCCCTTTCATTGCGATCGGGGGGCAAAGAAGCGCCCCCGATCAAATCAGGGGGACACACCGCTTGCCGTTTATCGACAACACCCACCTATAGAATAACACACAGACCGGTAAAAAACAAGGCCCGGCGTGCGGTTGGCACGTCGGGCCTTGTGCGGTTTATCCGGGGTAGCGGCTGACGCCCAGCAGCTCTTCGGCGCGGCGGACTTCAGCGTCGGTGGGGGGAACGGCGTCGGCGAGGGTGTAGGGGATGCCCAGCTTCTGCCACTTGTAAAGGCCGAGGGTGTGGTAGGGCAGCACCTCCACCCGCTGCACGGTGGGCAGGCTCGCGATGAAGGCGCCGGTGCGGCGCAGCCCCTCCTCGTCGTCGGTCAGGCCGGGCACCAGCACATGCCGGACCCACAGCGGCACGCCGAGGTCGGCCACATGCCGGGCCATGGCCAGGATGTTCTCATTGCTGCGGCCGGTCAGGCTGCGGTGCTTTGCGGGGTCGATCTCCTTGAGGTCGAGGATGACCAGATTGGTGTACCGCATCAGCTCGTCGAAGGCGGCCAGATAGGCCGCGTCGTCGGGGCGGAAGGGCCCGCCGGCGGTGTCAAGGGCGGTGTGCACCCCCCTGGCCCGGGCCAGCTTGAAAAAGGCGGTCAGGAAGGGCATCTGCAAGAGCGGCTCGCCCCCACTGACGGTGACGCCGCCCTTTTTGCCCCAGTAGCTGCGGTACCGCCAGACGTGGTCGAACAGCGCCTGCGGGGTCCACCGGGCCCCCACGCCGCAGGCCCAGGTCTCGGGGTTGTGGCAGTAGCGGCAGCGCAGGGCGCACCCCTGCAGAAAGACCACGAACCGCACCCCCGGCCCGTCCACCGAGCCGAAACTCTCGAGGGAATGGACCAGCCCCACCGGGGCGTCGGCGGCTTCAGGCGTTTGGGGGGCGGTCAGCGGGGCCGGCGTGCGCTCACAGACGCCCATGGCAGGTGCGGCTGATGACGTCCAGCTGCTGCTCCCGCGTCAGGTCGATGAACTTGACGGCGTAGCCCGAGACGCGGATGGTGAAGTTGGCGTACTCCTCCTTTTCGGGGTGCTCCATGGCGTCCAGCAGCTTCTCCTTGCCAAAGACGTTGACATTCAAATGGTGGGCCCCCTGCCCGAAGTAGCCGTCCATCACCTGCACCAGGTTCTCGACCCGCTCGGCCTCGCTGTGGCCCAGGGCGTCGGGGTTGATGGTCTGGGTGTTGGAGATGCCGTCCAGCGCCCAGTGGTAGGGCAGCTTTGCCACCGAGTTCAGAGAGGCCAGCAGGCCGTTCTGCTCGGCGCCGTAGCTGGGGTTGGCGCCCGGGGCGAAGGGGGTGTACGCCTTCCGCCCGTCGGGCAGCGCGCCGGTGTACTTGCCGTAGACCACGTTGGAGGTGATGGTCAGGATGGAGATGGTGGCCTCCGAGTTGCGGTAGGTGTGGCGCTTTTTGATCATTTCGAGGAAGGTGCGCAGCAGCCACACCCCGATGTCGTCGGCGCGGTCGTCGTCGTTGCCGTACTTGGGGAAGTCGCCTTCAATGGCAAAGTCCACCGCGATGCCGCTTTCGTCCCGGATGGGGCGCACCTTGGCGTACTTGATGGCGCTGAGGGAGTCGATGACGTGGGAGAAGCCGGCGATGCCGGTGGCGAAGGTGCGGCGTACGTCGGTGTCGATGAGGGCCATCTCGGCTTCCTCATAGTAGTACTTGTCGTGCATGTACTGGATCAGGTTCAGCACATTGACATAGAGGCCGGCCAGCCAGTCCAGCATCTGGACGTACTTGGGCAGCACCTCGTCCCAGGTCAGCACGTCGCTGGTGATGGGGGCGTAGTTGGGGCCGACCTGCTCGTGGTTCTTTTCGTCCACGCCGCCGTTGATGGCGTACAGCAGGCACTTGGCGAGGTTGGCGCGGGCGCCGAAGAACTGCATCTCCTTGCCGGTCTGGGTGGCGGACACGCAGCAGCAGATGGAGTAGTCGTCCCCCCACACCGGCTTCATGACGTCGTCGTTCTCGTACTGCACCGAGCTGGTCTCGATGGACACCTTGGCGGCGTACTTCTTGAAGGTCTCGGGCAGCGCGGGGGAGTAGAGCACCGTCAGGTTGGGCTCGGGCGCGGGGCCCATGTTCTCCAGCGTGTGCAGGAAGCGGTAGCAGGTCTTGGTGACCATGCTGCGGCCGTCCATCCCGATGCCGGCCACTTCCAGGGTGGCCCAGACCGGGTCGCCCGAGAACAGCTGGTTGTAGCTGGGGATGCGGGCGAACTTGACCATCCGGAACTTCATCACCATGTGGTCGATCAGCTCCTGGGCCTGGCTCTCGGTCAGCACGCCGCGCTCGAGGTCGCGCTGGATGTAGATGTCCAGGAAGGTGGAGATCCGCCCGACGCTCATGGCCGCGCCGTTCTGGGTCTTGATGGCGGCAAGGTAGCCGAAGTAGAGCCACTGCACCGCCTCCTTGGCGTTGGCGGCCGGCTGCGAGATGTCGCAGCCGTAGATCTCGGCCATCTTCTTCATGCCTTTCAGGGCGTTGATCTGGCGGGCGATCTCCTCCCGCAGGCGGATGACGTCGTCGGTCATGGTGCCGTCGCCGCAGTTGGCGAAGTCGTGCTGCTTTGCCTCGATCAGGTGGTCGATGCCGTACAGCGCCACCCGGCGGTAGTCGCCGACGATCCGCCCGCGGCCGTAGGTGTCGGGCAGGCCGGTGATGATGTGGCTGTGGCG
>DWXX01000167.1 GCA_019118985.1 Candidatus Faecalibacterium faecipullorum
ACCCGCTTCCAGCATCCTGTGGCCGGTACCTACAAGAAGGAGTGTGTCGAGCAGGGCAAGAAGTACTTCTCGGTGGCTTCGGGCGGCGGCACCGGCCGCACCCTGCACCCCGACAACATGGCCGCCGGCCCCGCCTCGTACGGCATGACCGACACCATGGGCCGTATGCACTCTGACGCCCAGTTCGCCGGCTCCAGCTCGGTGCCCGCCCACGTTGAGATGATGGGCTTCCTGGGCATGGGCAACAACCCCATGGTCGGCGCCACCGTCGCCGTGGCCGTCTCGGTCGAAGAGGCCCTCAAGAACAAGTGAGCCTTTCCGCCTGACGCACAGCGTCCAGACTGAATCCCCCCCGGAACGACGCGCCCCCCGGCGCGGAAGGCCGGGGGGCTTTTTTGTCTGCCGTTACAAGCTGCTGTGGGCGATGGCCTGCAGAAAGTCCCGGCCGTACCGCTCCGCCTTGACAAGCCCCACCCCCGACACCTCCAGCAATTCGTCGATGGTGCGGGGCGCTTTGACGGCCATGTCGGCCAGCGTCGCGTTGGAGAAGATGACGTAGAGGGGCACGTTCTCCTGCCTTGCCAGCCGGATGCGCACCTCCTTGAGGGCCTGGTACCGCGCCTGCACCTCGTCCGGCGCCCCCTCGGGCAGGGGGGAGCCCCCCTTGCTGCGGCGGGCCTGCCCGGCGGCGGCGACGCTCTCCCGGTCGGCGCGCAGCGGCATGGTCACCTTCTCCCCCTGGAAGAGGACGCCGGCGGCCCGCGGCCCGCAGTACAGCCCGCCGTGGGCGGGGTCGGCGGCAAGGTACTCTTCCTGCAGCAGGTAGTCGATCAGCTCCCCTGCCTGCACGGCGCTCATCCCCTTCAGCAGGCCGTAGGTGGACAGCCGGTCCAGCTGCAGGTCGAGCATCTGCTGCCGCCCGCTGCCCCGCAGCACCTGGATGAGCTTGCCCTTGCCCAGGTCGTAGCCCAGCAGCTTTCTGACCCGCACCGCGCAGGACAGGATCATCTGCGCCGGGACGGTGATGTCCTCCTCCCGGTAGCCGGCGCAGCAGTTGCCGCAGGCGGCGCAGCGCTCTTCATGCGGCTGCCCGAAATAGTCCAGGATGTACCCCCGCAGGCAGCCGCGGGTGCGGCAGTAGCCGATCATGGCTTCCAGCCGCGCGAGGTCCTGCTGATGGACCGCCGCCTGCTGCTCGCTGGTCATGGCGTCGTTGCCCTCCGACAGCAGCATCCGGGCGGTGCGGATGTCGTTTTGGGAGTAGAGCAGGATGCAGTCGGCGGGGCTGCCGTCCCGCCCGGCGCGGCCCGCCTCCTGATAGTAGGCCTCGAGGCTCTTGGGCATATTGTAGTGGATGACAAAGCTGACGTTGGATTTGTCGATCCCCATCCCGAAGGCATTGGTGGCCACCATCACCGTTTTGCGGTCAAAGCGGAAGTCGTCCTGGTTGGCCCGGCGCTCCTCCTCGTCGAGGCCGGCGTGGTAGCGGGTGGCGGGGATGCCCTCAGCGCCGAGGTACGCGCAGACCTTCTCCACCCCGGAGCGGGTGGCGCAGTAGACGATGCCGCTCTTGTCCGCCCGCTCGCGCAGCAGCGCGAGGAGGGCCTCCCGCTTGTTGCGGGGCCGCTGCACGTCAAAGAAGAGGTTGGGCCGGTCGAAGCCGGTCACCCGGCACAGCGGGTCCTGCAGCCGCAGCAGCCGGACGATGTCCTGACGCACCTCGGCGGTGGCTGTGGCGGTGAAGGCCGCCACCACCGGGCGGCGGGGCAGCGCCGCGATGCACCCGGCCACCCGCAGGTAGCTGGGGCGGAAGTCCTGCCCCCACTGGCTGATGCAGTGGGCCTCGTCCACCGCCACGAAGGGCACCTCCACATCCCGCAGCAGGGCGGCGAAGCTGCTTGTCTCCATCCGCTCGGGGGCGACGTAGAGCAGCTTGTACTGCCCGGCGCGGGCCCGCGCCCAGACCAGGCGCTGCTGCTCGGCGGTCAGCGAGCCGTTGACATAGGCCGCCGGGACCCCCGCCTGCCGCAGGGCGGCCACCTGGTCTTTCATCAGGGAGATCAGCGGGCTGACCACCAGCGTCACCCCCGGCAGCAGCATGGCCGGCACCTGGTAGCAGACCGACTTGCCCCCACCGGTGGGCATCACCCCCAGCACGTCCCGCCCCGACAGGACGGCGTCGATCAGCTCCTCCTGCCCGGGGCGGAAGCTGCCGTGCCCGAAATACTGCTTGAGGACTGTGTATTTGTCCATCCTTCCGCCTCCCTTTGACGCGCCTTTGATGCCTCTATGATACCGGGCGGCCGCCCGGCTGTCAAGCCGGGCGCTTGTAAGGGGGCCCGGCGCGTGGTACAATGGACCCAAAACACGCTGACACAAAGGAGGCCCGCCCATGCCTGAACACAGCAGACGCCGCCCGCCCGGCAAGATCTTGATCCGCGGCGCGCGGGTACACAATTTGAAGAACGTGGATGTCGACATCCCCCTCAACCAGATCGTAGGGGTGGCCGGGGTGTCGGGGTCGGGCAAGTCCTCGCTGGCGCTGGGGGTGCTGTACGCCGAGGGGTCGCGGCGGTACCTCGACGCCCTTTCCACCTACACCCGCCGACGGATGACCCAGGCCGCCCGCGCCGAGGTGGACGAGGTGCTCTACGTCCCCGCCGCCCTGGCGCTGCATCAGCGGCCGGGGGCGGGCGGGATACGCTCCACCTTCGGCACCGGCACCGAGCTTTTGAACAGCCTGCGGCTGATGTTCTCCCGCCTGGCATGCCACCGGTGCCCAAACGGCCATTACCTGCCCCCCACCATCGCGGTGGCCGCCGGGCAGGAGCTGGTCTGCCCCGTGTGCGGGGCCCGCTTTTACGCCCCCTCGGCCGAAGAGCTGGCCTTCAACAGCCAGGGGGCCTGCGCCCGCTGCGGCGGCACCGGCACGGTGCGGACGGTCGACCGCGCCACCCTCGTCCCGGACGAGAGCCTGACCATCGACCAGGGCGCGGTGGCCCCCTGGAACAGCCTGATGTGGTCGCTGATGACCGACGTCTGCCGGGCCATGGGAGTGCGGACCGACGTGCCCTTCAAAGACCTGACCGACCAGGAAAAGGAGATCGTCTACGACGGGCCGATGGTCAAAAAGCATATCTTCTACCGGCCCAAAAACGCCGACGCCCTCAGCGCCGGCGAGCTGGACTTCACCTACTACAGCGCCACCGCCACCGTCCTCAACGCCCTGAACAAGGTCAAGGACGAAAAAGGGATGAAGCGCGTGGAAAAGTTCCTGCGGGAGGACCCCTGCCCCGACTGCGGCGGCACCCGCCTGTCCGCGGCGGCCCGCGCCCCCAAACTGCGGGGCATCGGCCTGGACGAAGCCTGCCGGATGACCCTGCGGGAGCTGATGGACTGGGTGGCGGGCGTCCCCGCCGCCCTGCCCGCCGAGATGCGCCCCATGGCCGAGAGCATCTGCGCGTCCTTCCGCACCCCGGCGCAGCGGCTGATGGACCTGGGGCTCGCCTACCTTTCCCTCGACCGGGCGGCGTCCACCCTCTCCACCGGGGAGCGGCAGCGGATGCAGCTGGCCCGCGCGGTCCGCAACCGCACCACCGGGGTGCTCTATGTGCTGGACGAGCCCTCCATCGGGCTGCACCCGGCCAACATCGCCGGGCTGGCCGGGGTGATGGCGGACCTTGTGGCCGACGGCAACTCGGTGCTGCTGGTCGACCACGACACCCAGATTTTGAAACAGGCCGACTGGCTGGTCGAGATGGGCCCCGCCGCCGGCGCCGGGGGCGGGCAGGTCATCGCCGAGGGGCCCATCCCCGCCATTGAGGCAAACCCACGCTCGGTCATCGGGCCGTTCCTGGCCGGGCGCGCGGCGGCGTCGCGGCAGCCCGCCGAGCCCGAACATCTGTTTGACCTCGGGGCCATCCGGATGGAGACCGGGGCCATCCACACCGTCCATCCGCTGTCGGTCTGCATCCCCAAGGGGCGGCTGACGGTGGTGACCGGGGTGTCCGGCTCGGGCAAGACCACCATGGTGCTGGAGAGCCTCGTCCCCGCCGTCGCGGCGCTGACCGCCGGGCAGCCCCTGCCCGCCCATGTCCGCAGCGTCGAGGCTGAAGGCATCGCCCGCATCAAGCTGATCGACGCCGACCCCATCGGGGTGAACGTCCGCTCCACTGTGGCCACCTACGCGGGGGTCCACGACGAGCTGCGCAAGCTGTACGCCCGCACCCCCGACGCCAAACGGCTGGGGTACAAGGCGGGGGACTTCTCCTACAACACCGGGCGGCTGCGCTGCCCTGTCTGCGACGGCACCGGGTCGATCAGCCTGGACGTGCAGTTTTTGCCCGACGTGGACATTCCCTGCCCCGCGTGCCGCGGCGCCCGCTACGCCAGGGAAGCCTGGCAGGTGCGCCACGCCGGCAAGTCGGGCCGGCCGGTCAGCCTGCCCGAGCTGATGGCCATGGACGTGGACACCGCCCTCACCTTCTGCCAGGAGATGCGCTCCATCCGCCCCCGGCTGGAGGTGCTGCACCGGCTGGGGCTGGGCTACCTGACCCTCGGCGAGCAGACCCCCAGCCTGTCGGGCGGCGAGGCGCAGCGGCTCAAGCTGTCCAGCGAGATGGGCCGCGCCCAGGACGACGCCATTTTCGTCTTTGACGAGCCCACCATCGGCCTGCACCCGCTGGACGTCCAGACCCTGCTGGGCGTCTTTGAGACCCTGATCGCCAGCGGCGCGACGGTGGTGGTCATCGAGCACGACCTCGACGTCATCCGCAGCGCCGACTGGATCGTCGACATGGGCCCCGGCGGCGGCGCCGAGGGCGGCCGCATCGTCGCCAGCGGCCCGCCCGCCGCCATCCGCGCCTGCCCCGCCAGCGTAACGGGGAGGTTTTTATGACGCAGAAAGACCGTGCCCTCTGATGAAGGGGGCACGGTCCTTTTTCTGCGTTCTGCGGGGGTCTGCGTTCTGGGGGCGGCGGTCAGCGGCGGCGCTGGACGGCCAGCCAGTGCCACAGGTCCTCGCCGGCGGCGTCGCGGCAGACCCCGTCCAGAAAGGGCACCCAGCTAAAGTGGCCGTTGTACTCGTAGGGGGCGCCCTCAGGGGTGCAGTAGAGCCCGGTGGGGTCGGTCACCCGCTTGAGGACGGTGCGGCGCAGCTCGGGCGCGCCCAGGGCGCTCAGCCGCCGCCAGGTGGGCAGGGCGTGCCGCTCGGGCGGGACGATCCGGTCGTTTTCGGCCCAGACCAGCCAGAGCGGGATGTCCCGGATGCGCTGCAGCATCTCGTCGGTGATCCCATCGTCCAGGAAAGCCTCGCAGCAGGGCGCCGCCGCCGCAAACAGCTCGGGCGCGCGGAAGAGCAGGTCCATGGTCATGAACCCGCCGTTGGAGCAGCCGGTCAGATAGACCCGCCGGGGGTCCACCTCGGGGCAGCTGTCGATGCAATGGCGGATCAGCCCCAGCAGGGCCTCCAGATGGACCGAGTCCCGGCCGGGGTTGCCCTTCCAGTCGCCGTCGGCGGTGTAGGTCAGCCAGAAGTCGGGGCACTGCGGCACAAGCAGGCAGGCCCCACCCATCAGCCGCTGGAAGGGCGGCTCCCGCAGGGCGGTGACCCGGTTGCCCAGCAGGGCCATCCGCAGGTCGCTGCCGCCCTCCCCCGCCCCGTGCAGCCAGATGACCAGGGAGTGGCGCCTGCCGTCCCCCGGCTGGTAGAAGGCGTAGCGGTACTGCCGCCCGTCGCCGGCATCGTACCGGCCGGTCAGGTCGAACCCCTCGAGGGCGGGGATGCGGGCCGCCTGCCAGTCGATGCTCTCCTGCACCGCGAGGGCGGTCACCGGGTAGCCGTCGACGTCCCGCAGCGGGGCTTCCAGGCTGACCTTCAGCCGGTACTGCGGGTCGAGGACGCCGTGCTGCCCCTCGTCGGTGTAGACCGGGCAGCCCTCGTAGGGCGCCTCGCAGGCCAGGTCCAGGGCGATGTAGGGTGACGCGCCCCGGAGCAGGCGGCCGTCGGCGGCGCACAGGCGGGCGGCGGTGACCTTCCGCTCGGCCGTCAGGACGACGTCCGTCCGGGTGCGGCGGTCAAAGCTGCGCTTTTGCTCCCGGACGCGGAACTTCTCCGGTTCCAGCGAGATAGCGTCGATCGGCCTGTCCAGCGTGAGGATGGTCCGCGCCAGCCCCGGCCCCCAGTCGAACGGCGCAAGCACGGCGGTCTGCCGGCCAGCGGCGCAGGACGTCTCATTCAGATGCGGCATCATATAGATCAGCAGCTCCCTTCTGACATTCTTGCCCTCTATGATACGGCATCCCGGGGCGAAATGCAACTGCTTTTGCTTCTTTCGGGTTGACA
Organism: Candidatus Faecalibacterium faecipullorum; assembly: GCA_019118985.1. Classification (GTDB taxonomy): domain Bacteria; phylum Bacillota; class Clostridia; order Oscillospirales; family Ruminococcaceae; genus Faecalibacterium; species Faecalibacterium faecipullorum. The sequence goes on from DWXX01000167.1 coordinate 6,344, forward strand.
GCCGCGGGCCGTTCTGCTATAGTAGCGGCGAGTTGAAAGGAGGCGCCGCCCTATGTCCGCCGCTGCACACAAAACCCGCGACCTTGTGCTGATCTCCCTCTTTGCCGCCCTCATCGCGGTCTGCGCATGGATCGCCATCCCCACCACCGTCCCCTTCACCATGCAGACCTTCGGGGTGTTTTTCGCCTTCGGGGTGCTGGGGTGCCGCCGGGGGACCCTCGCCGTCCTGGTCTACCTGCTGCTGGGCGCGGTGGGCCTGCCGGTCTTTTCGGGCGGCAACGCCGGCCTCGGGGCCATCTTCGGCGCCACCGGCGGCTACATGGTCTCCTGGCTGCTGATGGGGCCCATCCTCTGGGCCGCTGAGCGCGCCTTCGGCAAAAAGACCTGGGCGTCCGTCCTCGGCATGATCGCCGGGCTTGCGGTCTGCTACGCCCTCGGCACCGTCTGGTTCATGGCGGTCTACGCCCGGCAGACCGGCCCCGTCGGGCTGTGGACCGCGCTGTGGTGGTGCGTCATCCCCTTCATCCTGCCCGACCTGTTCAAGATCGGCCTGGCGGCCGTCCTCTGCCGGCGCCTGTCCGGCTTTGTGCGGTGAGGGCCCAAAGTGATTGCATCCGGCCGCGGGCTATGCTACAATAGTGGGTGCGCAGCCGCGCGCTGCGCCGACCGCACCATCTGCAAATACAAGGAGCGAATACACCATGTGGACTGAACTGAACCGCCGCTGTGACACCGACATGGGCGACCACGAGGACGTGGAGCTGAACCCCTGCCAGATCGATACCTTCGTCGCCGAGATCGTGGGGCAGGAGGATGGCCGCACCCTCTACTGCACCGCCTGCTGGACCCCCTTCATGCCGCAGGTGTATTCCTTCTCGGTGACCGACGAGCCCATCTATGGCTGGATCGTCGATTACGAGCGGGAGGACGACGGCCAGCTGGCCGCCATCCGCGCCCGCGGGCCGGTCAACTGCGAGGCAGACGAAGAATATGACGGCCCCTACGCCGAGCAGTTCCGCCAGCTGATGCAGATGCTGGCTGCCGCCGCCGCCAAGAGCGGCTACCGCACCGAGAGCTACGACGCCTCGGACGACCTGGACAGCCTCTGAGCCGGCGCAAAACCAAAAGCCGCATGCCCCCGCCCGCGACCGGGCCGAAAGGCATGCGGCTTTTCGCTTTCTGCTGACTCGGGGCGTTTCAGGTCAGGGCCTCTATGTCCCCCAGGGGGATGGCCAGCGCTTTCTCCTTTTCCACCCCCGGGCCTTTGGGCGGCGGATCCAGCGCAAGGCGCAGCGTCTGCCCCACCCGGTCCACCGCCCGGACGGCGCCGGTCACCGTCTTGTAGCAGCCCAGCGGCGGGTCGGCTGGGTCGAGCCGGTCAGGGACGAAGTACCGCACCGTGACCGTGCTCCCCCGGGCGAGGCCGGCCAGCTTTTCCGCCAGGGCGGCCTGCTCCTCGTCCGAGAGGCCGGCTTTCCCCACCCGCAGGGTCTGGCCGCCCTCCTCCGCCAGCTCGTCGTCGAAGCCCCGCAGCGCCGCGAAGGGGCTGAAGATCTTGGCCCGGGCGGCCAGCGGCATCCGGGGGTGTTTGGCGGAGGGTTCGGGGCGTGCCATCTGCAGAATGTCGGCGTATTTCCGGCCGACAATGCGGCCTTCCTTGGTGTTCTTATAATCGTCCATGTCTCGCCCTCACTCCGCTTTGTG
>DWXX01000168.1 GCA_019118985.1 Candidatus Faecalibacterium faecipullorum
TTTTATACACCATAAGGAGGAAAAACATTTATGAAACTCAAGAAGATTGCTTCTCTGATGCTCGCCGGCATCATGGCAGTCAGCATGCTGGCAGGCTGCAAGAGCGGCACCACCACCGATGACGAGAAGAACCCCGTTGTCCCCGTTGCAACTAATGCTGTCAAATATGCTGAAGATGTTCTGGATGCAGATGTGAAGGACTTGGTCGATGTTGTTGCGAGCACCGAGCTGGATGGCTGGGTTCATGACATTGCAACGGATAGTTCCAAGCTCACTGCGAATGGTATTTCGTATGCTCATAAGAATAACTTCCAGATGAGCTATAACACTAACTCTAATGATGACAAGATGACGAACGCCTTGCTCAAAAAGCTGCAGGAGAAGGGTGTTGTCGTTAGTGGCACGACCTTTAATTCGGTGCCCAATGGTACTTTCTCTCAGAGCTATGGTTGGATGAGTGCTGTTTCTGGTCAGCTGGATGAAAAAGCTGCGGTCGAAGCTGCTGTAAGCTACGTCGGATCTTGGATTGCGCAGTACGGCAATGCAAGTGACAAAGTGACTGCAACTGATGGTACCATTTACAATTGTGATTATACTCTGGAGGTTAGCACTCTGAAGGTGAGCAACGACAGTCTGACCAATGAGAGCGCATGGACTGTGGCTATCGTTCTCACCCAGAATCTGACCAAGGCCGCCAACGTTGAGGCCTAACTAAAATTACTTATAACAAGTACAGCGCACCATACTGTATTTGATTATAGGGTGCCAATAGGGTGACTAGAGACCACCTGAAAGGCACAGCCCATCCGATGTGACAGCGAAAAGGGAAAGCTAACCACTTGACCTTCTGTTGTTGATCGCACCAAAACAAAAGAACTTTGCGTCACGAAAGATAGGGTCCCTCTGTGGGGGTCGGCTGAAAGGCTGACCCCCACATTGTTGTTTATGGCGGTGCTGCCGGGGAGGCCCCCACCCCCACATACCAACGCCCCCGGCCGGGGCTAAAATCCTGGCCGGGGGCGTGTTTCTTGTCTGGGAGGGGCGTATGCTATGTAGGGGTCACAGGTTCAGCGGCAGGGGTGGTGTGATCTGACGGCGCTGCCCTGTGAAGGACCCAGGTAACTCTGGCTCCCACTGCGGGGGAGCTGGCGGAGCGCAAGCGACGCCTGAGAGGGGAAGCCGCCCCCTCACTTCCTCCGCAGCGCCACCGCGTACATTCCCTGCGCCCGGTGGCATTCTTCCACCAGGGCTTTGGGCTGTGGGCAGAGGCCGTGGTTGTGCCAGGGGTCGTTGAACCAGTAGTGCTCGTCGTCATAGCCCACCAGAAGCAGGCAGTGCTCGTTCAGCTTCCAGTCGAAGGGGGCGCCGTTGGGCAGGAGCCATCGGTCGCAGCCGGGCACCGGCTGAAAGTCCAGCGTCGCCCAGAACACCACCGGCAGCCCCGCGTCGATGTACCGCGCGCAGAGCTCGGCGGCGGTGCGGCCCGTCTCGTCCACCACCTCGAAAGCGTCGGCGGCGCCCTCCGCCTCCAGGGCGCTGCGCAGCGCCTGGCAGATGCAGGGGGCGTAGCAGCCGTAGCCGGTGTGGTCGTGGGGGTCGCCGGGGTAGACGTAGTGGGGGTCGGGGCCCCACAGCTGGCCGTCCTGCTCCCAGAAGGGGGCGTGGGGCAGGTCCCGCGCGATGAAGGTGTCGGGGTCGACGTGTACCCCCACCGCGCCCAGCGCCATGACGGCGCTGATGCTCTCGCAGCCGTTGACCCAGCGGTCGGTCTGGTCGATGTAGGGGGCGAGTACGATCTTTTTCATGGATTATCCTCCTCGAAGCGCCGCAGCGTCTGTCAAAACGGCGCGTTTTGTGGTATGATTAAAGCAAGACTTTACGGCGGCTTTACACAGGGCCGCCGGCTCGGTGAGACCAGTATACTACAAAGCGGCCTGCTGCGCCAGACCGCAGGGAGGAAGGAACCATGAATACCCTCATCATTGGCATTGCGGGGGGCTCGGGCAGCGGCAAGACCACCCTGGCCCTGCGGCTGAAAGCGAGCTTCGGGGAGGAGGAAGTACGGCTGATCCCCCACGACAGCTACTACAAGCGGCACGACGATCTGCCCTACGAGAAGCGCTGCCTGCTGAACTACGACCACCCCGACGCCTTCGACAACGGCCTGCTGATCCAGCATCTGCACGAGCTGAAAGCCGGCCGCGGGGTGGACTGCCCGGTCTACGACTACGCCATCCACAACCGCTCCGACCAGGTGCGCCACATCGACCCCGCGCCGGTGCTGATCGTCGAGGGCATCCTGCCCTTCACCGAGCCGGCGCTGCTGGCCATGTTCGACTACAAGATCTTCGTGGACACCGACGCCGACGAGCGGATCCTCCGCCGCATCCTGCGGGACGTCAAAGAGCGCGGCCGCAGCCTGGACAGCGTCATCACCCAGTACCGCACCACCGTCAAGCCGATGCACGAAGCCTTCGTCGAGCCCAGCAAACGCTCGGCGGACATCATCATCCCCAACGGCGGCGAAAACGGCCCCGCCCTCGAGATGCTCGTCCACCACATCCGCAGCCTGATCCAGCAGGCCCAAATCCTCTGACCCCCGCCCCGCCCGCCCGGCGGGGCTTTTTTGCGCCCTGCTTTGAAAAAAAGCAAAAGCCAGTTCCGAAAAGTATACTTTTCGGAACTGGCCAAATCGCCGGTTTGCTTGTTTGAATTATAGCACAAAAACGTCGCACATGCAATATTTTCCTGCGCTGTTACTTTTTGGAAAAATCGGTTCCGAAAAGTATACTTTTCGGAACTGACCCCGCCGGGCGCAAAATTTGTAAGGAGGATAACGTATGTACGCAAGAAAACTCTTGAGCCTTGTGTCTACGGCGGTGTTTGCTGTCGTGATGCTGGCCGGCTGCGGCGGGTCGAACTTCTCCAGTGCGGCCGCGAAAGCTGCCAACAAAGCACAGTCTACCGTTGTTTTTGAAACGGACGCAAGACTGACCAACTCCCTGCAGGACGCCCTTGAGGCATCCGCCGACCCGACTGCCATCCGGCAGGCCATGGTCGAGGATGACAACATGGACGAACTGCTGAAATCCGGCTACCGTCTGGATGTCCTGACCGTAGGCGGCAGCGACGGCGACGCAGCCGCCGACGCCCTGGCCGAGTACATCAAGACCATCGTCTCGGGCCGCGAGAAGGAGGGCTACATCTCCCTCGTCAAGGCTGACAACGGCAGCTTCTACG
>DWXX01000169.1 GCA_019118985.1 Candidatus Faecalibacterium faecipullorum
ATCCGATGTGACAGCGAAAAGGGATAAGTAACCGCTATTCCTTCTGTTGTTGATCGCACCAAAACAAAAGAACTTTGCGTCACGAAAGATAGGGTCCCTCTGTGGGGGTCGGCGTTTGCCGGCCCCCACATTGTTTTGGGCGGCAAAAGTAAAACTGCTCCTTCTCCGTTTTGGGAGAGGGAGCAGTCCGGTCTGTGTGGATGGGCATCAGGCGGTTTTGGAGCTGTCCAGGGCTTTTACTTCCTCGACGGTCAGATCGACGGAACGGGCGATCTCTTCGTAGGTCAGCTTCCCGATGGCCAGCAGATTGCGGGCGACGGCAACGGCTTTTGCCCGTGCGGTTTCATCTCTCATATCTTCCATGACCTTGCACATGGCTGCCACTCCTTTCTCGTCTGCTTTGAAATAGTGTACGCGGCGGGCTAGAAGATCGTAATACATATCCTGCGGGTCGGTGCAGGCAAAGTCGTGCATCAGCCTGCCCAGCGCGGTCTCATCTCTGATCTGTGCGTTGACGTATATAATGTGGGACTCGTCGCCGAAATCACTGCCGGTCTCCCGGATGATGCGGTCGACGTGGTAGATGGGCAGACCGTAGCCCAGGGTGTCGTTCTCGGTGATGAAAATAACGTATGTCTCGGCGAGGGTCTGGTGCGGTTTTGTGTCCTTCCATGTGCGTCACCTGCCGTTCCAATAGGGGATGTTCCAACTGTATTATATCACAAAGCATCGCATTTTTCAAACGGGCTGCCCGCACGGGGGGCGGGGATGATTTGCAAGAAGCGCAAAATGTGCTACAATAAAATATACTGACTGTTTCTCCAAGGAGGCCCCCATGTCCAACATCACCAAAAAGGCGCTGGCGGCGTCGCTGAAGAAGATGATGACCAAAAAGCCGCTGGATAAGATCACCATACGGGACATCACCGACGACTGCGGCATCAGCCGAATGACCTTCTACTACCACTTTCAGGATATTTACGACCTGATCGAGTGGGTCTGCGTCGAGGATGCGACCGCGGCGCTGCAGGGCAAAAAGACCTGCGCGACCTGGAACGAGGGGCTGGAACAGCTGTTCGAGGCGGTGCTGGAAAACCGCGCCTTCATCCTCAACGCCTACCGCTGCATCAGCCGGGAGCAGATGGAAAATTTTCTCTTTCAGGTCACCTACGGGCTCATCCGCGGGGTGGTGGACGAAAAGAGCGCCGGCGCCCCCCTCACCGAAGAGCAGAAGGCGTTCATCGCCAACTTTTACAAGTACAGCTTTGTGGGCGAGATGCTGGACTGGATACGCCGCGGCATGAAGGACGACCATCAGGCCCTCGCCCGCAGCATCGGGCTGACCATGCAGGGCAGCATCGACAACGCCATCCGCAATTTTGCCAACGCTGCCGGGAGCTGAGAGCCCCGCCCTTACAAACCGCGCCCGATGCACAAAAACTGTGCACCGGGCCTTTTTTGCGCATGGCGTCGTCCTTTCCAGCGTGGTATCCTGGGCGTGTCAGATCACTGCAACGGAAAGGAGAACCTCTCTATGACCAAGAAAACGACCAAAGCGGCAGCCGCGGCCCTCGGCGCGGCGGGGGCGGGGGCCGCCCTGGCCCTGACAGGCAAGGCCCGGCAGGCAAAGCGGGACGCCGCCCTCCGGCAGGCCCGGGCAACCGGCGGCTACCGCAACACCGAGCGGGGCCGCCAGCACAAAAACCGCAAGGGCATCTACTATGCCAGCGGCAACTACGAGGCCTTCGCCCGGCCCGAAAAGCCGGCCGGCGTTGAGGAAAAGAGCGCATGGATCGTGGGCAGCGGCCTGGCGGCGCTGGCGGCGGCCTGCTTTCTGGTGCGGGACGGGCAGATGCCCGGCGACCACATCCACATCCTCGAGGCGATGGACGTCGCCGGCGGCGCCTGCGACGGCATCTTCGACCCCACCCGCGGCTACATCATGCGGGGCGGCCGGGAGATGGAGGACCACTTCGAGTGCCTGTGGGACCTCTTCCGCTCCATCCCGTCGCTGGAACAGCCGGGCGCGTCGGTGCTGGACGAGTTCTACTGGCTGAACAAGCACGACCCCAACTACTCGCTGTGCCGGGCGACCGTCCGCCGCGGGCAGGACGCCCACACCGACGGCAAGTTCAACCTCAGCCAGAAGGGCTGCATGGAGATCGTCAAGCTCTTCATGACCCCCGACGCCGAGCTCTACGACAAGACCATCGAGGACGTCTTTGACGAGGAGGTGTTCGGCTCCACCTTCTGGCTGTACTGGCGGACCATGTTCGCCTTTGAGAACTGGCACAGCGCCCTGGAGATGAAGCTGTACTTCCAGCGGTTCATCCACCACATCGCCGGGCTGCCCGATTTCAGCGCCCTCAAGTTCACCCGCTACAACCAGTACGAGTCCCTCATCCTGCCCATGCAGAAGTACCTGGAGGATGCGGGGGTGGATTTCCGCTTCGGGGTAGAGGTGACCAACGTCCTCTTTGAGCACCGGGACGGCAAGAAGATCGCCACCGCCATCGAGTGCCGCGGCCATGGGCCGGGCGGCAAGGAAATGGGCATCCCCCTCAGCGAGAAGGACCTGGTCTTTGTCACCAACGGCAGCTGCACCGAGGGCACCGTCTACGGCGACCAGGACCACGCCCCCGCCGGCGACGCCGAGGTGCGGACCAGCGGCTGCTGGAATCTGTGGAAGAACATCGCCCGGCAGGACCCCGCCTTCGGCCGGCCGGAAAAGTTCTGCTCCGACACCGACAAGACCAACTGGGAGTCTGCCACCATCACCACCCTCGACGAGCGGATCCTGCCCTACATCTCGGCCATCTGCAAGCGGGACCCCCGCAGCGGGCGGGTGGTCACCGGCGGCATCGTCAGCTGCCAGGATTCCAGCTGGCTGCTCAGCTGGACCATCAACCGGCAGGGGCAGTTCAAGGCGCAGGACCCCGGCGCCGTCTGCGTCTGGGTGTACGGCCTGTTCACCGACCGCCCCGGCGACTACGTCCAAAAGCCGATGCGTGAGTGTACCGGCCGCGAGATCTGTGAGGAATGGCTCTACCACATCGGGGTGCCGGTGGAAAAGATCGCCGAGCTTGCGCGGGACAGCGCGGTCTGCGTGCCCACCATGATGCCTTACATTACCGCCTTCTTCATGCCGCGTGCCAAGGGCGACCGCCCCGACGTCATCCCCGACGGCTGCGTCAACTTTGCCTTCCTCGGGCAGTTCGCCGACACCCCGCGGGACACCGTCTTTACCACCGAGTATTCGGTCCGCACCGCCATGGAGGCGGTCTACGGGCTGCTGGGCGTCGACCGCGGCGTGCCCGAAGTGTGGGGCAGCGTCTACGATCTGCGCACCCTGCTGGACAGCGCCGTCTGCCTGATGGACGGCCGCAGCCCCCTGGACATCGACCTGCCCGCCCCGCTGGCCCTGGCCAAAAAGCCGCTGCTGCGCCTTCTGCGCGGCACCGTTCTGGAAGAACTGCTCTGGGACCATCACATCCTGCGGGACGGGATGATGTGAGCCCCGCCCCTCAAACGCACAACGCCCCCGGCTGTACGCGATACGGCCGGGGGCTGGTGTATGATGGCTGGGTCACCGGACGGCGGCCGTCTCTTCCAGCTGCGAGGTGCAGTGGGGGCAGCGGGTGGCGCCGATGGGGATGTCGCTGAGGCAGTAGGGGCACTTTTTGGTGGTGGGCGCGGCGGGGGCGGCCGGCTTGCGGCCGAGGGACAGCAGCTTGTTGACGCCCTTCATCATGCAGAACAGGATCAGCGCCATGATCAGGAAGTTGACCAGCGACGACGCAAAATTGGACGCAAAGCCGGCGGCGTCCTGCAGGGTGTACCGCTCCGCGCCGGTCAGCAGGCTGATGACGGGGTTGATGAAGTTTTCGGTCAGGGAGGTGACGATCCCCGAGAAGGCGCTGCCGATCAGCACGCCGACCGCCATATCCATCACGTTGCCCCGCAATGCGAACGCTTTGAACTCTTCGATGAATTTTTTCATGATTCCGCTCATTTCGGTGTTTTTATTGCTTCTATCATACCATACGCCCGCCCGCTTTTGCAAGAGCCGGGCGGCTGCTTTTACCAAAAGGAAAAGGCCCAGTTTATAAAAGCATACTTTTCCAAACCGGCCTGTTTTGAGGTTCGTGCAAAAAATTATAACATAAAATCGTCATTTCTCCTATGTGCATTCCTCCAAAAAATCGAGTCCGGAAAAGTATACTTTTCCGGACAAATCCAGCCCAACAGGAGGCATATGCCCATGCGCACAACCAAACTTTTGGCCCTGACCCTCGCCGGGGTGATGGCGGCAAGTCTGCTCACCGGGTGCCCGCAGCAGCAGGGCGGGCCCGATGCATCCCCCTCTTCCAGCTCATCCAGCCGCCCGCACCACACCGACAGCAGCGACGACAGCAGCAGCGACGATACCTCCTCCAGCTCCTCCTCCAGCGAGCCTGAAATCGAAATCCCGGAAGGCGGTTACACAATAGATAAAACTACAGGCACATACCACGTCTATACCGCCGAAGGCTTACAGGCATGGGCCGATGCGGCTCAAAGCACTCCCCCCGGACAAGACTGTTCCACCAACTGCACCCTTGAAAAAGACATCGTACTTACCGATGAATGGACGCCCATCTCCTTCTATGTCGGCACGTTCGACGGCCAGGGGCATACCATTTCCGGCCTCCAAGTAACTCAAAGCGATTTCGCTACAAATGGCATGTTTAGAATGATCAAGGAAGGAGGGTGCGTCAAAAATTTGAGGCTGGAAAATCCAATGGTTACCGGTACTAAAAGTAATACGTCCAACGGCGCCATTGTCGGGCAGCTTGGTCGGGGCGGCCAAATCATCGGGTGTACGGTGTCAGATGCGACGATTTCTGGGAGCCTGGCAGGCGGCATAGCAGGCAGCACGAGTGGCGGCGGTGGCACCTATGATGGCGTTGCCAAGGTAGACGGCACATGGAACACCGCCGTCGAAGCCATGAATAAAGCGCTGGAGGGCACAAAATGTACGTACCGGTACGGCATAACCGGCAGCACCCCGACCCTTGGCCCTGACAGCGGCGCCAAAGCGCTGGCCCGGCTGTTCAACCTGACCTGGCCGCTTTAAGACAGCATACAAACGCCCCGGGCATCCCATACGGATGGCCCGGGGTTTTGCGCTATGGGGCGGGGTCATGTGTCGGGTGAAAGATTGCCGCCGAATAAAAGGGCAAGATAGTCCCGCCGCCCGTAGAGGACACGGTCTACATAGACGCCGCCGTCGGCCACGCGGTAGAAGGCGATATAGCTTCCGGTCACCAGAAAGCGGTAGCCTTCCTCCCGCACGTCGGCAATAGAGGACAGGACGGGGCCCACCTCAGGGTAGTCGGCAAGGCGGTCTACCGCGTCCATGAGCCGGTTCAGCAGCCGTTCCGCCGCAGATACATTCTGGAGCTCACGCGCAACGTAGCTCCATATATCGTCCAGGTCCTGCAGGGCCGCCGCCGAATAGTGGATGTTATGCTTCATGGGCGCTTTCCT
>DWXX01000170.1 GCA_019118985.1 Candidatus Faecalibacterium faecipullorum
CTCGTAGGCGGTCAGGGTCCACTTGCTGAAGTCGAAGGTGATGCCCCGGTTCTGCAGGGTGACGGGGTCCATGAAGGATGCGACGACAATGTACGCCACCGGGACCACGATGGCGACCACAAACAGGGCCAGCAGGACGTACCCGACAAAGAGGATCGCTTTATCCTGCTTGGTATAGATCGCAAGTCTGCCGCTCTTTTTCGCTTTCGCTGCCATGACTGTGCCTCCTTACAATCCCTTGCCGTCGTTCATCTTGGCGACGATCTTGTTTACGGCGATCAGCAATATGACGTTGACCACCGTGTTGAACAGGCCGACCGCCGTCGAGAAGCTGTAGTCGCCGTCGATCAGGCCGCGCTTGTACACGTAGGTAGCGATGATCTCCGAAGTCTGCAGGTTCAGGTCGGTCTGCAAAGCGTAGGCCTTTTCAAAGCCGATGCTCATGATGTTGCCGGCCTGCAGGATGAACTGGATGACCACCATGTCCTTGATGGCGGGCCACTCCACCGTCATGATCTGCTGCAGAAGGTTGGCGCCGTCGATCATGGCGGCCTCTTTCAGGTCCTTGCTGGCGTTGGAGAGGGAGGCCGTGTACATGATGGAGGACCAGCCCGCGCCCTGCCAGATGCCGCTGATGATGTAGATGGGGCGGAAGGCCTCGGGGATGGTCATAAAGTTGATGCTGCTGTGCAGCAGGCCGTTCAGCGGGCCGGTGACCGACAGCAGCACCCGGACCATGCCGCACAGGACGATGACCGAGATGAAGTTGGGCATGTACAGCACCAGCTGGATCTTCTGCTTGATCTTCTTGCTCTCGATGCGGTTGAGCAGGAAGGCCAGGATGATGGGCACCGGGAAGCCCCACAGCAGGCCGTAGACACTCAGCTTCAGGGTGTTGACCAGGTACCGCTGGAAGTCCGGCGAGGACATGAAGCGCTGGAAGTGCTCGAGGCCGACCCACTCGCTGCCCAGGATGCCCCGGAAGGGGTTATAGTCCTGGAAGGCGATCAGGACGCCGCCCATCGGCACGTACTTGAAGATCAGGGTCAGCACCACGGCCGGCAGGATGAAGATCAGGTACAGCTGCCAGTGCCGCGCGATGTAGACGCCGGTGTTGTGCACACGCTGGCTGGCCGACACCGCAACCGCCCCCGAGGAAGACGCTTTCGCTTTCATGTGTTCGATTCCTCCTTTTTTGTTATAATGGATGGGTGTTCATTTTGCGTTTGCATACATCACAGGGGCAACCGTTCCTGCATCGTGTGCAAATGTAAAATGCTTACAGTCATTTTATACCACGCTATGTGGCAAAAGTCAACAGTGTTTTTCTGGAATGCGGCACTCTTTCTGTGGATTTGTATGATTGCACAAATTAAGATGGTGCAAATGTACAAATTCACGTTTTTACACTTTTTGGTTTGACACGTGTGTGCATTTGCACTATACTAGATGCAAAGGAGGGATTCGATGGCAACCCGAGTGACCATTCAAGACATCGCCAACGAATTGCAGCTGTCGCGCAACACGGTATCCAAGGCGATCAACAATACAGGCGTCCTGGCCGACGCCACCCGCGAAAAGATTCTGCGCAAAGCCGCCGAGATGGGCTACAAGCAGTTCGCCTATCTGCCGCTGTTCCAGCCCGACGGCCCTCCGGCCCCCGAAGCGGCCGCCGCCCCCGCCGATGCGGCCCAGCCGGACGGCAAGCGGGAGATCGCCATGCTGACCACCTGCTTTTTGAGCAACTCCCACTTTTCCTCCCTGATGCTGGACCGCTTCCAGTCCGAGATCCATCACCTGCACTACGGCATGACCATTTACCGCATCTCCCCCAGCGAGCTGGCCGCCCGCCGTATGCCGGCCTCTTTTGACCCGGAGCGGGTCGCGGGCATCATCTGCTTTGAGGTGTTCGATTACGCCTATGCGCAGATGCTCTGTGAGCAGGGCATCCCGCTTCTGTTCGTGGACTCGCCCGTCACCGAGCTGAAAGCGCCCCTCAAGGCGGACCTATTATATATGAATAACCACGTCGAGGTGCAGCACTTCATCCAGATCATGGCCGAGCGGGGCAAAAAGCGGATCAGCTTTTTCGGCAAGGCGCAGCACTGCCAGTCCTTTTTCGAGCGTTGGGCGGCCTACCGCAGCGCCGTCGAGCTGCTGGGCCTGACCGAAGGCGTGCCCTACTGCGCCACCGACAGTTTGAAGGTGGAGGACTACTATAACACCCTGAAAGGTTTTGACAAGCTGCCGGAGGTCATCGTCTGCGCCAACGACTTTGTGGCCATCGACGTCAACCGCGCGCTGGAAACGCTGGGCCACAGCGTCCCCGACGACGTGTGGCTCTGCGGCTTTGACGACAGCCAGGAGGCCTCGGTCATGACGCCGCGGCTGACCTCCATCCACATCCACGGGCAGATCATGGGCTTTACCGCCGCCGACCTGCTGATGACCCGCATCAAGGAGCCCTCGCTGAATTACAGGACGGTGTACACCGAGACCAACCTGATCCTGCGGGAGTCCACCGGCGACCACGAGGCGAAAAAACTATGAGCAATCTGATCAACCCCGACCGCCCGCTGCTGGCTTTCATCACCAAGATGGCCTACAGCGCCTACCTGAACATTTTGTGGCTGCTGTGCAGCCTGCCCATTGTCACCATCGGCGCGTCCACCACCGCGCTGTTCTACGTCACCCTGAAAATGGCCGAGGACCGCGACGACGGCCTGACGGGGATGTTCTTCCGGGCCTTCCGGCAGAACTTCAAGCCCGCCACCAAGCTCTGGCTGCTGTTGCTGGGGGTGGGGGCCTTCCTCGCGGTGGACGGCTATGTCGTCTGGCATATCTGGAGCACCAGCGTTTTCTGGACCCTCGTCGCCGCCCTGCTCATCGCGGCGGCCCTTGTCTACGCCGTGGTGCTGCTGTACGCCTTCCCGCTGCTGGCGCGATTTGAGAACACCACCTTCGGCATCCTCAAGACCGCCCTGCTGGTGGGCATACGCTACCTGGTCTGCACCCTGGTGATGGCCGGCATCTACCTGTTGATGGGCTGGGTGGTGGTCAACGTCTTTACCCCGGCCTTCCTGCTGGGCTTTGGCTGCTGTGCGATGCTCTGTTCCTTCCTGATGGTGAACATCATCCACGCCATCGGCGGCGACCCCGACGCCGGTCTGGAACAGGAGGAGAGCGACGATGCCCCCTCTGCCTGACCGCACCCGGCAGGAGCTGGCCGCCCTGCGCGGCCTGCACGGCCGCAAGCGCCTTGCGCACATCTGGGCCTATTACAAAGCGCCCATCGTCATCGCGCTGATCCTGCTGTACATCGCGGGCTACGCCGTCTACCGGCAGGCGACCCAAAAAGAGGACGCGCTGTATCTCGCGCTGGTGAACGTCGAGCCCGGCGCGGCCCTGACCGAACAGCTGACCGAGGGCTTTGCCCAGGCGCAAAACTTCACCCCGAAGCAGCAGGTCTACCTCTATACCGACCTTCTGCTCTCAGAGCGCGAGGGCGCGGACCAGGAATACGTCTACGCCTCCGAGATGCGGATCACGGCGGCGGTGACGGCCCAGCGCCTGGACGTGCTTTTGATGAACGCCGAGGCCCGGGACGCCTTCGCGGCGCAAGGGTACCTCGCCGACCTGTCCCAGATCGCCCCCGGCCTTGCGGGCCGGTGGCTGGACGTATCCGCCGCCCCCGCCATCGAGGCGGCGGGCTTCCCCGAGGCGGTCTATCTCGGGGTGCTGGCCAACGCCCCGCACCCCGGCCGGGCGGCCGCCTTCATCGACTATTTGTTGCCATGAGAAAGGAGCAGCGCACATGGACATTTTGACCATCGGTGAAATTTTGATCGACCTGACCCAGACCGGCCGGGATGAAAAAGGCATCCCGCAGTTTGCGGCGAACCCCGGCGGCGCGCCCGCCAATCTGGCCGTCGCGGCGGCAAAGCTGGGGGCGCAGACCGCCTTCATCGGCAAGGTGGGCGACGACGCCTTCGGCCGCTACCTGACCGAGGTGCTGCGCGAAAACGGCGTGGACGCCTCGGGCGTCGCGGTGGACGAGACCTGCCCCACCACCATGGCGGTGGT
>DWXX01000021.1 GCA_019118985.1 Candidatus Faecalibacterium faecipullorum
GGATGCCGCATGAGCGGCAGTTCTCGTTCATCAAACCATTCCCGCAACGCCCCTTCCGCCGTCCACGCAAAGCTGGCCCTGTTCCAGGCCGTCATCAGCAGGGGCGAGCGACCGTAGAGCGGCTGTTCACACAAGAGGATCAGCTGATGGCGCACCTCCAGATGACACAGGCGGGAGAACAGCTGGGGACGTGCATGGAAGCTGCCCGTCGATTCCACGAGGATACAGGCATCGCTCGCCTCTCGCTCCAGATGATAAAACAGCAGAGCGAGCTCGTGCAGGTCCTGATCCGATACCGTCCGGATGCCTGCGCTTCCTTCTCCGATGTAATACCAGGTACGCTCTCCTGCCTGCTCGATCGCCTGCACGCAATTCATCAGAAAGCGTCTGGCATCTGCGGATGAGGGAGTGAGCACGAGCAGAGAACGTTTTTCGATCGTAAACGGGCGGATGCGCTGACGCTGCGGCTGATCGATCCAGCCGATCTGATACGGTTCCTTCAACGGCCTGGTCTGCGGCATCGTGGGCCGGGTGCCCGACGAGGGCGAGCAGTTCAGCTGCGAGGGCTACGGCCTCAAGATCGACGTCAAGAACGTCACCGGCCACCGGGTGGAGACCGCCGTGGTGGAAAAGACCCGCAAGCCCGTCGAGGAGGAAGGCGCGGCCCGCGAGGACTGACCCGCGGCTGCGAAATGCCGCAAAATGGAGAATGCCGCTTGATTTTGCCCCGAAATACGGTATAATAGCACAAGCAGCTTATGTATTTGTCAGGGGAGGATTGGAATGGAACGAACCTATATTTCCGACGTGCGCAGCCATGTCGGCGAGACCGTCAAGGTGCAGGGCTTCATCGAGAACCTGCGCAGCAGCAAGGCGATGGCCTTCATCGTGCTCAAGGACATCACCGGCAAGCTGCAGATCACCATTGAAAAAGAGGACCACCCCGACCTGGTCCCCGTCATCGACCAGCTGACCGGCGACTCGGTCATCACCGTCACCGGCAAAGCCCGGCTGGACGACTATGTCAAGCTGGGCGGCATCGAGATGATCCCCGAGACCATCGAGATCGAGAGCGTCGCCGAGGCGCTGCCCATCGTCCGCAAGGAGATCGCCGCCACCAAGAAAAAGAAGGCGGTGGAGCGCTCGAGCATCGACCAGCGGATCGACTACCGCTGGATCGACCTGCGCACCGATGAGAACCAGTTGATGTTCAAGGCGCAGACCGTCATGGTCAACGCCATGCGGCAGTACCTGCTGGACCAGCACTTCATCGAGATCCACACCCCCAAGCTGATCGCCGCCGCCAGCGAGAGCGGCGCCGAGGTGTTCAAGGTCGACTACTTCGACCGCAACGCCTACCTGGCCCAGAGCCCGCAGTTCTACAAGCAGATGGCGATGGCCAGCGGCTTTGAGCGGATCTTTGAGGTGGGGCCGGTCTTCCGCGCCGAGAAGTCCTACACCAACAAGCACACCACCGAGTTCACCGGCTTTGACCTCGAGTTCAGCTACATCACCTCCTACCGGGACGTGATGCGCATGGAGGAGGGGCTGCTCAAGGCTGCGCTGCAGGCGGTCAAAGACGCCTACGGCAGGGAGATCGAGGAGATGTTCGGCCTGCCGGTCGTCGTGCCCGAGACCCCCTTCCCGGTGGTCAAGCTGGCCGACCTGTACAAGGGTCTGGAAGAGGACTTCGGCTACACGGTGGACGAGTCTGAAAAGGGCGACCTGACCACCGAGGCCGAGCGGCTGAGCTACGACTGGGTCAAAAAGCACTATGGGCACGAGTTCCTCTTCGTCACCGACTATGCCGCCGACAAGCGCGCGTTCTACCACATGCGGGACGAAAACGGCGTGCCCCAGGGCTACGACCTGATCTGGCGCGGGGTGGAGATCACCACCGGCGCCCAGCGCGAGCACCGCTACGAGGTGCTCAAGCGCCAGGCCGAGGAAAAGGGCCTGGCCGAGGACGTCAAGTTCTACCTTGAGTTCTTCAAGTACGGCTGCCCGCCCCACGGCGGCTTCGGCCTGGGCGTCGACCGGCTGACCATGCTGCTGGTGGGCCTGAGCATCAAGGAGTGCATGTTCCTGTTCCGCGGGCCCAACCGGCTGACCCCGTAACGGCCGCCGGAGAAGGGCTTGCAAATCGCGGCGAAGTGTGCTACTATAGGCAAAGCGAATCGAGCAAAACGCATTGACGGAGAAAGTACGCGCTGTGCGTCTGGCGCAGAGAGGGGCCTCACCGGCTGCAAGGGCCCCCGGACGGCGCCGGCGCGGAAGTTCCCTCCCGAGCGGCCCGCGGGAACGGCGGCCCCCTGCACGGCAGGCGGCGGCTGAGTAGTGCGGGACGGCGAGCCCCGTTACGGCGCTTGAGTGCCGCGCAGACGTCGCACCTGCGCGGAATCCGGGTGGTACCACGGAGTGCAACAAGGCTCCGTCCCTTGGCTGGCTGTATGGCCGGCAGGGGACGGGGCCTTTTCTGCTTCGTCCCGACCAGAATATCCACACGTCACACAGAAGGGAGCAAAAGCATGAAGATTGAACTGTCGCAGGGCAGCTTGATCCCCGTCCACACCGCGATGGAAGCGGAAGGGGGCCTGGTCCGCGCCCGCAAGATCGACAAGGACATCCCCGACGAAAAC
Organism: Candidatus Faecalibacterium faecipullorum; assembly: GCA_019118985.1. Taxonomy (GTDB): domain Bacteria; phylum Bacillota; class Clostridia; order Oscillospirales; family Ruminococcaceae; genus Faecalibacterium; species Faecalibacterium faecipullorum. The sequence goes on from DWXX01000021.1 coordinate 2,640, forward strand.
ACCTATGTCCGGGTCAGGGAGGGCGTGTTCCACAACGGGGTCATCGAGGTGGACGTCAAAGGCGGGCTGCTGCCCGACGCGCCCGACTATGCCCGGGGCTTCATCGGGATCGTGTTCCGCGCCAGCGGGGACGACAGCGAGTTCGAGAGCTTCTACATCCGGCCAACCAACGGCCGCGGCTGCGCCGACCCGGTGCGCAAAGCCCACGGCTGCCAGTATTTCTCCTACCCGGGGTATACCTTCTCCTATTTCCGGGAGTTTGGCATCACCCGGTATGAAAATGCGGTGGATACCATCGAGCTGGACCAGTGGAGCCATATCCGGGCCGAGATCGAGGACGACCGGGGCGTCTTTTATGTGGACGGCGTCAAGGTGCTGGAGGTGAACGGCTTCAAGCACGGCCCTGCAGCCCGGGGCGGCGTCGGCCTGTATGTGGACATCGGCACCGACGGCTGGTTCAAAAATCTTGACATCCAGTACAGGGATTGAATCAACACACAAAAGGAGAGGAAAACGATGCGGGAAATCATGGAAGAGCTGTCCCGGCAGGCTGAAGCCGACCTTGCGCAGGTGGCCTCCAAGGAGACGCTGGCCGCCTTCTGGCAGAAGTACCTGAGCAAGAACGGGCAGGTGCCCGCTTTGATGAAGCAGCTGCGGACGGTGGACCCGGCGCAGCGCCCCGCCATGGGCAAGGCTATCAACGAGCTGAAACAGAAGGTGCAGGCCGACTACGACGCGGCCGCCGTCCGGGTGGGGCAGGCTGAGCTGGCCGCCCGCAACGCCGCCGAGACGGTGGACATCACCCTGCCGGCCAAGACCCGCCCCGCCGGCGGGCTGCACCCGCTGACGCTGGTGCGCAACCAGATCATCGACGCCTTCGCGGGGATGGGCTTTGAGATCTACGAGGGCCCCGAGATCGAGGACGACGACCACTGCTTCACCCGGCTGAACGTCCCCAAAGACCACCCCGCCCGGGATATGCAGGACACCTTCTACCTGACCGACGAACTGCTGCTGCGGACCCAGACCTCCACCGGGCAGATCCGCACCATGGACGCCGAGCGCCCCCCCATCAAGGTGCTGGTGCCGGGCCGGGTGTTCCGCTCTGACTCGGACGCCACCCACAGCCCCATGTTCCACCAGATGGAGGGCCTTGTGGTGGACAAGGGCATCACCCTGTGCGATCTGCAGGGGATGCTGGACGTCTTTGTGCAGCAGCTGTTCGGCAGCGAGGTGCGCACCCGGCTGCGGCCCTCCTACTTCCCCTTCACCGAGCCGAGCGTCGAGGTGGACGTCAGCTGCTTTGCCTGCCACGGCAAGGGCTGCAGCCTGTGCAAGCACACCGGCTGGATCGAGATCCTGGGCGGCGGCGTGGTCAACCGCAAGGTGCTGGAAAACTGCAACATCGACCCCGACGTCTACTCGGGCATCGCCTTCGGCATCGGCATCGAGCGGATCGCCATGCTCAAGTACGGCATCAACAACATCGGCCTGATGTTTGAGAACGACCTGCGGTTCCTGGGCCAGTTCCACGAATAAGAGGGAGGAGCATATACCATGAAAGTACCTTTCAGCTGGCTGAAAGAGCTGGTGGACATCGACATTACCCCCGAAGAGCTGGAGGA
>DWXX01000171.1 GCA_019118985.1 Candidatus Faecalibacterium faecipullorum
GGGTGTCCCCCTGGGCTTCGTTGGCGGCCTTGACCGCCTCGCGGGAGTAGTCCCATTTGCCGCAGGCGGTGCAAAGGAGCATCGCGAGGGCTGCGAAAAGGAAGGTGAACAGTCGTTTTCTTACGTGCATACGTTTGATTCCTCCATTTTTTCTGGATTTTGCGGCGAGTTTTGAAAGGTATACTTTTACGGACACGATTTTTTGGAGGAATGCACATAGGAGAAATAACGCCTTTATGTTATAATTTTTTTGCGCGAGACGCAAAAAGGCCCAGTTCGGAAAACTATACTTTTCCAAACTGGGCTTTTGCTTTTTGGCAAAGCGGGGGGCGAAAAACCCGCCCCTTGCGGGGCGGGTAGGGGCTGCTTTGGGTTTGGGTCAGTAGCCCAGCATCTCGTGGGCGGTCTGTTCGATGGTGGCGGCGTCCAGGCCGTAGGCGTGGATGAGGTCCCAGGCGGGGCCGGAGCAGGCGAAGCGGTCCTGCACGCCGATGCGGCGGACCGGGACGGGCTGCTTTTCGGCCAGCAGGGAGCAGACTGCCTCGCCCAGGCCGCCGATGACGCTGTGCTCCTCGCAGGTGATGACCATGCGGCAGTCGCGGGCGGCGTCGAGGATGAGCTCTTTGTCCAGGGGCTTGATGGTGTGGATGTTCAGCACCCGGGCGCCGATGCCCTGCGCGGCCAGGTGCTCGGCCGCGATGCGGGCCTCGTTGACCTCGAGGCCGGTGGCGATGATGGCGATGTCGTTGCCGTCGGTGACCTTTTCGCCCTTGCCGATCTCAAAGTGGTAGTTGTCCGGGTCGTGGAAGACCGGCACCGCCAGGCGGCCGAACCGCAGGTAGACCGGGCCTTCCATCTCGAAGGCGGCGCGGACGGCGGCCCGCGCCTCGATGTCGTCGGACGGGCAGATAACCGTCATCCCCGGCAGCGAGCGCATCAGGGCAAAGTCCTCGCAGCACTGGTGGCTCGCGCCGTCCTCGCCCACCGAGATGCCCCCGTGGGACGCGCCGATCTTGACGTTCAGCCGCGGGTAGGCGATGGAGTTGAGGATCTGCTCATAGGCGCGGGCCGCCGCGAACATGGCAAAGCTGGACACAAAGGGCACCAGCCCCATGGTGGACAGCCCCGCCGCCACGCCGATCATGTTGGCCTCGGCGATGCCGCAGTCAAAGAACCGCTCGGGGGCCACCTTCTGGAACATCGAGGTGCGGGTGGCGGCCGACAGGTCGGCGTCCAGCACCACCAGCTCGGGGTGTTCGGCGGCAAGCTGCTGCAGGGTGGCGCCGTAGCTGTCGCGGGTCGCGATCTTCTTCACTTCTGCCATGGCTCAGCCCTCCTGTTCCAGTTTGGCGAGGGCGGCGTTCAGCTCGTCCATCGCGGTGTGGTAGTCGGCGTCGCCGGGGGCCTTGCCGTGCCAGTCGACGCTGTGCTCCATATACGACACGCCCTTGCCCTTGACGGTGTTCAGGATGATGCAGGTGGGGCGGCCCTTCTCGGCGTGGAAAGCCTCCACCGCCGCTTCGATCTGGTCGTAGTCGTGCCCGTCGATGCTCAGCACCTTGAAGCCGAAGGCCTCCAGCTTTTTGTCCTGGGGGGCGCTGTTCATGACGTCCTCGATCCGGCCGTCGATCTGCAGGTGGTTCAGGTCGATAAAGACGCAGAGGTTGTCCAGCTTGTAGTGGGACGCGAACATGAAGGCCTCCCAGCACTCGCCCTCTTCGATCTCGCCGTCGCCCAGGATGGCGTAGACCCGCACCTCGTCAAGGCCGCGCACCTTGGCGCCCAGGGCCATGCCGCAGGCCGCCGAGATGCCCTGCCCCAGGCTGCCGGTGGACATATCCACCCCGGGGACGGTGTTCATGTTGGGGTGGCCCTGCAGCCGGCTGCCCATCTGGCGCAGCGTCAGCAGCTCTTCGGCGGGGAAGAAGCCCCGCTCCGCCAAAGCGGCGTAGAGGGCGGGGGCGGCGTGCCCCTTGGAGAGGACCAGACGGTCCCGCTCGGGCCAGGCGGGGTCGGCGGGGTCGACCCGCATCTCCCGGAAGTACAAAAAGGACAGCACCTCCGCGATGGACAGGCTGCCGCCGGGATGTCCGCATTTGGCGCTGTGGGTGCTCTCGATCACGCCGATGCGGATGCGGCAGGCGTGCTGTTGCAGGGCAAGTTTTTCTGCGTTTGTCATAGATCGTCCTTCCATTTGCACTGGTTTGTCTCCCCGATGATGAAATGATCGAAACCGGAATGCCGGAGACGCGCTGTATTCCAACTTAATATTATCTATTCTGCCCTAAAACGTCAAGATGTTTTTGTCAAAATGTACAGCGGCGGTGAAAATGATGCATCATAGCTACGTTTTTTGTGGAAAATGCACGCTGCTGCGGGCATACGAAAGCCCCCGGCGGGCCGCCGGGGGCTGTAAGGTTCACTTGTCCAGATAAGTCAGGTAGCCGGGCTGCACCCCGCGGATGCCCATGCCGGGCGCGTCCGACACGGTGATGACCTTTTCGTCGAACTGCGCGCCGCCCACCACCGGGTCGACGCTGCACAGCACCGGGCCGTCCAGGTCCACCCGGGTGATGATGCTGCGGGCGCATGCCAGCTCGACGGCGGCGTTGACCGCCACCTTCGCCTCCAGCATGCAGCCGATCATGCACTCCACCCCGTAGACCTCGGCCGCCGCGGCGATCCGCAGAGCGTTTGTCAGCCCGCCGCACTTCATCAGCTTGATGTTGATGAAGTCGGCCGCCCGGTGCTGTATGATCCGCAGCGCGTCGGCGGGGGAAAAGACGCTCTCGTCCGCCATCACCGGCACCCAGCTGTGCCGGGTGACGTAGGCCAGCCCCTCCAGGTCGTCGGCAGGCACCGGCTGCTCCACCAGCTCAAGGGCGAGGCCTTTGTCCTGCATCTCGTTCAGGATGCGGACGGCCTGCCGGGGGCTCCATGCCTGGTTGGCGTCGATGCGGATGCAGACGCCGTCCCCCACCGCCGCCCGCACTGCGGCCAGCCGGGCGGTGTCGAGGGCGGGGTCGGCCCCCACCTTGACCTTGAGGCAGTCGTACCCCCGGGCGACGGCGTCGCGGGCGTCCGCCGCCATCTGCTCGGGCGGGTTGACGCTGATGGTGATGTCGGTGACCAGCTGCCGGCGGGCGCCGCCCAGCAGCTTATGCACCGGGATGCTGTGCAGCTGGCCGTACAGGTCCCACAGGGCCATGTCCACCGCCGCTTTGGCGCTTGTGTTGTGGACGCCGGCTTTCTGCACCCGGGCGGCGACGGCTTCGAAGGCGTCCACCTCCTGCCCGATGAGGGCGGGGGCGATCAATTCCCGCACCGCCCCGATGATCCCCCCGGCGGTGTCGCCGGTGATGGGACCGGTGGGGGGCGCCTCGCCGTAGCCCACCGCGCCGGTGTCGGTGTGCAGCTCGACCAGGATGTCCTCCACCCGGTCGACCGAGCGCAGCGCCGTCTTGAACGGCACCCGCAGCGGGGCGTGCAGCCGCCCCAGACGTACCTCGGTGATCTTCATGGGTTGATGCCTCCCTTTCCTGTGCAAAAAGGGACGGCGGCGGGCCGTCCCTTCTGTCTGCGGTGTGGTTTGCGTCTGCCGGCGTTACTCGCGGCCCATCTGCCGGATGCCCAGCTTCTGGTAGGCGATGCGGGGGCTGCCGTTCGCCAGATGGATGATGCCGCAGCGTTCAAAGCCGTTCGATTCCAGCACGTGCTGCATCACCTTGTTGTCGGCGTGGGTGTCGGCCCGCAGGCTGTCGCAGTGCTCGAGGCACCAGTCGGTGACCAGCTTGCCGATGCCCTTGCGGTGGCCCGCCGACGCCAGCCGGTGCAGCGTGCCGTAGGGCCCGTCGCTGAGCCAGCGCCCGTCTTCGATCTGTTTATAAGTAGGGTCTTCGCCCAGGATAAAGGCAAAGACAGCTTCCAGCTCGCCGTTGATGACACAGACGAACAGCCGGTTGGACAGGATGTCCTCCTCGATCAGTTCCCGCGGGGGGTAGCTGTCCCCCCATTGGGCGGGGTTGCCGTTTTGGGCCATGAAAGCCCGCGCCCGGGCGTAGATCTCCATGATCTGATCGAGTTCGAACCGGTTTGCTCCACGAAACATGAATCCTCCACCTTCTTTTGTTCTAAAACTGCCGTGTGAGGGGCCGATGGGTCCTCTCTCCTTCTCTTGCCTCTTGCACTTTCTTCCGCACTTCACTCCCTGCGCGCAGGCCGCCGCGCGGCCCGCCGTGGGTTTAGTATACTACATTTTTACTGAAAATTCCACATTTTTGTGTCGGAAGTTGGACAGAAAAGAAAAATCGGCCCAAGCATCGCGGTTTTATCCCCGCGGGGTGGAGGCGCGGCGGCCCCTTACTTCAAAAAGCCCTGGATGATCTGCTCTTCGGCCTCTTCTTCGGTCAGGCCGAGGGTGAGCAGTTTGGTGATCTGGTCGCCGGCGATCTTGCCGATGGCGGCCTCGTGGATGAGGGCGGCATCCAGGTCGTTGGCGTCCAGCTGGGGCACGGCCAGCACCCGGGCGCGGTCCATGATGATGGAGTCACACTCCGAATGGCCCGAGCAGGGGGCGTTGCCGGTCAGCAGGGCGTCGAACTTCTGGTAGGAGCGGTCCCGCGCCACCGAGCGGGAGACCACGTCGGCGCTGGAGCCGGCGCCGTTCAGCGCCACCTCATAGCGGCTGACCGCGATCTGGCGGCCGTGGGTCATCAGACGCTCCCGCACCACCAGACGGGCCCCGGCGGCGAGGTCGGCCACCGTCTTGCGGTCGGTGGAGTCCACACCCTTGATCTGGACCATCTCCATCTCCATCGAGCTGTCCTCGTCCATGTGGACCTCGGTGACGGGGTTGAGGATGCGCATCCCCAGCCCGTCGCCCTGGCCGTAGTGCTTTTCCACATAGCGCACCCGGGCCCGCTTGCCGATCTGGAAGCGGTGGATGCCGTCGTGCTCCGAGTCCTGATTGCCGCAGTTGTCGATGCCGCAGCCCGCGACGATCAGCACGTCGCAGTCGTCCCCGATATAGAAGTCGTTGTAGACTGTCTCTTTCAGCCCGCTCTCGCTGAGCACCACCGGGATGTGGACGCTCTCGTGCCTGGTGCCCGGCTTGATGTGGATGTCGATGCCGGTGCCGTCCGCTTTGGGGACGATGTCGATGTTGGCGGTGGAGTTGCGGGCCGCGGTCTGGCCGTTGGCCCGGATATTGTACGCCCCCTCGGGGACGGTGTGCAGGTCGGCCACTTCGGCCAGGATCTGCTTTTGGATGTTGTCTAACATATCAGCTCTCTCTGCCTCCCTGTTCCAGCACGCTGCAGGCGTTGACCGCCGATGTGGTGCCCAGCAGCCCGGGCAGGATCTCCTCCCGCGGGCCCTGCTGGGTCACCCGCCCGGCGGCAAGCACCACGATCTCGTCGGCGATGTTGAGGATCCGCTCCTGATGGGAGATGACCACGATCGACCCGCTTGTGTTCTTCTGCTGCATCCGCTCAAAGACCTGGATCAGGTTCTGGAAGCTCCACAGGTCGATGCCGGCTTCCGGCTCGTCAAAGACCGACAGCTTCTGGCCGCGGGCCAGGACGGTGGCGATCTCGATCCGCTTGAGCTCGCCGCCTGATAAGCTGGCGTTCACCTCGCGGTTGACGTAGTCCTTGGCGCACAGCCCCACCTCGGACAGGTAGGCGCAGGCGTCGGCGATGGACAGGGGCCGGTCTTTGCCGGCGGCGATCCGCAGCAGGTCCAGCACCTGGATGCCCTTGAACCGCACCGGCTGCTGGAAGGCGTAGCTGATGCCAAGGTTGGCCCGCTCGGTGATGGTGCGCCCGGTGATGTCGGCGCCGTCCAGCAGGATGCGGCCGGCGGTGGGCCGCTCGATGCCGGCGATCAGCTTGGCGAGGGTGGATTTGCCGCCGCCGTTGGGCCCGGTGATGGCCACGAACCGGCCGTCCGGGATGGTGAGGGAGATGTCCCGGATGATCTCTTTCTGACCCTGCTCGCCCGGGACGTCGAAGGATATATGCTCGAGTTCCAGCATGGAATGACACCTCGTTGAAATGATGCCCCCCATTCCCGACTGGAAAGGGACGGAAGGCGGTTTGGTTTGCTGTCAGGCAGGGCGCTTTGGCCCTGCAAAAGGCATTATACCCGAAAAGGGACGGGGTGTCAATCCTATAATCTCACTAGGAAATAAAGCGGGTGTGAAAAGTCTGGAAAGTTTTCCACACCCGGAGAGCCCGCCCGCCCCGGCGGAGGGTGTTGAAAAGTGGCGCAGCGGGCTATTCCGAAGTGGAAAACCCTCGAAACCCATGGGTTTTGGGGGTTTTCGCAGGGGGACGAAACCTGCGCCCCTGCTTTGGAAAATGCGGCCGGGCCGGCAGGCGGCGGGCGCAAAATACCGCCCCGCTTTACCTGCCGTATAAACCGGCTGGGAACTGCAGGTGTTGAAAACTCGGTTGAAAGGGTGGAAACCGGGCGGAAAATCCCTCCCGCTGGCGCCAAAACCGGTGGAAAACCCGGTGGAAAGGGTGAAAAACTCCCCGCCTGGTTGAATGCCCCGGTCAAACATGGTACAATAACCATATTACGGCCCCACGTCCCAAACCGGCGGCGCGGGGCTTTGCAATCTGACCTGAAACGGGAGGCGCCTATGAACTGGCTGACCAAGCTCGAGCGGCGATTCGGCCGCTATACCATCCCCAACCTGATCTCGATCCTGGTGGGCGGGCAGATCGTCGTCTATGCGGTAGAACTGTTCGTCAACCGTTATATCACCTATTATCTCAGCCTGACCCGCTCCGCCCTGTTCGACGGGGAGCTGTGGCGGCTGGTCACCTTCCTGTTCGTGCCGTCGGGGTCGGGCAGCATCCTGAACTTTGCGCTGTCGGCCTACTTTTTGTGGTTCATCGGCTCGGCGCTGGAGGGGGCGTGGGGCAGCTTCCGCTTTGACCTGTATGTCCTGGCGGGGGCGGCGGGGGCGGTTTTGGCCTGCCTGCTGACCGGCGCAGGGGGCAACTACTACCTGATCCTCTCGCTGACCCTGGCGTTCGCCATGCTCTACCCCGATATGCAGGTGCTGCTGTTCTTTTTCATCCCCATCAAGGTCAAGTACCTCGGCATCCTGGTGGGGGCGGGGTGGGTGCTCACCTTCCTGACCACGAGCTGGCTGGGGCGGGCCAATCAGCTGCTGAGCATGGCGGGCTTTTTCCTCTTCTTCGGGCCGATGCTCTGGTCCGACATACGCGCCTGGTGGCGGCGGGAGCAGTGGCGCCGCCGCAACCGCCGCTGAAAGGGGGCGTCGCCATGTGTGCGAGGATGCTGGACCGCCTGGCGGGCAACGACGCCCTGAAAGAAGAGGTGGGCAGGATGCTGGCCGCCCGCCGCCTCAGCCACAGCCTGCTGCTGGTGGGGGAGGCGGGGCTTGGGGCCGGCTTTGCGGCGCGGTGCATCGCAGCCGACTACCTCTACCCGTCGGGCGGCCCCGCCGCCGAAGCCCTGCTGCGGGGCGAGTGCTGCCGCGCCGTGGCCAAAGCCGGCGACCGTGACAGCGGCCGGGTCGAGACCGGCGTGGTGCGGGAGGCCATCGCCGTCGAGGGGATGGGCGCCGGCGGGCGCTACCTGGTGGGCCAGGTGACCGCCATGCGCAGCGAGATCTTCAACACAAGCCTGTCGGCCGAGGGGCGGGCCGTCCTGCTCTACCACGCCGACAAGATGAACGGCGAGTCGGCCAACGCCCTGCTGAAGGTGATGGAAGAGCCCCCCGCGGGGGTGCTGTTCCTGTTGACGGCGCAGTCGCTGGCGGGGGTGCTGCCCACCATCCGCAGCCGGTGCGCCGCCTTTGCGATGGCGCCGGTGCCGGTGGAGGCGTGCGCCGCCTACTGCGCCGGACAGGGGGTGGCCAAAAAGGAGGCCGCCCGCCTGGCCGAACTGTTCGAGGGGCGGATCGGCGCGGTGCTGGCCGCCGCGCAGGACCCCGCCCGCCGCAAACAGCTGGACGCCGCCGAAGCTCTGGCCAAAGCGGCGGCCGCCCACGACAACTACGCCGCCTCCGCCCTGCTGGCCGGCTATGAAAAAGACAAGGCGGCCGCGGGGGTCCTGCTGCGGGATTTCTGCGCCTATGC
>DWXX01000172.1 GCA_019118985.1 Candidatus Faecalibacterium faecipullorum
AAGGAAAAAGCGGTTTATAAAGTATACTTTTCCGAACTGGCCCAAAAACGCAAAAATACATCATATCTGCGTTAAAAAGCACGTCATTTTTACAGCCTTGCGGCGGTGTGAGGGGGAGTTGCATGAAGGAAAAAATCGAACGCTGTCAAAACATCCTAACCGAGCATTATCTCGTTGTACTGTTGTTTTTGTCGGTGGTCGGTTTGGTGCTGACGGGTTCCGGCAGCAGAAGGCTAGTAGGTCTGATTGGCTGTATTCTATGTGTCGTAGCATTCACCAAAGGAGCTGTAAAAATCGACCCGTGGGGCTTGGTCCCCATGCTTATCTATATGGCGTTCGTTGCGTTCTCTTCGTTGCGTGTTGATGGCAATGTATTCAATGGATTTTTCAACTCCCAGATTCTTTACCCAGTTCTGTATGTTGTACTCGCCTATCTGACAGACGACGAAAAGCTGTGGCTGCGCCGGCTGTGTGTTTTATGGTTCACCTTTGTTTCTATAGTCGGCATCATGCAGTTCGTGCTGCTTGCTTTGAAAGGCAATGTAACTCGTCTCAATGCTTTTTTTGGCAATCCCAATGCCCTAGCGAGCTTTTTGATGATTGGCTGGTTCGCAGCTGTCAACAATGCGCCGGATGAACAGGAAAGCGGGCTGCTCGCCGCCGTGCTGCGCAGGGTGGAACCGCTGATCCTCGCCGCGCTGACCCTGACGCTGTGCATGGGCAGCTTTCTATCCACCATCGTCGGCTTTCTCGTATTGCTGGGGCAGAAAAAGCGCAGCTGTACATGGGGGGAGCTTTTTTCTTACGCCTTCCGCATGACGGGCAGGATCATACTGGCTGTCGGGGCGGGGTTCCTGCTGTATTTTGCCATGTCGCTGACCGGCACACGGTGGCTCTGCGCCCCTATTCTGCTGTATCTGCTGTTTCTGGCTCTTTTCTGGCCCATGGTGGACCGTTTTCTGCGGGTATATCGGTGGGTCGGCCCGGTGGTGACATCCACCGCGCTGCTGATGGCAGTGCCTGTGCTGCTGCTGCGCACCAACTCCATCGCGACCTTCACCGAGCGTTTGCAGATGATGGAGAACGGTCTGGGGTACTTTTTCCACGATCCCCTTTTGGGTCTGGGCCCCTACCAGTGGCGATTTTACGATATGGCCGACGGCGGCCTGTACTTCAATACCTGGTACATCCACAACACCCTCATCCATATCGGCGTGGAGTTCGGGCTGGTCGCCTTTGCCATGGCGGTTTTCCTGCTCGTCCGGCGATGCCGAAAGGGCGGCAGCGGGCTGCCCGGTTTTACCGCCTTTCTCGCCCACAATATGCTTGATATAAGCTATTTCTATCCGGGCATTGCCGCAATCGCCCTTTTCACCACCGTCAACCCGGGCGACCGGGGGCGCACCCTGAGCCGGCCCGCTGCGGGGCTCTTCTTCGCCGTCTTTTTTGCCATCCTGCTCTGCACAGGCTTCCACGATACATTCTATGGGTTATAAAACGATGCGAAAACGCGAGACAGTCTGGCCGGTATGGTTTCTGCTGGGCGCCTTTTTCCTGCTGCTGGCGGCCGCGCTGGCGGCATGGCTGACCGAGATGAGCACCCTGCCCGCCAATGTGGGGCGGGAGCTGACCGCTGAGGAACAGCAGGCCATCATTGCGGACAACAGTCCGCTGACGCAGTATGTCAGGCTGAGCCCCAATGCGACCTTCCCCCGGGAGGGGAAGATCGAGAAGATCACCATTCATCACATGGCGGGCAACCTCTCTCTGGAACGTCTGGGGGAGGTGTTCGCAAACCCGGGGCGGCGGGCGTCCTCCAACTATGCCATCGACATCGACGGGAACGTTGCCCTCTATGTGGAGGAGTGCAACCGCGCCTGGACCTCGTCCAGCCCGGAAAACGACCACGCCGCGGTCACCATCGAGGTGGCCAACGACGAGATCGGCGGCAACTGGCACGTCAGCGACGAAAGCTACTGGGCCCTCATCGACCTGTGCGTCGACATCTGCCGGCGCAACGGGATCAAAGAACTGACCTGGACAGGCGACGAGACCGGCACGCTGACCATCCACAAATTCTTCAAAGAGGACACAGCATGTCCGGGGCCCTATCTGGAAGGGGGAATGCCCTATATTGCCGAGGCGGTCAACCGGCAATTGCAGAGCTGATCTAAAATCAATGAGAAAAGATTGGAAGGTGTTTGTATGAAGCAAAAGAAAAAAATCAAGGCATTTTCTACCCTGATCCTCGCCGGGATTCTTTGCTGCTCAGCGTCGATATTGGTGTATGCCACCAACGCAACTCCAGCGAGTCGAAACAATGCAAACAGTGAAGGAAACACATCAAGCGTATTTTATCCGTTACCGTTGCAGAAATCAAGAGAAGAGCTGGCAGAAGAGCTAGCAAATAGCATGGAAACAACAGATCCTCCTGAACAACCCGAACCAGAAGATCCTCCCGAACCTCCCATTGAGCCGGATGATTTTGAGTCGCCCGACGAGCCCGACCTGCCGGTTTATCCTGTGGAGCCGGTAACGCCTGCGGAGCCTGAACCGCAGCCGGAACCCGCACCGCAGCCCGAGCCTGAACCGGAGCCGCAGCCCGAGCCTGAACCGGAGCCGCAGCCTGAACCGGAACCTGCGCCGCAGCCGGAACCCGCCCCCACCCTGCCCCAGACCTCGCAGCTCTGGTGGCCGGTCGGGCTGGTGTTCATCCTTGGCTTTGCCATGGTCCTGGCCGGCCTGGTGGAGATGAGAAAGAGCCGCCGGCATGAAGATTCCGACCGGTAAACTGCTGCTGTGCGGCGGCGGGCTGCTGCTTGCGGCGGCCCTCTGCCTGACCGCGTATAACGTTTGGGATGCATACCGCGCCAAAATGGACAGCGAACAGGCCCTGCAGGAGATACAGGTCGAAGTACCTGTGCAGGACCCGCCGGTCAGCTCGGAAATGGTGGATGACCCGGACAGTGTGCCCCCCGAGCCCGAGCCCCTGCCGGACTATATCCTCGACCCCGACATGGAAATGCCCGAGATCGAGATCGACGGCGAGGTGTACATCGGTACGCTGGATATACCCGCGCTTGAGCTTTCGCTGCCCGTCATGAGCGAATGGAGCTACCCCAAACTGAAACTTGCCCCCTGCCGGTACAAGGGCTCCGCATACCGGAACGACCTCATTATCTGCGCCCACAACTACAACTCCCACTTCGGGAGGCTGAAAGAACTGGAGCCGGGCGATGAAATCGTCTTTACGGATGCGGACGGCAATGCCTTCTTCTACTCGGTGGTCGCCACCGAGACCCTTGCCCCAACCGCCATCGATGAGATGAAAAGCAGCGGCTGGGACCTGACCCTCTTCACCTGCACCATCGGCGGGGCGAAGCGGGTCACCGTCCGCTGCAAACAGAACCACACCATTTGACCCCCGCCCTCTCGCCTGCCCAACACGCGGACGAGGGGGCGGCCTTTTATGTCTGTTTTGTAAAATTTCACCGAAATCCATGGGCGGATGTAAAAATCTTACGGAATTTTTCCAAAATATTCCTACCCGGTTCGCGCTGTGGGTGATATACTAAAGCCATCAGAAACACACGCCGCCGGGGCCTGCGGGCCCGCGCCATCGTGAAAGGAGTATGCCCCATGCGCACTGCCACCCTGCTTACATCCGCACGGTTCGCCAAAGCCGGCGAAGCCTTCGCGCCCATCGCCCTGCCCCATACCTGGAACGCCAAAGACGGCCAGGACGGCGGCAACGACTACTGGCGCGGCGTCGGCACCTACGAGATCGACCTGCCCGACCCCACCGACGGCAAACGCCAGTTCATCGAGATCAAGGGCGCCAACCATGTCGCCGCCGTCTACTGCAACGGCCGGCTGATGGGCGAGCACAAGGGCGGGTTCTCCACCTTCCGCTTCGATTTGACCCCCGCCATGAAAAAGACCGGCAACGTCCTGCGGGTGGACGTCTCCAACGCTGTGTCCGACATCTACCCCCAGACCGCCGACTTCACCTTCTTCGGCGGGCTGTACCGCGAGGTCAGCTTCATCGAGACTGCCCCCGCCCACTTCGACCTGCTCAAGAGCGGCACCGAGGCCGTCTTTGTCACCCCCATCGTCTCGGGCACCACCCGGGTCGACCTCTTCCCGGTGGACGCCGCGGGCTGCACCGTCGCGGTCGATTTGAAGGACGCCGAGGGCAACGTGGTCGCCTCCGGTTCGGCCGCCGCCGAGGCGCACACCGTCCTCACCCTCGCGGTCAAGAACCCCCACCTGTGGAACGGCATGGCCGACCCCTACTGCTACACCGCCGAGGCGTCCATCCTCCGCGGCGACGAGGTGCTGGACACCGTCGCGGTGGACTACGGCTACCGCTCCTTCCACGTCGACCCCAACACCGGCTTCTGGCTCAACGGCAAAAACGTCCCGCTGCACGGCGTCGCCCGCCACCAGGACCGCCTCGACAAGGGCTGGGCCATCAGCCGCGCCGACCATGAGGAGGACATCGCCCTCATCAAGGAGGTGGGCGCCAACACCGTCCGCCTGGCCCACTACCAGCACGACCAGTACTTCTACGACCTGTGCGACCACACCGGCTTTGTGGTCTGGGCCGAGATCCCCTTCATCAGCCGCTTCATCCCCGGCAAGGAGGCCCACGACAACACCATCAGCCAGATGACCGAACTGGTGGCCCAGAACTACAACCACCCCTCCATCTTCTTCTGGGGCATCTCCAACGAGATCCTGATCGGCAAGGACCGCGAGGACCTGCGCCAGAACCTGCGCGAGGTCAACGCCGTGGCCAAGACCCTCGACCCCAGCCGGATGACCACCATGGCCCAGGTCACCATGACCCCGATGGAGAGCGAGCACAACGTCATCACCGACGTCGAGAGCTACAACCACTACTTCGGCTGGTACTTCGGCGAGGCCGCCGACAACGGCCCCTGGCTGGACAAGTTCCACGCCATCTACCCCGACCGCTGCCTGGGCGTCTCCGAGTACGGCTCTGAGTGCATCCTCAAGTGGCACTCCGCCTACCCCGAGAACCACGACTATACCGAGGAGTACGCCACCGAGTACCACCACGATATGCTCAAGACCTTCTCCACCCGGCCCTACCTGTGGGCCACCCATGTCTGGAACATGTTCGACTTCGCCGCCGACGGCCGCGACGAGGGCGGCATCCAGGGCCGGAACAACAAGGGCCTCGTCACCTACGACCGCAAGGTCAAAAAGGACCCCTTCTACGTCTACCAGGCGTACTGGACCACCGAGCCGATGGTCCACATCAGCGGCAGCCGCTTTGTGGACCGCGCCCCCGGCGAGCGGACCATCACCGTCTACACCAACTGCCCCGCCGTCACCCTGACGGTCAACGGCGCCGAAGTCGCCACCCTCGACGCGGTCGACCACTGCGCCGTCTTTAAGGACGTCGCCCTCGCCGACGGCGCCAACACCGTCACCGCCCGCTGCGGCGATGTGTCGGACACCGCCGCCTTCAACGGCGTGGCCGAGCACAACTACGCCTACGACCTGCCCGAGGGCAACGACGCCGCCAACTGGTTCGACGACCCCAAGGCCCGCGAGGCCCGCAAGCCCCTCAACTATCCCGAGGGCTTCTACTCCATCAAGGACAAGGTGGTCGACCTGATGGCCAACAGCGAGACCGCCGCCGTCATCAAGGACGTCATCGACACCTTCGCCCACAGCAGCATGATGAGCATGATGAACAGCGACAAGGACGACAACAGCGACGGCGGCATCATGGGCACCATGCGTCTTGCCGACATGATGAAGATGGCCGGCCGTTCCTTCTCGGCCGACGTCAAGCGGCAGGTCAACGAAGCCCTGACCAAGATCAAGAAGGGCTGATCTTCCTCACCGCCTCTCCATTTCACTTTCCTTTCTTTTCCATTCCCCAGCGGAAAGGGGCGCGCCTCGCAAAAGGCGCGCCCCTTTTCCCATTTTACCCCCAAAAATGTCCCAG
>DWXX01000173.1 GCA_019118985.1 Candidatus Faecalibacterium faecipullorum
TATGCTGCGGGGCCCTTTGTGCTTTTTTGGCCGGGATGGAGGTGCCCTTATGAAAAAAATACGCTATGCAGTCATTGGGTCGGGGTGGCGGTCGCTGTTTTACGGACGGATCGCGCGGGCGCTGCCGGAGCGGTTCGAGCTGGCGGCTTTGTGCTGCCGCAGTGCGGAGAAGGCCGCGCGGATGCGGCGGGACTACGGCCTGCCCGCCGTCGTCGGGGAGGAGGCGGTAGCGGCCGCCCGCCCTGACTTCATCGTGTCGGCGGTCAGCAAGCAGGGGATGTGCGAGACCGTCCGCGCCTGGCTGGGGCGGGGGTACCCCGTCCTGTCCGAGACGCCGGCGGCCCTCAGCATGGAGGACCTCGCCGGGCTGTGGCGGCTGCACCAGGCCGGGGCCAAGGTGCAGGTGGCGGAACAGTACCGCTTTTACCCCACCTGGGCCGCCCTGCTGCGTCTGACGGAAAGCGGGCTGCTGGGCGCGCCGGTGTCGGCTTACCTGTCGGCGGTCCACGATTACCACGCCGCCGGGCTGCTGCGGGGGCTGCTGGGGCTGGGGCGGGAGGAGTTCTGCCTGACCGCCCGCACCTACACCGTGCCGGTCACCGACACCCACACCCGCACCGAGGTGCTGACCGAGGGCCGGGTGGCGGCAAAGCAGCAGCGGGTGGCCGCCTTTGAGTACGAGGGCGGCTGCATGGCGGTCTACGACTTCATGTCCGACCAGTACCACAGCCGCATCCGGCCCCGCACCGTCCGTCTGCGGGGCACCCGCGGCGAGGTGGACGGCCGCGAGGTGCGCTTCCTCAACGAGGCCAACCTGCCCGAGAACGCCTGCCTCGAGGTGGACGAGGACCCCGCCACCGGCGAGGTGCGCGGCGTCGCCTTCCGCGGCCGGCAGCTCTACCGGCCGCCCTTCGGCCTCTGCGGCCTGCCCGAGGACGAGACCGCCATCGCCGTCATGCTGCAGGGGATGGCCGACTATATCGAGACGGGGGCGGAGCTCTACCCCTTTGCCGACGCGCTGGAGGACGCCTACACCGCCCTGCTGATGGACGCGCCCGCCGCACGGCCCGGCGCGGGCCTTGCCGGCGGGGAGGACCCCTTCGCCGGGTGGCGGCAGCGCCGCAGCGGCCCCCGCCCCTGGAAACCGTGAAGCGCGATGGATGAAAGGAAGCGAAACACAAACCCATGAAAGCATTCGCATCATGCTGCGCCCTGGCGCTGGCCGCCTGCCTGCTGGCCGCCTGCGCCATTCTGCCGGGCACGGCGCAGCCCACGTGGGAGGAACTGCTGGCCGAGGTCAACGCCGAACACCAGAGCATCCGGCGGGGAGAGATCGACCCCACCCCCTACCTGCGCACCAGCATAACAGAGGAAGAGGGGCTCAAAGTGTGGGACTATGTCCGCGCGCAGGGGGAGGACTTTGACCCCGACCGGCAGCTGACCCGCGCCGAGGCGGAGGAGGACGTCGCCTGGCTCTTCGACGCCTTGTACTACAGCTACGCCTTCTATGACTATCTGGGCGGGCCGGCGGTGTTCGACGCCGCGGAATCGGCCGTGCTGCAGGAGCTGGAGGGCAAAGACAGCCTGACCGCCCGGGAATTGCAGGACCTGCTGATCGGGCATCTGGGCTTCATCAAAGACGGGCACTTCAACATCAACGGGGTACAGACAGCGTGCAGGAAGGCGCCCTTCTTCTTCCGGCAGGTGGCGTTTGTAAAGACGGAGGACGGCTGGCGGACGGTGGGCGGCCGGACGGTGGAATCGGTGGACGGGCACGAGGACCTGGACGAGCTGTTCAAGCGGTCCATCTCCCGGCAGGGGGATCTGGTCTACTACCCGGTGCTGCTGGAGGATGTGGCCTTCGATATGCAGTCCGAATTTCAGCAGCACGCCTGCAGCGAAAAGCTGACCGTCCGCTACGCCGACGGCAGCAGCCAGACCCTGACCGCCGAGCCGTGGAGCGTGTACGTCAGCGACCTGCCGGACGGGGAGCGCACCGAGCTGCGGCAGTCCGACGGCGTGCCGGTCTTTCAGTTCAACAACTTTGTCTCCACATGGCGGCGCGCGCTGATGGACGGGGCGAATGCGCTGGCCGACGCGCCGGCGGGCATCCTCGACCTGCGCTCCAACACCGGCGGGATGGAAGACATGGCGGACTCCTGGCTGCTGCGGTACAGCGGGCAGACCGTCCCCAGCAACGGGCTGCGGAGCTTTGTCATCAACGGTCAGACGGCGGGCCTGGCCGGCTATACCGTGCCGGACGGCTGGGTCGAGAACGACCGGGTGCTGATCGTCCTGACCGGCAAGAGGACCGCCTCCTGCGCCGAGATCTTTCTGGAGCGGACCGCCAACCTCGAAAACGTCCTCGTCATCGGGGAGAACACCTCCGGCGCCATGATGAGCAATGCCTGCAGGATGCAGCTGCCCCGCAGCGGCTGTCAGGTGACCATGACGGTGGACAGCGTCCATCAGCCGTCGGCCGACAGCCGCTATGAGGAGCTGCGCGGCTACGAGCCCGACATCTGGGTCCCCGCCGCCGAGGCGGAGGAGCTGGCCGTCAAACTGATGGAGAACCTCGGCGCGTCCGCCGCGCCGCAGGGGCAGCCGTAAAGAAGATGCAAAGCAAGCAAGTGGGAACGTAAGGAGGGAAAAGAAATGAAACGGATCGCGATCTGCTGCGCCCTGGCGCTCTGCCTGGCGCTGACCGCCTGCGCCCCGGCCCTGCCGCCGCAGCCGACGCTGGAGGAACTGCTGGCCGAGGTGAACGCGGCGCATCAGGCGGTGCAGCGGCCGGAGGTGGACGCAGAGCAATACCTCCGCGAGGGGCCGGACCAAGAGACGGTGGCCCGCTTTACCGAGGGGGAGCTGACGGCTTTCAACTCGGACGCCGAACTGACCGCCGCCCAGGCCGCCGAGGATGTGGAGTACCTGTTTGAAGCCTTCCGCACCCTGTACGGCCCCTACGAATATTTCGGCGGGGACGAGACGTTCGGCGCGCACAAGGCGGAGCTGCTGGCCCAGCTGGCGGAAAAGGACAGCTGGACCGCCGCCGAGGTGCAGGACCTGCTGCTGGAGGGGCTGCGCTTTTTCCAGGACGGCCACTTCAACATCAATGGGGGCAAGCCGAATCCGCCCAAGGTCCCCTTCTTCTTCCGCGAGGCGGCGTTCTATAAAACGGAGGAAGGCGGCTATATCCGCGAGGACGGCAGGCGGGTGGCGTCGGTGGACGGCTGCGACGATCTGGACGGGCTGTTCAAGCGCTCCATCTCACAGGAAGGGGAGCTGGTCTGCTATCCGGTCCTGCTGAAAGAGTGGACCATGACGGCCCAGCTGCAGCCCTGCGACGAGCAGCTGACCGTCCGCTACGCCGACGGCAGCGCCCAGACTCTGACCGCCGAGCCGTTCCAGAGGTACAGCGAGGAGGTCGATGCGGACAACGTCACCGAGTACTATAAGAACGGCGAGATCCCGGTCTTTGCCCTGAACATGTGCGATGACGCTGCCGCCGATGAGGCCGACGCGGCCGCCATCATGGTGGCGCGGGCCCCGGTGGGGATGGTGGACCTGCGCACAAACCCCGGCGGCTCGGATTTGATCTGCAACCTCTGGCTGCGCAGGTACACCCATACGGAACGGAATAACATGTATCGAAACCAGTATGTGATGAACGTATTTTCCGGCCCGTTCAGCGGGGCGGACGGCTGGGTGGAAAACGACGGCCGGGTCCTGATCGTCCTGACAGGGAAAAGGGCGGCGTCCGCGGCGGAGACCTTCGTGGATATGGCCCATAATGTGGAGAACGTCCTGTTCATCGGCGAGAACACCTCCGGGGCGCAGGTGACGTCGGCCGCCTACCACATTCAGCTGCCCCACAGCAAGTGTGTCGTGACGATGGGCTACGGCCTGTTCGTCGTGCCGCAGGACTGGGACTACTACGAGGAGCTGCGCGGCTACGAGCCCGACATCTGGGTCCCCGCCGCCGAGGCGGAGGAGCTGGCCGTCAAATGGATGAAGAACCTCGGCGCGGTGGGCGCGCCGCAGGAATAAACGCGCTGGAATCACAAGGAGGCTTTTGCCATGGAGGAAAGAACGATCATCCGCGCCGCCGTCATCGGGATGGGCAATATGGGCAGCCAGTACGCCGCGCTGCTGGCGGCGGGGGCTGTGCCGGGGATGGAGCTGGCCGCCGTCACCCGGGTGCGCCCCGAGACCCTGGCCGCCCGCGGGCTGACCCTGCCCGCCGCGCTGCCGGTCTACCAGACGGCGGACGAGCTGTTTGCGGCGGTGGACGCCGGGGCGCTGGCCCTCGACGCCGTCATCATCGCCACCCCCCACCGGCTGCACGAGCCGCAGGCGGCGGAGGCCATGGGGCGGGGCCTCGCCGTCCTCTGCGACAAGCCGGCCGGCATCTGCAGCGCCGCCGCCCGCCGGATGGAGCAGGCCCGCCCCGACGGCCTTGTCTGCGGCTATGTCTTCCATCACCGGACCTTCCCGGCCTATCAGGCCATCCGGCGGCTGGTGCAAAGCGGGGCGCTGGGCAAGGTGAAGCGGGTCAGCTGGACGGCCACCAGCTGGTACCGCTCCAACGCCTACTACGCCGGCAGCGGCTGGCGGGGCAGCTGGGAGAAGGACGGCGGGGGCGTGCTGCTCAACCAGTGCCCCCACAACCTCGACATGCTGCAGTGGATCTGCGGGATGCCTGCCCGCACCCGCGCCTTCTGCCACCAGGGCAAGTACCACCCCATCCCGGTGGAGGACGAGGCCGCCGCCTACTTCGAGTGGGCGGACGGGGCCACCGGGGTGTTCATCGCCTCCACCGGCGAGGCCCCCGGCGTCGACCGGCTGGAGATCGCCATGGACGACGGGCTGATCCTCTGCGAACCGGACGGCGTCCGGGTGGCCCGTCTGGACCGGCCCGAGTGCAGCTACCGCAGCGCCCCCGGCACCGGCTTTGAAAAGCCCGCCTGCAGCTGGGAGCAGTTCCCGATGGAGAAAGACCCCGACGCCTACGCCCACGTGCTGCAGAACTTCGCCGCCTGCATCCGCAGCGGCCGCCCCGACGAGATGCTGGCCCCCTGGGCCGAGGGCCGCAAGAGCCTGGCGCTGTCCAACGCCATCTACCTGTCCTCCTGGACGGGGCAGACCGTCGACCTGCCCGCCCCCGACACCCCCGCCGAGCGCGCCTTCGAGTCCGCCTTTGAGGCAGAGTGGAGGAAACAGTTTGTATGAAACGCAATGAAGAACTTGAGGCCGAAGATGCCTTCTGTGAAAAACTGTACCAGCAGTATCTGAGTGATCCGGACCGCGGCCAGTATATGACGGAGGAAGAACTGTGCAAGGAACTTGGAATTGAAGTCGATGCATAAAAATGCCTGGCCGGGCGTTTGTGCGTTTCCAGTTCTTTCAGCGGGCGCGGGGGGTTCCACTTTGGGGCGGGGCATGGTACAATAGGGTGGTGACATGGATCAACCCCGCCCGGCCCGGGCGGCAGAACATAAAAAACGACGGAACCGGCAGATGCAATTTTTGCCAGCGGCAAAACGTATCTCAGGTGAAAGGACCTGCCAGGCCGGCAAAGGAGCAACTATGTGGCATATCAGTCGGGAAGAATTGTTCCGCCTCGCGGTGGAGAAATACAGCGATACGGTGTACCGTGCGGCAGTCCATCACTGCAGCACCGCCGCCGACGCAGAGGACGTGGTGCAGGATGTCTTTGAGAAGCTGCTGCGGCACAGCGGCAGCTTTTCCAGCGAGGAACACCTCAAGGCATGGCTGCTGCGGGTGGCCATCAACCGCTGCCACGACCTGACGCGGGCGTCCAGCCAGAAGGATGTGCCTTTGGATGAGACCATGCCGGCCCCTGCGGCGGCCGACGGCAGCGTATTGGACGCGGTGCGCGCCCTGCCCGAACATTACCGCAACGCCATCTATCTGCACTACTATGAAGGGTACACGGCGGCGGAGATCGGACGGCTTGTGGGCGCGCCCACCAACACGGTGCTGAGCTGGCTGCACCGGGCGCGGGCCCTTCTACATACCATGCTGGAGGAGGAGATCGAGGATGAAATGGTTTGAATACGACATGGAGGTGGACCGGCTGCATGCCCCCGATGAGCTGAAAGCCCGTCTGCTGGCCATGCAGCCCGCCCCGGAGGCGGCGCATCCATCCCCTGCATCTCAGAAAGCAGACAAAAACCCCGGAAAACCGAAAGGGCAGGCCGTCCGGTTCCCCCACTGGCGGCGGTGGGCGGCGGGCATCGCAGCCTGTGCGGCGGTGGCGGTGGTGGGCAGCCAGGCGCTGGTGGCCATCGGCCCGGCCGGCGCCGGCATCAGCACCATGAGCATGATGGCCGGCGGCGCGGCGTCCAGTACGGCGTCCAGCGCGGCGGCGGCCTATGACCGCGCGGCCCCCGAGGCGGCCGTCTACAGCCTGGACGAGAACGGCCTGGCCAGCGCCCGCAGCACCGACGGCGGGCAGACCGCCCTCGCCGGCGAGAAGATCATCTATACCGCCGAGATCGCCCTGGAGACCAAGGACTACGACGCCGCCCGCGCCGCGCTGGAGCAGGCGCTGGCAGCCGCCGGCGGCTGGTTGGAGAGCAGCAATGAGTACAGCTATGACAACGCCCGCAGCCTGTCCATGACCCTGCGGGTGCCGGCTGACAACTACGACAGCTTCCTTGCCGCGGCGGGGCAGACCGCCAGCCTTGTCCGCCGCAGCGAGCACGCCGACGACGTGACCGCCGCCTACACCGACGCCGCCGGCCGCATCGCCAACCTCGAGGGGCAGCGGGACCGCCTGCGGGAGCTGCAGGCTTCCGCCGAGAGCCTGTCTGACCTGCTGGACATCGAGGCGCAGCTGTCCGACGTGCAGTACCAGCTGGAGAGCTGGCAGGCGCAGCTGGACTGGTACGACGACCAGGTCGCCAGCTGCACCGTCACCGTCCGCCTGCAGGAGGTCGAGACCTACACCCCCACCGGCGAGACCTTCCTGGAGCGGCTGGGCGCAGCCTTCGCCGAGGGGTGGCAGAACTTCGTCCGTGCCCTGGCCGCCGTGGCGGTGGTCCTGGCTGGGTGGTGGCCGGTGGTGCTCATCGCCGCAGCCGTCATCGCGGCGGTGGCGGTCATCCGCATCCGCCGGCGCCGCTGACCCGTTCTGGGCAGGACTGCCAAAAAAATTCTCTGAAAACTATTGACATTTACTCCGCCCTGTGCTATTATAATGGAGCACCAAGCGATGCGGCCCTTCACAAAAGGCCCGCCGGGTGCGAAATAAATAGCGCGGGGTGGAGCAGTCCGGTAGCTCGTCGGGCTCATAACCCGAAGGTCGTTGGTTCAAATCCAGCCCCCGCAACCACAAAAAACACCTGTTAGCGTATAAAACGCTGACGGGTGTTTTTCTTTTTATGCCGGTGTAGGGCCGGAAAGTTCAACAAAAATTCAACTGGGCTACAACCCGATGACCGGTAGACGGATAGACAAGCCACTTGCAAAACGCCTCTGCTTTTGATGCAGAGGCGTTTGATAGTATAGAGTGTTAAGGGCCGATGGAAGTGTCTGGAACAAACTGGCCGTCCACCTGGCAGAACCGCAGGATGCCTCCGACAAAGTTGCCGGTCAGGTCGCCGACGGTAGGCCCTCCGCCAGAAGTCCGCAGGGTGGTCCGGTTGACAGCACATTGGCTGAGGCCGCCGCCGTTCAGGTTGCCGGCGATGCCTCCCACATAGGAGCTATCGTTGTTGGAAACGACTTTGGCGTCGGATACGGTGCAGGTGTCAATCGAGGCGGTGAGGAAGTCGTCCGGGTCCTCAGTGATGCTGTTGCCGGCAATGCCGCCGGCAAAGTTGGAGCGTTTGCTGCTGGACCGGATCTCACCGCCTGTGACATTGCAGTTGTTGAGGATGCCATCGGTGTTTTCGCCGGTGATGCCGCCGGCGTAGCTGCTGAATGCGGAAGCGGAAGCGGTGGTTTTCCCGTTGGTGACGGTGCAGTTGGTGATGAAGCTGCC
>DWXX01000174.1 GCA_019118985.1 Candidatus Faecalibacterium faecipullorum
CCCTCCCGTTTGGCGAGCTCCTCGATGGGGATGGTCTCGTGTTTGTCGGGGCTGGGGTCGTTGAGGTAGTTCTCTACAAGACGTTCACAGTAGCGGTCGTCCTCGAGGTCGTCGTCAAACAGCATCCCACGAAGGAACAGCAGCAGGTCGCTCACTTTGTATTCGGGCAGCAGGTCGATGATCTGCTTGGCCTGTTCGCGGTCGCTCATGGCGTTCACCTTCCTCTCTTGTATGGGTTGTTCTGTCTTTATCATAACACAAAAAAGGACAAATGTACATAGAATTTTGCCGGCGCGCCTTCCCGCCCCTTGCCCTTTTGCCCGAAGTGTGGTATGCTGGACAAAAATGCAGGGAGGTCAACGCTATGCTGAATGAAATGACTGCGGCGCCGGATTTTGCGCTGAGCGACGCCGAGGGGCGCAGCGTCCGGCTGTCGGATCTCCGGGGGCAGTGGGTGGTGCTGTACTTCTACCCGCGGGACAATACCCCCGGCTGCACCCGGCAGGCCTGCGCCTTTGCGGCGGCGTACGACGGGCTGCGGCAGAAAGGGGCGGTGGTGGTCGGGGTCAGCAAGGACTCGGCGGCGAGCCATAAGAAGTTCGCCGAAAAGCACGGGCTGCCCTTTGTGCTGCTGTCCGACCCTGACCACGCCGTGCTCGAGCTGTACGACGTCTGGAAGGAGAAAAAACAGTACGGCAAGGTGTCGATGGGCACCGTCCGCTCGACCTATATCATCGACCCGGAGGGGGTCATCCGCAGGGCGATGCCCAAAGTCAAGCCGGACACCAACGCCGCCGACGTGCTGGCGGCGCTGGAGGAACTGGGCGCGTAAGACAAGCCCCCGCAGCTGTGAAACTGCGGGGGCGTTTTCAATCTATTCCTTTTGCCTCCCCCGCGTGCGGGGGAGGTGCCGAACAAAGTGAGGCGGAGGGGGCTTTACGCCGGGTCGTAGATGGACATTTGCTGCTTGTAGGCGCGGATGAAGTAGGCGATCTCGGCGATGGCGGTGATGGTCCAGGAGCAGACGAAAAGCAGGTACAGGGACAGCAGGGTGCCGAAGAAGGCGAAGACGGTGTACACCCAGATGACCCGGAACACGCAGGAGCCCAAGATCACGATGACGGTGGGGGCGATGGTGCGGCCCAGACCCCGCGAGGCGGCGATGGTGCAGTCCATGAAGGCCGAGATGGGGTAGGACAGGCCCATCACCACCAGGCGCTGCATCCCGGCGGCGGCGACCTCCGGCTCGGTGGTGAAAAGGGAGAGGAAGGCCGGCCCGAAGGCGACCAGGGCCAGCCCCAGCGCCAGCCCGATGCCGAAGGAGTAGCCCAGCGAGATGAAGTAGCTGCGGCGGACCCGGCTGCGCTTGCCGGCGCCGTAGTTCTGGCTCATGAAGCTGGAACAGGCGGTGTAGAAGGCGGCCATCACGTCGTAGACCAGGGGGTCGGCGTTGGCGGCGGCGGAGTTGCCGCTGACCACCACCGTGTCGAAGGTGTTGATGCTGGCCTGGATGAAGAGGTTGGCCAGGGCGAAGATGGCGTTCTGGCAGCCGGCCGGCACCCCGAGGCCGAGGATACTGCGGGTCATGGCGGGATCGAGCCGCAGCTGGTCGCGGCGCAGGCCGTAGCAGCCCTCCGACCGCAGCAGGGCCCGCACGATCAGCCCGGCCGAGAGGTACTGGGTCAGGATGCTGGCCAGCGCCACGCCGGCGACGCTCATCTGGCAGACGATGACGAAAAAGAGGTTGAGCAGGATGTTCAGCACCCCGGCGATGGACAGGTAGACCAGCGGCTTGCGGGTGTTGCCCACCGCGCTGAACACGCCGTTGCCGAAGTTGTAGACCGCCATGGCCGGCATCCCCAGAAAGTAGATGCGCAGGTAGAGGATGGCCCCGTCGATGAGGTCGGGCTTGGTGCCCAGCAGCCGCATCAGCGCGGGGGAAAAGACCACCCCCACCACCAGCAGCAGCACCCCCGCCGCCAGGCTGACCAGCAGGGCCGAGTGGACGGCTTTGGAGACGTCTTTGGGGTGCTGCGCGCCGTAGAAGCGGGCCACCAGCACGTTGATGCCGCCCCCCAGCCCGATGAGAAAGCCGGTCATCAGTGTGACGAAGATGGTGGTGGAGCCCACCGAGCCCAGCGCCTGCGAGCCGGCAAAGCGGCCCACCACCGCGATGTCCGACATATTGAACAGGGCCTGCAGCAGGTTGGACAAAACCAGCGGCAGGCTGAAGACCAGGATCTGCCGGCCGAGGGGGCCTTCGGTCAGGTTCTTTTCCTCCGAAAGAATGGCGGATGCCATAGCGTATATTCCTCCTTGCATCTTGTATCCCGGGACAGTATAGCGCGGCGGCGGCCAGGCGTCAAGGGCTTGCCCTGCTGTGCGGCGTATGGTATCCTAATAGTAAGCCGCCGGCATCCTGTCTGCCGGCCCAAAGCGTGTATATAAAAGGAGGAAACACCATGCCGTTCATCGACCTGCGCACCACCGTCCCCGCCGCCCCCGCACAGCGGGAGGCCCTCAAGACCGCCTTCGGGCAGGCCATCACCGCCCTGCACAAGACCGAGACCTATCTGATGGTCTCCATCCAGGACAGCTGCGAGCTGTGGCTGGGCGGCCGCAAGCTGGAAAAGGGCGCCTACGTCGCGGTCAGCCTCTACGGCTCGGCCGGCGCCGGCGACTACAACCGCATGACCGGCCTTGTCTGCAGCATCCTGTCCGAACACCTCGGCATCCCCGCCGACGCCGTCTACGTCACCTACCACCCCGTCAGCGACTGGGGATGGAACGGGAGGAATTTTTGAGGAGCGTCAGATAAAAACTTTTATACAACCCCAAACAAAACCAAAAGCGCCTGCTGTACAGGCGCTTTTTCTGTTGCCTCCTGACACATAAAAATACATAAATATCCAAAACAGTGCAAATAGAACTGCTAAACATACGCATACAAAATCAGCCAAACTTTCAAAAATAAAGAAAAATCCAAAAAATACGAAATTGGGTCTTGACACCGGGGGGGTATGC
>DWXX01000175.1 GCA_019118985.1 Candidatus Faecalibacterium faecipullorum
GTCGTCCATGACGTCGGTGCTGTCAAAGTTGACGGCATCCCCGCCGGCAGCGTATGCCACCGGCGTAAGATTGAACGCCGTCAGAGAGATAAGGCCATCTTCACCATCAAGACCATCGTGGAAGATCCCGAGATCGGCGCCATCTACAAGGGCAAGGTCACCCGCCTGATGAACTTCGGCGCCTTTGTGGAGATCGCCCCGGGCAAAGAGGGCCTTGTGCACATCTCCAAGCTGGACACCAAGCGGGTCGAGCGGGTGGAAGATGTGGTGGCTGTGGGCGACGCCATCGTGGTCAAGGTCACCGACATCGACCAGCAGGGCCGCATCAACCTGTCCCGCCGGGATGCCATCATCGCCCTGGAGGCCCGCAAGCACGGCCAGAAGGACTGAAGCTGACCGGCTGACGGCCATACAAAGCATACCGACCGCCCCCTCCGGAAAGGAGGGGACGGTTTTTGTGTGCCGGAAAGGTGTGACTTCTGCCCGGCGGCTTGTACTGCGCCCTCTTTTTTGCTATTATGATAGAGTAAGCAAAAACGCTGCACAGGGCGGCGGGACTTCACTTTTTTCACAAAGAGAGGGGTATGGAAATGTACAAGGAAATGATGGACACCATCGGCATGGTGAACGGCGTGGACCCGGAAGTGGGCGCCGCCATGGGCCGGGAGCTGACCCGCCAGCGCCAGAACATCGAGCTGATCGCCAGTGAGAACATCGTCTCCCCGGCCGTGATGGCCGCCATGGGCAGCGTGCTGACCAACAAGTACGCCGAGGGCCTGCCGGGCAAGCGCTATTACGGCGGCTGCGCCTATGTGGACGAGGTGGAGAACATCGCCATCCGCCGCGCCTGCGAGCTGTTCGGCGCAAAGTACGCCAACGTCCAGCCCCACTCGGGCGCCCAGGCCAACCTCGCGGTCTACTTTGCCCTGCTGGAGCTGGGGGATACCGTCATGGGGATGGACCTGTCCCAGGGCGGCCACCTGACCCACGGCTCGCCGGTGAATATGTCGGGCAAAAATTACCGCTTCGTCTCCTACGGGGTAGGGGAGGACGGCCGCATCGACTACGACGCGGTGGAGAAGGCGGTCAAAAAGGCCCGGCCCAAGATGCTGGTGGCGGGCGCGTCGGCCTATCCCCGGGCCATCGACTTTGAGCGGCTGGCTCAGATCGCCCACGGCTACGGCGCCTACCTGATGGTGGATATGGCCCACATCGCCGGCCTGGTGGCGGGCGGGGCGCACCAGAACCCGGTGCCCTACGCCGACGTGGTGACCACCACCACCCACAAGACCCTGCGCGGCCCCCGCGGCGGCCTGATCCTGACCAACAACGCCGTGCTGGCCAAGCGGATCAACTCGGCGGTATTCCCCGGCACCCAGGGCGGCCCCCTCGAGCATGTCATCGCCGGCAAGGCGGTCTGCTTCGGCGAGGCCCTCAAGCCCGAGTTCAAAGCCTACGCCCACAAGATCGTCTCGAACGCACAGGCCCTGGCGGCGCAGCTGCAGGCCCGCGGGGTGCAGCTGGTGTCGGGCGGCACCGACAACCACCTGATGCTGGTCGACCTGCGGCAGGAAGCCTGCACCGGCAAAGAGCTGGAAGCCCGCCTCGACGCGGTACACATCACCGCCAACAAGAACACCGTCCCCGGCGAGACCCGCAGCCCCTTCGTCACCTCGGGCGTCCGCCTGGGCACCCCCGCGGTGACCACCCGCGGCATGGGCGAGGAGGAGATGAAGGTCATCGCCGACTGCATCGCCGACTGCATCTGGCACTTCGACGAGAAGAAGGACGACATCGCCGCCCGCGTGCTGGAGCTGACCAGACGCTTCCCGCTGTACGAATAAGCTGAGCGCGCCGCGCTTTTGCCCCTGTCCCTGGCCGGGACGGGGGCTTTTTGCTGCCCGCGGGGCGCCGGGTCAGGCCAGGCTGACGTCGTGGCGGGTCGGCTCGCCTTTGGCAAAGGCGGCGGCGCTCTCAAAGACGCCGCGGACCATGCTCTCGACGTCCTCGTCGGTGTAGAAGGCGGTGTGGCAGGTCAGGAGCACGTTGGGGAAGCTGCGCAGCAGCGCCAGTTCAGCGTTGGGGATGGCGTCGCCGGCGCGGTTATAGTAGTACAGGCCGTTCTCGTTTTCCAGCACGTCGAGGGCGGCCGCGCCCACCTGCCCGCTCTCCAGCGCGGCGATCAGCGCGCCGCTGTCGATCAGGCTGCCGCGGGCGGTGTTGACCAGCACCACCCCGCGCTTCATCTTGGTCAGGGCGGCATCGTCGATCAGGTGGCGGTTCTCGGCGGTGGCGTTGGTGTGCAGGGTGATGACGTCGCTCTCGGCAAAGAGGGTGTCGAGGTCGACGTACCGGGCAAAGCGGGCGGCCTCCTGGCTGGGGCAGAGGTCGTAGGCCAGCAGCCTGCAGCCGAAGCCGGACAGATGCTCGAGGACGGTGCGGCCGATATGCCCGGTGCCGATCACCCCCACCGTGCAGCCGGACAGGTCGCGCCCGATCTTGCCGGCGAGGGAGTAGTCCTGCACCTCGCCGCGCTTGAGGATGTGCCCCACCCGCCGCAGGCTCATCATCATCAGCATGATGGCAAAGTTGGCCACCCCGCGGGGCGGGTAGTCGACGTTGGACACCCGCATCCCGAGCGCGGCGGCCCGGGCCCGGTCGACGTGGTCGTAGCCGATCGACCGGCAGCACAGGTACTTGACCCCAAGGGCGTGGAACCGCTCCACCATGGCAGCGCCCATGTCGCAGGGGGTCATCGAGACGGCGTCGCAGCCGGCGGCCAGGGCGGCGTTTTCAAGGGTGGGGTAGTCCTCGCACCCGGCAAAGTCGATGCCGGTCTCGCGCCGCAGCTTCTCGGCGCAGGGCAGCTCGTCGTAGGGGCGCAGGGTGTAAAAGAAGATCTTCATGCCAAAAGGCTCCTTTCATAGAGTTGGTTTTCCTAATCATAGCATATTTTGGACGGGTTTGGGG
>DWXX01000176.1 GCA_019118985.1 Candidatus Faecalibacterium faecipullorum
CGATGCTGGTGCCGAGGATCAGGTTGATCAGGCCGCCCGACGGGCTGAGGAAGATGCGGATCATACCGCAGACGACCATGATCGAGATGAAGTGCGGCGCGTACAGCACCGTCTGCACCACCCGCTTATACCGCTTGAACCGCAGCTGGTTGATGCACAGGGACAGTACAATGGGAATCGGGAAGCTCCACAGCAGGCTGTACAAAGCCAGCAGGAAGGTATTCTTGATCATTCGGGCGCAGGTGGGGGCGGTGAAGAACCGCTCGAACCATTCCAGGCCCACCCATTCGCTGCCCCAGATGCCGCGGGAAGCCCGGTAATCCCGGAACGCGATCTGGATGCCGTACATCGGGATGTACTTGTAGATGAAGGTCAGCACGATGGGCAAAAGCAGCAGCGCGTAGAGCTGCCAGTGCTCCGCCATGCGCCGCCCCAGCCCCTTGCGGTGCTGGATGACGGCGGCTTTCGCTTGTACGTTGGAACTCATGATGTTCCCTCACTTCCTTTCAAAGAGTCAAACACATGGATGGCGGATGGCTGCTTCCCCCCTCTCCTGTTCAGCTGCGCCGGGGCCGGCTTGGAGCTTGTTTATGTGTAACGTTTCATATCCTTTGGTTTGAAAAGCCCCCGTCAGGGTGAAGGCGGGGGACCGGGCCGCATCTGTGAAACGTTACATTGCTGTTGTGCTCTTATAATAGCCCAGAATTTTTCTGTTGTCAAGAACTTTTTGTGTGAAAAATGCGCTTTTACGCTTTGCACAAAAGCAGGGCATCCGGTTTGTGCGCATTCACAGAAAATAACGTTTCACACTTTATTTCATGAAAAATCGCTTTACATTTCACGCCGCGACTGCTATAATCAGAACAGTAAAGAGGCGCCCAGGCGCACAGGACGGCCACGCGGGGGCTTTCTTTTCATGTAATATATGAAACGTTCCACGCGCAGGCCGCCTCTTCTATCCTTGATCTGAAAAGGAGCAGCATCCCATGAGCAGAAAATCGACCGCCGCCCCCACCATGAAGGACGTCGCCGCCGAGGCGGGGGTGGCCCTGGGCACCGTATCGAAGGTGTTCAACAACATCCCGGTGGGGGAGGAATACCGCGCCCGCGTCCTGGACGCCGCCCGCAAGCTGGGCTATCAGGTGAACAGTTACGCCCGCGGCCTCAAGACCAACAAGACCAACACCGCCGCCCTGGTCTGGCCCACCCTGTGGCACCCCTTCTTCGCCTCCCTGGCCGACGCCATCGTCGGCTGCCTGATGAAGCGGGGCTACCGCACCATCGTCACCATCACCAACTACGACAGCCAGGCCGAGCAGCAGTGCATCGACCTGGTGCGCCAGAACAAGGTGGACGGCATCATCGCCCTGACCTACAACCCCGACCTCGACGTCGACCCCGACCTGCCCTTCGTCAGCATCGACCGGCACTTCAAGGCCGGGGTGCCCTGCGTGGCGTCCGACAACTTCAGCGGCGGGCAGCTGGCCGCGGCCAAGCTGATCGAGCTGGGCTGCCGCAGGCTGCTGTTTCTGCGGCGGGGCTCGGGCGTCGCCGGCGAGGCCGACAAGCGCCGGATGGGCTTCGAGGCCGTCTGCCGCGACAGGGGCGTCCCCTTCGACTCCCTCTACCTGCTGGACGAGGCGGGCTTCGACCCCTTCGACGCCTTCCTGGCCGAGCACACCCACGGCGGCGTCTTTGAGTACGACGGCATCTTCTGCAACACCGACCGCCTGTGCTACGAGATCCAGAAGCGGCTGGAGGGGCTGGGCATCCATGTCCCCGCCGACGTCCAGATGATCGGCTACGACGGCATCCGCAAGTTCGACTCGGACGAGCTGTTCTGCTCCACTATCATCCAGCCGGTGGACCAGATGGCCCAGACCGCGGTGGACCTGCTTTTGGAGGACGACCGCTCGGCCCTGCCCTCTTTGATCTGCCTGCCGGTGCGCTATCAGGCCGGCGGCACCACCCGCGACAGCGTCTAAAAGGAGGCGTACCACCCATGCTGAAACGACACCGCGGCCTGCTGTACCTGCTCGTACCCTTTTTGCTGATCCTGGCGCTGATCGCAGTCTGGAACGCCCTGGATTTTTCCCGCTACCCCGAAAAGGCCGCCGACGGCGCAGTGTGGGACAAAAGCTGGGAGATGATGGGCACGGCCGTCGGCATCGAGCCGCCCGGCGGCGGCCTGACTCTGCTGGCCAACAACTCCATCCTCGCCGGGTCGGACACCTACTACGCTGCCTGGACCGCGGGCGAGCCGGCCAAATACACCAACGCCGACGGCGACGAGGTGGACCTCTACCCCGCCCAGCTCTATGTGCTTCTGTACGGCTGCGAGGACGAAGCCGCCGCCCGCGACGCCTGCGCCGACTTCCTCGCGCGGGAGAAGGCGACCTACACCGTCCAGGATGAGCGCGCCGAGACCCATAACACGCAGGACTACACCGTCCTCGACTACACCGGCGGCTCGGCCGACAACCCCTACGACCGGGGCAGCGCGGCCTTCGCGGTGCGGGGCGGCTACGTCCTGGTGGCCGAGCTGCTGGCGCAGGACAGCTTTGACGGCGACGTGCCGGCCCTGCTGGCCGATTTTCTGGACGGCGTCCACTACGACGCCGCATTGTAACGCATGGTAAGAACGCATTGTAAGGAGGAAAAAGACGATGGGCCTCTTCTTCGCCGATGACAGCTATGACGAGAGCCGCCGGATGACGGGCTTTGCCCGCTACAAGCAGCTGTTGTCCTTTTACGCCGGGCGGTGGGTCAAGCTCAACCTGCTGGCTTCGCTGGGGGCGCTGCCCCTCGCGGCGGGCATCGCCCTCGCCATCCTGACCTCCAGCGTTCTGGTGCTGCTCCCGGTCAGCCTTGCCGGCGGGGCCATCTTCGGGCCTTTCCTGGCGGCGGTCTACGACAGCATCTTCCGCGGCCTGCGGGACGCCCCCGGCTCCTGGCGGGAGCACTGGCGGCGCAGCTGGCGGCAGAACGCCAAAGCCAGCCTCCTGCCCGGCGCGCTGGACGGCCTGCTGGCCGGGCTGTACGCCTTTTTGCTCTACATGCTGTGGGTGGCCGAAACGCCCCCCAGCCCCGGCACGGTGGCGCTGCTGGTGTTCAGCGCGCTGCTCTTCCTCGCGCTCAACCTGCTGTACTGGCCGCAGCTGGTGCTGTTCCAGCAGAGCAACGGGCTGCGGCTGTACAACGCCGTCCTGTTCACCATCCGCTATTTCTGGCGGGTGATGGGCGCGGCCGCGCTGGCGCTGGCCTGGGCGGCTGTCTTCCTCCTCTTTGCGCCCTGGACGCTGCTGCCCGCGCCCTTCATCGGCCTGTGGTTCATCCTCTTCGTCTGCGAGCTCTCGCTCTACCGCCGCCTGGACGGCGCCCTGCACATCGAAGAACAGTTCCGCGCCGTGGAGGGAGATCCATGGCGGGAGGGGGAGTGAGCGTTTGACTTGAAGTGGTCTTCTGGAAGATGAAGAAAAAAGCCGCCTCATCCCCGGCAAGGGGGCGAGGCGGCTTTTCGCGAAGTTTCGAAGTTTCACAGAAAAACGATTCCCTGTTTGCTATAATAAAACCAAACTGCCGCTTTGAGACGGCTGATGGTCTGCCGAAAGGAAAACGCGAGGGGGAATGAACGAGATGATGAAAAAATTACGCATGCTGTGCGCCGCTGCCGCGATCGGTCTGTGCTGCGCCGCCTGTGCGGGCGGTATGGAAACGGCGGCGGGCGAAGCATCCAGCCGGCCCCAGGGGGGAGCAGGCGGCTGAAACGGTCACGTTGAGCGTCTATCTGCCGGCGCAGTATGCCGACCCGACGACCCATTACCCGATCTACGAAAAGCTGATGGACTATCAGCAGGCCCATCCGAACATTGAGCTCACCTTTGTTTCTCCTGCGAGCAGCGACCTGGCTGAACGGGAGGCCGTCATCAGCCAGCTCAGCGCCGAGATCCTTTCGGGCGGGGGGCCGGACCTTTTTATTATGGAGGGTTACCGCCGAACCGAGAGCAACCTGTTCCCGGATATTGAGAAGGCCATGGCGAATGGGACATTTCTGGACCTGACCGAAGCCATGGAGAAGCAGGGCCTGTCCAGAGAAGAGGACTTTTACACCGCTGTGCTGGACGCCGGTCAGTGGGAGGGGCGGCAGTATGTTCTGCCCCTCGGTTTTTCTGTCCCGCTGATGGTCAGCGCCGCCGATGTGCTGTATGCAGGCAGCTTTGACCTGCAGCGCGCCATGCGCACCATGGACTCCCTGCTGACCGAGCTGCTGCGCATCCACGAAGAGCAGCCGATTTTGGTGATCACCGGCATCGACCCGCTGGGCGTTCTGGCGCAGCCGGTCCTGGACTATGAGGCGCACCGGGTGCAGCTGGATACGCCTGCCGTGCGCCGCGCGCTGGAACTGGAGAAGGTGTTTCGCACCGGGGACATCGCCTACGACCTCGCCCGGGGGCTGTTCAATGATGCGGACCCCGCGCAGGTCCGGGATGGATTTGCCGGCGGCGTGCCCTTTGCCCTTTTGCAGGACAGCAAGTTCAGCATCAACCTCTTGCGGCAGTGCCAGGCGCTGGGGGTCGAGGCGTCGGTGCTGCCGGTCCCCAATGAAGAGGGGACCTTTACGGCGAAGATCGGCTCGTATGCCATGGGCAGCCGCAACACGCAGCACCCCGAGGAAGTCGCGGACCTGCTGCTCTATCTTATCAGCGAGGAATGTCAGTCTGCGGCCGCCTATGCGGACTACGATCAGTTCCCCGTCCGAAAAGGATGTATGCAGGCCTGCTTTGACGCGCAGTATCAATTCTCGGCCTGTGATGCTTCCCGCGAGAAGCTGACCGAAGAGGAGGTCGCAGAGCGGCAGGGGCGGTACGGCGCGCCGCTCGATGCGGCCCGCATCGAGCAATTTGAGACCATCTGCGATCAGGTGACGGCCGCCCATTACCAGACCATCTGGTACCGCGGCGTGGACTTGGGGCAGACCGAAACGGGGGAGAATGTTGCGAGCTTCCTCCATGTGCAGTACTGGAACGACGAGATAACCCTGGATGAGCTCATCGGGATACTCTCGTCCAAGATGCGCCTGTACCTGGACGAATGAGGGGGCGGCCATGAGAGGAAAGCATACCATGCTCCGCGCGGTTTTGATCGTGCTGGCGGCCCTGTTCCTGCTGCCCTGCCTGCTGCTGGCGCTGCCGCTGGCGGGGGCGCCGCTGGATGCCCTTTGGGC
>DWXX01000177.1 GCA_019118985.1 Candidatus Faecalibacterium faecipullorum
CTCAACGGCGCCATCACCCTGGGCACCCTGGACGGCGCCAACGTCGAGATCGCCAACGCCGCCGGCCGTGAGAACGAGATCATCTTCGGCATGCTGACCCAGGAGGTCGAGAGCCTCAAGCGTGTGGGCTACCACCCCAGCTCCTTCATCACCGGCGACGACATCGCCAACGAGGTGCTGAACTTCCTGGAGCGCGGCTGGAACGGCGAGAACTTCCACGAGGTCACCTCCAACCTGTTCACCAGCGACCCGTATATGGTGATGGCCGACTTCCGCGATTACCGCCGCGCCCAGAACGACCTGCAGCGGCTGTACGCCGACCGCGAGGGCTGGGCCCGGATGAGCCTGAAGAACATCGCCAACAGCGGCATCTTCAGCGCCGACCGCGCCGTGCTGGAGTATGCCCGCGACATCTGGCACGCCCCCACCGTCAAGTAAGCCCCACCCCCCACCAAACGACCATGCCAAGCCCCGGGAGCAGAAGCTGCCGGGGCTTTTTGAAAGGAACGACCGCATTTGGACTGCCTCTTCAACAGCTGTGACACCTATTACAAGCGGCCCTTCGGGGCCATGCCCGCCGGGCAGACGCTGCATCTGGCCCTGACCATCCCCGCGTCGATGGGCTACGTCGACCCCCACCTGGTCCTGCAGAAGGAGGGCCCGGGGGACGTGCCGGTCTACTACCGGATGGGCTTCGACGGCCAGACCCCGGGGATCAACCACTTTTCGGTGGATGTCTGGATCGGGGACGCGGGGCTGTACTTCTACTACTTCGACCTGTACACCGACTTCCGCAGGATCTACCGGGGGCTGATGGGGCAGGGCGTCCTCTCCTGGCAGGACGGGGAATGCTGGCAGCTCACCGTCTACGACCCGGCCTTTGAAACGCCCGAGGCCGTCAAGGGCGGGGTGTTCTACCAGATCTTCCCCGACCGGTTCTGCGAGGGGGTGGAGAACAAGCACATGCCCTTCGCCGACCGGTTCTACCAGGCCGACAAGCACGCCGAGCCCGCCTGGGAGCCCAACGAGACCGGCGGCCTGCTGAACAACGACTACTTCGGCGGCGACCTCAAGGGCATCCAGTCCAAGCTGGGCTACCTGCGGCAGCTGGGGGTCACCTACCTCTACCTCAACCCCATCTTCGAGGCCCACTCCAACCACCGGTACAACACCGCCAACTACCTGAACGTCGACCCCCTGCTGGGCTCCAACCAGGACTTTGAGGAGCTGTGCCGGGCCGCCGCCCGCCACGGCATCCGGATCATCCTGGACGGGGTGTTCAGCCACACCGGGTCGGACAGCATCTACTTCAACCGCGAGGGCCGCTACGGCAACGGCGGCGCCTGGCGGGACGCCCACTCCCCCTACCGGCCCTGGTATGACTTTTCCGAGCAGTACCCCTGCGGCTACCGCAGCTGGTGGGGATTCGAGACGCTGCCCGAAGTCAACGAAGAGGACCCCGCCTATCTGCAGTTCATCACCGGCGAGGGGGGCGTCATCGACACCTGGATCAAGCGGGGGGCGGCCGGCTTCCGCCTGGACGTCGCCGACGAGCTGCCCGACAGCTTCATCGAGAAGATCCGCGCCGCCGTCAAGCGCCACGGGGAAGATAAGCTGCTGATCGGCGAAGTGTGGGAGGACGCCACCACCAAATACGGCTTTGGCCGCCGGCGCACCTACCTGCTGGGCCGCGGGCTGGACAGCGTCATGAACTACCCCTTCAAGGACGCCGTCCTGGCCTATGTCTGCGGGCAGCCGGCCGAACAGGCCGCCGACGCCATCCTCTCGATCTGCGAGCACTACCCCGCCCCGGCGCTGCACACTGCCCTGAACTTCCTGTCCACCCACGACACCGAGCGGGCCCTCACCGTCATCGCCGACGAGCCGGCCAACGGCCGCGGCCGCGCCTGGCAGAGCGGCCGCAGCGTCACCGGCGAAGCCTACGAGGAGGGCCTTGTGCTGCTCAAGATGGCCTACGCCATCCTCTTCACCCTGCCGGGGGTGCCCTGCGTCTACTATGGCGACGAGATCGGGATGCAGGGCTACCGCGACCCCTTCAACCGCGGCTTCTATCTGTGGGACAGCCACGAAGAGCGGCTGCGCCCGGTCATCGCGCAGCTCAGCGAGCTGCGCCGCAGCTGCGACGCCTTCTGCGAGGGGGCCTTCCGGGTACTGCGGGCCGAGGGGGGCATCCTGCACTACCAGCGCATCGGCCAGACCGAGACTGCCGAGATCATCGTCAACCGCACCGAGCAGCTGATGGTCGAGCAGCTTGCCAGCGGCAAATTCACCGAGGTCAACCCCATGGGCTTCACCATCACGGTGGAGGAGGTAGGCCACGACCCCAACCACAGCTATTTCGACTACCGCTGAGCCGCCGTCAAACCGCATGATTTTGGCGGAGATTTGATCCGGCATTTCAGCACCTTTTCAAAAATTGCACGCAATTTTCGCCCGGCTCTACAAAAAGTGCCGGGCTTTTTTGTATCTTATGCCGAAGTTGTGCGCCGCGGCCCCCTCTCTTGCGGAAAATGCTTGACCGCGCCGCCCCATTTGCATATGATAAAGAAAAGGCGCAGGCCCCTGCGCCCCGTTCCATCATTTCGGGAAGGAGTATCCACATGCTTCAGGCCATTGGGTGGCTGATCGCCACCATCCTTCTGCTCTTCCTCGAGGCGAGCACCTTCAACCTTGTGTCGGTGTGGTTCGCAGCGGGCAGCGCGGCCGCCCTGATCAGCTGCCTTTTCACAGACAGCCTGCGGGTGCAGTCGGCGGTCTTTATGGCCGTCAGCATCCTCTGCCTGCTGGCCCTGCGCCCCCTGGTCAAAAAGCTGCGCCGGCCCCACGCCCCCACCAACGGGGAGCTGAACATCGGCCGCACCGCCACCGTCCTGACCCTGGTCACCGACGAGGAGCCCGGCCGCGTCCGGCTGGACGGCGTAGACTGGAACGCGCAGGCGGTGCCGGGCGCGTCCTTCGCCCCCGGTGAAAAGTGCCGGGTGGCCGCCATCCGCAGCACCACCCTCATCGTCGCCCCCGCCTGCGTGGCCACGGCGATAGAGGCATCGAAGCGTGCCGTATCAATGGTCAGCTTGCCC
>DWXX01000178.1 GCA_019118985.1 Candidatus Faecalibacterium faecipullorum
AAAACAAGCCAGAGCGCCGTTTTCGTGTGAGAAAATTATAACATAGAATCGACATTTTTGCAACCCGCAAGGCCCTGCAAACCGTCAGTTTCGAAAAGTATACTTTTCCGAACTTTTGCACGGGCGCACAATAAGGAGGACAACGTATGTATGTGAAAAAAGGCTTTGCAACGCTGTTGACAATGATCCTGGCAGTGGCCTTTTTCACCGCCTGCGGTCGGTGGGACTACTCCCGCGAGGCTGTCAAAGCCGCCAACGACGCCCAGGGCGAGACCCTGCGTGTCGAGTTTAAGGTCAGCCAGGCGTTCACCGACGCCCTGCGCAGCGCCGTCGCGGACAGCATCCAGCCCGCCGACATCGAAAAGACCATTACCATGGACAAGACCGTCGAAAAGCTCCTGACCTCCGGCTACCGCCTCGATGTCTACGCTCTCCGCGCCGACGTTGATGCCGACAAAGCCGCCGCCCAGCTCGCCGGCGAGTTCATCGCCCGCCTTGCCGGCTGCGAGGACGAGGGTTTCATCTCGATGGTCAAGGCGGACAACGGGTACTTTTACGAGGCGGTGCTGACCTATCGACACGGCGGTTCCGGTGATGGGTCGGGCAGCAGCGGCGGTGATGGAGACGGCGGGGATAACCAACCCGATGAGCCGGAAGAACCCATGCTCAAATATGCAGTACAGTGGTACCCAGATGCAGCGGATGGTCAGAGAGCAGGTACGCTGATTTTCCGCACTGTTGATAACGTGACCGCGTCTGATCTTATGGAGAGTTCTAGCATGTCTCTGAATGCGATCAAAACCGGTCTGGCAGCAGGGCAATACAAAAGCAATCCGGAAGAACTGGAAAAGTTCGATCTAGAAAAAGTGGTGCATCTGATTGTGGAAGAAGGTAGCGGTGTAACGGAGATTGGTTCGAACATCTTCGCCAGCGGCCGATTTGACGCCGTAGAAAGCATTAAACTTTCTTCCGAAGTGGAAACAATCGGAGAGAAGGCTTTTTTCAACTGCAAAAATCTGACCACGGTTGACATGCCCGGGGTTAAAACCATTGGATACTCTGCTTTTAATGGTTGCTCCAGTTTGAAAAACGTTACACTCACCAATGTGACCGACATACAAAGTTATGCGTTTATATCCTGCACTGCACTGACAAATGTGAGCATTACGACGACTGGCGCCTTGACAATATCTGAGGCCGGATTCAGTACCTGTACTAGCCTGGAAAATGTGTATATATCTGCTGGCAGCATTGTTTTGAAAGGTGGATATAATTACGGTTTAGGACTCCGTATACCGGCCGGCGTATTTACCCAGTGCCCCAAGCTAGATACGGTAATATTGAATGGCCAGTTGAAAGAGGTCGGTGAATGTACTTTTGGATTGGCAGATTTAGCTGGTAATGGCGATGGCGATATTCCTATGGTAACGAATTCAGCTGTCCATATTTACTGCACCGGCGGCAAAGAGACTTTTATGGAAGCGTGCGGTAAACTTAACCTCGCAAATGATATCGGTATTGAAAGCGAAGGGCAAATTTGCGACCTTACTTCACAATCCATGTAAACCGCTTGACGCCAACCGGCTTTTATGCTACAATAACACCGTTGCATCTTGCAGCGTGCTACTGTGGCTCAGCCGGTAGAGCAGCTCACTCGTAATGAGCAGGTCGTCCGTTCGAATCGGATCAGTAGCTCCAATCATCGCCCCCGGGGCCGTGGGTATGCGGCTCCGGGGGCTTTTTTTATGCTTCAAGGGCGCGGTTGAGCTGGCAGACTATAAAGCAGCAGCCCAGAAAGGCCAGAACGGCGCAGTCGGGCGGGACCCGGCGCAGCAGGACCGGGGCGGTGTGCAGCACGGCGGCGGCCGGCGCAGCGCCGCCCGGCAAAGCGAGCAGCAGCCGGAAGAGCCCCAGCGACAGCGGCAGATGGAGCAGCCGCGCGGCCATAAGCGGGCGGCAGCTGACCTCCGTCGGGCAGATGGCCCGCACCTGCAGCAGGGCCGACGCCCCCTGCCAGCTGACCGCCGCGCAGCACAGCCACGGCGCCCACCGGCCGGCGCGGGCGGCCAGGTCGCAGCCCGAACAGACCTCCAGCGCCATGGCGGCGGGCAGGGCCAGCCGGGGCGACACCGCCCCCAGCCCCCCGGCCAGCAGCCGGAAGTAGAGGATGAACCCGCACAGCCTGCAGTAGGTCAGGGCGGCGTCGGCGATGACGGCGTCGAGGCGCAGCGGCGGCAGCGCCGCGGGCGGGGCGGGTGGCGTCCCGCTGCCCGGGCGCTGCGGCGTAAAACGGGCCAGCACCGCCGCCGAGAGCAGCCCCGCCAGCGCCTGCGCCGCAAAGAGCCGCACCCCCGCCCCGGCGCTGCCCAGCATCCCCCGCCCCACCGTCAAAATGACGAAGGACGGCCCCGAGCAGATGCAGGCCGGCAGCAGCCGGGCGGCCTCTGCGGGGGTCAGGCGGCCGGCACGGACGGCCTGCGCCGCGGCGTTGGCCGCCGGGGCAAAGCCGCCGGCAAGGCCCAGCAGCAGCACCCCGCCGGCGCTGTCGGCCCGCACCCCCGCAAGGCGGGCAGCCGGCCGCAGCAGGGCCCCCAGCAGCTCCCCGCCGCCACTGCGGGCCAGCAGGGTGGAGACGATCAAAAACGGGAAGAGGGACAGCAGCAGCGGCCCCCCGCAGAGGGCAAGCCCCGCCGCCAGGGCATCGGCGCAGGACCCCGGCGCGGCAAAGACCAGCGCCGCCGTCCCCGCCCCCAGCAGGGCGTACAGCCCCTGTTTCCAACCGCGATACATAAGCAGCCCCCCTCCATCCATATATATGGACAGAGGCGGCGGGCCATGCCCCGCCCCCCAGCGCCGTCAACGGGAGGGGAAAAGGTGTCGAAGCAACGCAACAGGCGGCTGACGCCGCGAAGCTGGCTCCGGCTGCTGTTCAGCCAGCCGCCCGCCGGGATGTACCGTCAGCCGGCGGTCTACATGACCGGCGCCATGATGGAGATCGAGCACTTCCGGCGGATCCTCACCTATGACGGCAGCAAACTCAGCCTCGAGCTGTACGGCGGCACCTTCACCGTCTACGGCGACGGGATGCAGATCCTCTCCCTGGCCGCCCACCGGATCACCCTGCGGGGGCGGTTCGTGCGGACCGACTTTTCGGACGGCGCCGGGTGAATCGATGCAAAGGGGGCGGCGGGATGCAGGCGGTACAGCTGTGGGCGGGGGCAGCCTTTTCGGCCCGCGGCGGCGACATCGAGGGTCTTTTGAACGACGCGGCCGCCGTCGGGCTGCAGCTGTCCGTCATTACGGCCCGGCCCGGCGGCTTTGACGGCAGCTGCGCGGCCTGGCGGTACCGTCGTCTGGCCGCCCTGGCCCGGCGGCGGCATGTCCGGCTGCGGGTGGCGCGGCGGCGGGGGGTGTTCTTTGCGCTGCGGCCGCTGCTGCGCCGCACCGGGCTGTGGGTGGGGCTTGCCCTCTTCCTCCCCTGCCTGGCGTGGGGGCGGGGGCTGGTCTGGGCGGTGGACTACCATGGCCTGACCGCCGGGCAGCAGGTGCGGGCCGCCGCCATCCTGCGGGAGGCCGCCGGCCTCGCCCCCGGCGCCCGCGCCACCGGGGAGCGTCTGGACACCGGAGCCTACGCCCTGCTGCAGAGCGGGGAGTTCTCCTGGGCGAGCCTCAACTTTTTCGGCGGGCGTCTGGAGGTGGAAGCCGCGGCGGCCGCCCCCGCCCCCGCCGTCTTTACCGGCAAGCTGCAGACCCTCTGCGCCCGCGCCGCCGGGGTGGTGACGGCGGTGGAGCTGAAGAGCGGCACCGCCCTGGTGGCCCCGGGGCAGCAGGTGGAGGCCGGGCAGCCCCTGATCGGCACCGCCCGCACTGAGCGGGACGGCACACCCATCTTCGCGCCGGCGGCCGGCACGGTGACCGCCCGGGTGGAGTGGTCGGCCTCTTATGAACAGCCCCTCTCGGCGCAGCTGCCGCTGCTGACCGGGCGCAAGTCAGTCCGGCTGCGGCTGCGCTGCGGCCCCCTCGACTGGGCCCTGCCGGCCTTCGGGTCCGGCGCGGCGGGCGACGCGGCGGAGGTCACCCGCCACATGCAGCTGGAGCTCTGGGGCCTGCCCCTGCCGGTCTCGGTGGAAGAGACCACCGCCTATCAGCGCGCCGTCGGTGAGGCTGCCTGGCCGGACGGCCTCGCCCTCTCGATGGCACGTCTGCACTGCCTGCGCGCCCTTGCAGAGGAGTGGCCGGGCGCCGAGCTCGTCGCCCAAAAGGAATCGGTCGAGATGGGCGCGCACAGCCTGCGCTACGCCGTCACCTATACCCTGCTGGCCGACATCGTCAGCCGATAACGCAGCAAAAACGTCCTGCCTGTCTGGCGCAGACCAGACGGGCAGGACGTATCTTTTTGGTTCGGGCTTTATGCAGGCCGGGCGGGCAGCTCTTTCAAAAGCTGATCGAGGTCAAAGGTATAGCTGGCGTGGCAGAAGTGGCAGACCACCTCGCAGCGGGGGTCCTCGTCCCGCAGCTTTTCCAGCTCGCGGCGGCCGAGGCTGAGCAGCATCTGGCGGGTGCGCTCCTCGCTGCAGCCGCAGCGGTAGGCCACCTGCCGGCTGTCCAGCACCGAGGGGGCAAAGCCGGCCAGGGCCTTCTCCATCATCGCCCGGGGGGCAAGGCCGGCCCGCAGCATCTCGGTCACCGAGGGCATGGCGGCGATGTTCTCCTCCAGCCGGGTGATCTCGGCGTCGGTGGCGCCGGGCAGCAGCTGGATCAAATACCCGCCGGCGCAGCGGATGGTCAGGTCGGGGTCGACCAGCACCCCCAGGGCGCAGACGGTGGGGATCTGCTCGCTGTAGGCATAGTAGGCGGTCAGATCCTCGGCGATCTCGCCCGAGACCAGCG
This sequence comes from Candidatus Faecalibacterium faecipullorum, assembly GCA_019118985.1. Classification (GTDB taxonomy): domain Bacteria; phylum Bacillota; class Clostridia; order Oscillospirales; family Ruminococcaceae; genus Faecalibacterium; species Faecalibacterium faecipullorum. The sequence continues at coordinate 4,891 of DWXX01000178.1, forward strand.
GCACCTGGCCGACGGTGGGCTCTTTCTGCAGCCGGTTGTCCCGGATGACGGTGAGCACCCCGTCTTTGCCCACCGCGCCGCCGACGTCCAGGTGGCCGTCGGCGCGGGGCGGCATCTCGACCAGGGGGTGCTCGATGCAGCCCTTGACGTTGCCGGTGCCGTCGGTGCAGGCGATGAGCAGCCCGGCGGGGCCGCCGCCGTTCACCCGCAGGGTGATGCTGTCCCGGTCGTCCTTGAGCATCGAGCCCATCAGAGCCGCCCCGGTCAGCAGCCGGCCCAAAGCCGCGCTGCAGGTGGCGCTCGTCTTGTGAAGCTGTTCCGCTTTACAGACAATATCGGTCGAATCCACGCCGCAGAATACGACGCCGCCGTTTTCGGACAGGCCGCGGATCAGTTCAGCCATCTTGTTTTTCTCCCTCCAGCTGTGTGTATTGTTTGACTGCGCAGAAGAAATACCGCTCGCTCGTATCGGTCAGCGGGCCGAAGGTCTCGCCGTCGCAGACCGACTCGAGGGCGAAGCCGTGCCTCTCCAGCGCGGCGCGGATCTCCTCCAGCTCATAGGTGTACTCGCAGAATTCCTCCCGGAAGTTTTCGCCGCTCTCCCGGTCGGTGATGTCGAGGCAGATGCGCACCCGCCGCCCGCCGTCCTCGAGACAGTTGCGCCAGACGCAGCCGGCGCCCTCCCCTTCAAAGGCGAAGGTATGGCCGCCCAGCACCTCCCGGTGCTTGTAGGGGGTGTTCATATCGAAGAGCAGCACCCCGCCCTTCTCCATGAAAAAGCCGGCGTTGGCCAGGGCGGCGTCCAGATCGGGCAGGTGGTTGAAGGTGTCGAAGGTGGACACCGCCCCCCGGATGGTGCCGTAGAGGTCGAGGCTGCACAGGTCCTGCTGCAGCAGAAGCAGCCGGGTGGGCAGCTCAAGCTGGTCGGCCTTGTCCCGCACCACGCAGAGCATCTCCTCCGACTGGTCGATGGCGATCATGTCGTAGCCCGCCTGGGCCAGCATCAAAGTCAGCTCGCCGGTGCCGCAGCCGAGGTCGGCCAGGATGCCGTCGGCGATGCCGTGGGCGTCCAGCTCCGCCTTGACATGGCGGTAGAGGGCGTCGTAGTCGGCGTCCTCGTTGAAGGCATCGTAGAAGTAAGCAAACTCGTTATAGGCCATCGCTGCCCTCCGCCTGCGCCATATCGCCGGCCACCGCCTCGTCCAGGATGGCCTGCAGCTGGGGGATGCCGTAGCCGCTCTCGGCACTGGTCAGCACCACCGCCCGGCAGCCGAAGGGCCGGCAGACCTCCTCAAAGGCGGCGCGGGTTTCTTCCAGCTGGCTCTTTTTGAGCTTGTCGGCCTTGGTCAGGGCCACCACGAAGGGGACGCCGTGGTAGTGCAGGTAGCGCAGCATCTGGGCGTCGTCCGCCCCGATGTCGTGGCGGCAGTCCAGCAGCTGGACCAGCAGGGTGTGGCTGCGCCGCGCGCCGAAGTAGCTGTTGATCAGCTCGTCCCAGCGCTGGCGGTCGGCGTTGCTGACCTTGGCGTAGCCGTAGCCGGGCAGGTCGACGAAGTAGCAGCTGTCCACCTGGTAGAAGTTGATGGTGGCTGTTTTGCCGGGGGTGCTGGACACCCGGGCCAGGTTCTTGCGGTTGCACAGCTTGTTGATCAGGCTGGACTTGCCCACATTGGACCGGCCCGAAAAGCTGATCTCAGGCCGGTCGCTGCCGGGCAGCTGGCTGGAGATGCCGTAACTGGCCAGAAAGGCCGCTTTGTTGTAGTTCATGATGGTTCCTCACAGTCGGGTGCTGTTCAGCAGACCACCCCGGGCTGGGGGGTCTTGTCGGAGGGCGGCGGCAGGATGGCCTCGCCGTTTTGGGAGGACGACTTGCGGGTCCGGGTCCGCCGGGCGGGCAGGGGCTTTGCGGCGGGCTTGAGCAGCGCCGTGTCCAGCACCTGCTTGAGGGTGGAGACCGGCATGAACTGCAGGTGCTCCTTGACCTCGTCGTCGACCTCGTACAGGTCGCTCTCGTTGTCCTTCGGGATGAGGACCAGCTTCATCCCCTCGCGGTAGGCGGCCATGCTCTTTTCCCTCAGGCCGCCGATGGGCAGCACATAGCCGTGCAGGGTGATCTCGCCGGTCATGGCCACATCCCCCCGCACCGGCCGCCCGGACAGGCAGGAGATGAGGGCGGTGGTCAGGGTGACGCCGGCCGACGGCCCGTCTTTGGGGACGGCCCCTTCGGGCGCGTGGATGTGCAGGTCGGCCTTCTTGAGCTTTTCGGTGTCGATGCCGTACTCGGCGGCGTGGACCCGGGCGTAGGTGACGGCCAGCTGTGCGCTCTCCTTCATCACATCGCCCAGCGAGCCGGTGACGGTGATCTTGCCGGCGCCGTCCTCGATGACCTGCACTTCGATGGGCAGCGTCTCGCCCCCGACGCTGGTCCACGCCAGGCCGTTGGCGATGCCCACCGCGTTGTCCCGGTTGAGGAACTCGGGCTTGACCATCCGGGGGCCCAGCAGCTCTTCCAGCATGGCGGCGGTGACCGAGACGCTCTCAGTCTCCCCTGCCGCGATCTTTCGGGCGCACTTGCGCAGGACGCTTGTGATGGTCCGCTCCAGGCTGCGGACGCCGGCCTCCCGGGTGTAGCCGTCGATCAGCCCGTAGAGGGCCGACTGCGAGACGGTCACCTTGCCGGTCAGCCCGCAGAGCTCCAGCTGCTTGGGCAGCAGGTGGCGGCGGGCGATGTTGTACTTTTCCACACGGGTATAGCTGGGCAGCTCGATGATGTCCATCCGGTCCCGCAGCGGCGCCGGGATGCCCCCCAGGTCGTTGGCGGTGGTGATGAACAGCACATGGCTCAGATCGTAGGGGATGTCCAGGAAGTGGTCCTTGAAGGTATTGTTCTGCTCGGGGTCCAGCGCCTCCAGCAAAGCGGCCGCCGGGTCGCCCCGGAAGTCCCCCGCCAGCTTGTCGATCTCATCCAGCAGGATGAGGGGGTTCTGGCTCTTGGCGGTGATCATGGCGCTGATGATCTTGCCCGGCATGGCGCCGATGTAGGTGCGCCGGTGGCCGCGGATCTCGGCTTCATCCCGCACGCCGCCCAGGCTGAGCCGGACATACTTGCGGTGCAGGCAGGCCGCGATGGACCGCGCGATGCTGGTCTTGCCGACGCCCGGGGGGCCGACCAGGCAGATGATCTGCGCCTTGACGTCGGGGGCCAGCTTGCGGACAGCCAGCATCTCGAGGATGCGGTCCTTGACCTTTTTCAGGCCGTAGTGGTCGCGGTCCAGGATCTCCTGCGCCTTGACGATGTCCAGGTCGTCCTCGGTGAAGGTGTTCCACGGCAGGTCGAGGCAGGTGTCCAGGTAAGTGCGGATGACGGTGGCCTCCTGGTTGCTGCCCTGCATCTTGGCCAGGCGGTCGACTTCCTTCAGCAGCTTCTGCTCGCTGTCCTCCGCCAGGTGCAGCTCCAGGATGCGGCGGCGGTAGTCCTCGGCCTCGGCGTGGGTGTCGTCGCCCTCCCCCAGCTCGCTGCTGATGATGTTCAGCTGCTCGTGCAGGTAGTAGTCCCGCTGGTTTTTGTCCATCGACTCGTTGACCTTGTCGCTGATCTCCTTCTCGATCTGCATGACCTGGCATTCCCGCCGCAGCAGCTCGATCAGCTTTTCCAGCCGGCCGGTGAGGGTGTTCTCATCCATCACTGCCTGTTTGTCCTCGTACCGCAGCAGGAGGTTGGCGGGGATGTACTCGCTCAGAAAGACCGGGTCGTCGCTGGAGACGATGGCGAACACCACGTCCTTGGCCAGCCGCTGGTTGAGGGACAGGTACTCGTCAAATACCCCCTTGAGGCTGCGGACCAGCGCGTCGGTCTGCAGCGCGTCGCTGTCTTTGGGGGCGCGGACCGGCGCCGGCTGGACGGCCGCCAGCAGGAACTTGCCGTCGCAGTCCAGCTCGACCATTTTGGCGCGGTACTTGCCCTCCACCAAAACGCGGACCAGGTCGTCCGAGACCCGCAGCACCTGCTTGATCTCGGCCACCACGCCGTATGTAAACAGGTCGTCCCGGCCGGGCTCGTCGGTGTCCATCCGCTTCTGGGCGACCAGAAAGACATTGGAGTTGTTGTTCATCGCCCACTCAATGGCGGCGATGCTCTTTTCTCTGCCCACCTCAAAGTGGACCAGATTGTTTGGGAAGACCACCAGCCCCCGCAGGGCAATGGCAGGAAGATGGTGCGTCTGCCGCTCCACCTTGATGGTAACTTTTTCAGACATTGTGAACCTCCCACAGCCGCGCCCCAGTCTGGCGGGCGCAGCCTTTCATCCTCAGCGGGGCGCGCGGCGTGCGCGGCCCCGTCTTTGTATTATAGCCGCTCGCGGCGGCGGTTGCAATGGGTCCCACTGCTTTTGCCAGCAAAGCGGGGGCAGTGGATCGTTTCCAGCCGCGGTCAGCCGCGGCGCTCGCGGATGTTGTAGCCCAGTTTTTCCAGCGCGGGCAGCAGCGCCCGCAGGATGAGGGCGGTCAGCCCGCCCATCACGAGGCCCAGCACCAGCATCACCGGCGCGTAGTACAACGAGAGCGCCGACGACAGCAGGAACCCAGCCCCGATCAGCTGCCCCACATTGTGGGCCAGCGCCCCGCAGACCGACAGGATGAACCAGGTCGGCCGCAGCGGCAAAAGATCGTACAGCGCCCACATCACCAGCAAAGACAGCAGCCCCCCGCACAGCGAGAGGAAGCCCGCCGTCGGCCCCGACACCAGAAAGACGAACAGCGCCTTGAGCAGGTCCAACGTCAGCGCCTGCTTTGCCCCCATGAAGAGCAGCGCGTACATCACCACCACGTTGGCCAGCCCCAGCTTCATCCCCGGCAAAAGCCCGGGGATGGTCAGCGTCCCCTCGGCAAAGGAGAGGGCCATGGCCAGGGCGAACAGCATCCCCGAAAGGGCGACCTGCTTTGCCTTGCTCTGTTTTGGGTCACGCATCGGCTGCCTCCTGCGGGGCGTCAGGCCCCGGCGTTCTCGGTTGTCTCAAGCGAACGTTCGTACTGCTCCTGCTCTTCCACGGCTGCCTCCCAGGCGGCGAACAGCTCTTCCTGATGGAAGCGCAGGTCCTCCAGCTCGTCGCTTTTCTGGCGCAGCAGCTGGGGGTCGTTGTATACCTCGGGGCTGTTGATCTCGTTGTCCAGCTCCACCTCCCGGGCGCCGCAGCGTTCCATCTCCTCCTCGCAGGCTTTGATCTTGGCCCGCAGCTCGGCGCGGCGGCGGCGCTGTTCTTTGCCATAGCCGGCCTTGGCGGCGGCGTCCGTCTTCTCGGGCGCGGCGGCGGGGGCTTCGCGCCCCATCAGGGCGTCGTAGCTGGGGTAGATGGTGGCCCTGCCGTTTTCCAGGTAGAGGATGGGGCAGGCCAGGCTGTTCATCAGATGGCGGTCGTGGGTGACCAGCAGCAGGGTGCCGGTGTAGGCCATCAGGGCCTCGGTCAGATTCTCGCGGGTATAGATGTCGAGGTGGTTGGTCGGCTCGTCCAGAAAGAGCAGGTTGGGCCGCTCGAGGACGATCTCGGCAAAGCGGAGCCGGGCCAGCTCGCCGCCCGACAGGGACGCGCAGTCCTTGAAGACCGTCTCCCCCCGGAAGCCGAGGCGGGCCAGATGACTGCGGACTTCCAGCTCGGTCATCTGGGGGTATTTGTCCCAGATGGCGTCGATCACCCGGCCGGCGCCGGCGCGGTGCTGCTGCTGTTCAAAAATGCTCGGCCGGGCCCCGGTGCCCAGGCGGACCATACCGCCCGAGGGCCGCCGCTGGCCGTCCAGCACCTGCATCAGGGTGGACTTGCCCGCCCCGTTCGGCCCGGCGATCACCAGCCGCTGCCCGCGGCAGACGGTATAGGTAAAGGGCTCCAGCAGCGTCCGGCTGCCGATGCGGATGGTCAGGTTTTTCAGGATGACCAGCTCGTTCCAGGGCTCGATGTCGTATTCGAAGCGGAAGTTGAGGCGGTTGGTCTCGTCTTTGGGCGCCTCGGTGATCTCCAGCTTTTCCAGCTGCTTGCGGCGGCTCTGGGCCATCCTGGTGGTGGAGGCGCGCACAAGGTTGCGGTCGATGTAGTCCTGCAGCTTTTCGGCCAGGGCCACGTCGGCGTCGTGCTGTTTTTGACGCAGCGCGTCCGCCGCCTCCTTCTGGGGCAGGTAGGCCGAGAAGTTGCCCTTGTAGACGGTCAGGGTGCAGCCGGCCACCTCCCAGATCTTGGTGCAGACGTTGTCCAGGAAGTAGCGGTCGTGGCTGACCACCATCACCGCGCCGGCGTAGCCCTTGAGGTAATTTTCCAGCCACTCCATGGTGGCGAAGTCGAGGTGGTTGGTCGGCTCGTCCAGGATCAGGATGTCCGGCTTTTCCAGCAGCAGCTTTGCGATCCGCAGCCTCGTCAGCTCGCCCCCCGACAGCACCCCCACGTTCTTCTGCCAGGTGTCCTGGGCAAAGCCCATGCCGCTGAGCACCTTCTTGATGTTCACGTCCATATTGTAGCCGTCGGCGGCGTCGATCACCGCCTGCAGCGCCCCGTGCTGTTCCAGCAGGGCGGGGTCGGCGGGGCGGGCGGCCATCTTCCGCTCCAGTACCTGCATCTGCTCCATGGCGTCCAGCACCGGGGCAAAGGTGGAGCGCATCTCCCCGTAGACGTCCAGGGTGACGTCCAGTTTGGCGTTCTGCGCCAGATACCCCACCGTGACCCCGTGGGTCAGGCTGAACTCGCCCGCATAGTCGGTGTATTCACCGGTCAGGATCTTGAGCAGGGTGGTCTTGCCGGCGCCGTTCTGGCCTACGATGCCGATGCGGTCCTCCCGCTCGACGCTGGCCGTCACATCTTCCAGCACCACCTTCTCCCCAAAGGTCTTGCCGATCTGTTCCAGATTCATCAACATATCTTCGTTCCCCACACGCGCCGCGCACGGCCTCAGACCTGGTGGCGGCGGTTTTTCTGTCCCACCCGGGCCAGCTCGTCCTCTTCCATCACGATGGGGTAGAGCTGCTCGAGGGCGTCGATCTCATAGGTCGGGCTGACAAGGCCAGGGTTCTCCTGATGGTCCCGGTTGAACCAGCAGGTGTCCAGCCCGGCGTTGGCGCCCCCCTGGATGTCGCTGGTCAGGCTGTCTCCCACCACCAGCACGTGCTCGCGGTTTTCCACCCCGAGGGTGCGCAGGGCGGCGTCGAAGATCTTGCGGTTGGGTTTCTCGCTCTCCAGCCGCTCGGAGACAAAGACCTCCTCCATCCACTCGGCCACCCCCGACTCCTTGACCCGGCGGCCCTGCACCCGGTCAAAGCCGTTGGTGACGATGGCGAGGGTGGCCACTTCGGCCAGTTCCCGCAGCACGTCCAGCACATTGCCGGGCATCAGGTCGGGGTGGCTGGCCAGCTTGTCGAGGTAAAAGCGGTTCATCTCGGCGCCGTTGCCCGCCGCGCCGATCTCCTTCAAAAAGCGGGTGAATCGCTCGCTGACCAGCTTGTCGCGGCGGATCTGCCCCTTTTCCAGCTGGCGCCACAGCCCCTCGTTGATCTCGCGGTACTTCTGCACCGTCTCGCTCGCGGGCTCGATGCCGTACTCGGTCAGGGTCTCGGCCAGGGCTTTGCGCTCGGCGGCGTCAAAATCCAGCAGGGTGTTGTCTGCGTCAAACAGGATGCAGTAATATTTTGCCATCGTTGTTCCCTCTCTTTTTGATCCACATCTGCAGGGGAGCCGGGCGGCGCGTTTTTCACAAGACGGGGCCAGCCCCGCCCGCGCAGAGCTGGCCCGCCTGTTCATCCGCCGTCTGTTTCGCGGCGCTGCTGTCTGTCGCGGCCGTCCGGTTCGCGTCCGTCCGCCGGGCCGGGCCCGGGGCCGCGGACGATCTCCCACTCCATCTCGTAGTAGTCCACGCTCCCGTCGGTCACGTCGCCGCGGCCGGGGCGGGAGATGACAGCTTCGTACCTGTCGGGCATCGGCGCCCCCTCCTTTCCCTCCAGCCTATGCGGGCGGAGGGCGCGGGGTGCCTGCCGGGGCTCACTGCACCCCGAACAGCCCGTCGATCACATCGTCCAGCGTGCTGCCCGAAGAGCTGGGCGCGTCGTCCTCCCCGCGGGAGGCGCTGGAGCCCGAGCTGCTGCCCGAAGGCCGGCTGCTGGAACTGCTGCTGCCGGCATGGCTCGACGAGCCGCTTGCCGCCGGCCCCTCGGGGTCGTCATCGTAGGAGCCGGGGCGGGAGCTGCCCGAGCTGCTCGAACCGGAAGCACTGCCGGAACTGGAAGAACCGCTCTGGGGCCGGCTGCTGCCGGACGAACTGCCGGAGCCTGCCGACGAGCTGCTGTCGTCCCCCGGGCGGGAGGAGGCGGACGCCTGCTCAGAATCCGCGCCGGACGAGCTGCTGCCCGACGAGCTGGAGCTGCCCGACGACGAGCCGGACCCAGAGGAGCTGGACGAGCTGCCGGAGCTGCTGCCGGCATCGCCCGAAGAACTGCCCGAAGAGGAGCTGCTGGAATCATCCGGGTCGCTGACCCCCTCCCGGAAGGAGACGGTCAGGCTGTTGCTGACCACCCGGCTGTCGTTGTAGACCACTGCCGCATAGACGGTATAGGTCTGGTTGGCCAGCAGCGGGTCGACGATGAAGGTGATGGAGGTGCGGCCGGCGGCTTCGATCGATTCCTCGCCGTTGACGTACCAGTGCAGGTTCTCAGCTTTGGCGTACTGGCCGCTGAGCTTGGCGGTGAAGGTATAGTTCATCCCCAGCATCCCCGAGCCGGCGCCGCTGATCTCCACCGACGCCGGCGAAAAGACCGCCGTCACATCGAGGTTCTGTTTGAAGCCGCTGTCGGTGCGGGTGGGTGTGGTCACCCCGTCGCTCCAGTTGACAAAGAGGTAGCCCTTGTCCGGCACCGCCGTCACCGTCACCGAGCGGCCCTCGGTGACGTCAAAGCGGAGGGACTCGTTCCCCGCGCTGTCCCCGCTGGTCAGGGTGCCGCCCGCCTGGTCGATGCGGTAGCGGGCCTCATAGGTCTCGCCCTGCGCCTCGGAAGAGCTGGGCGCCACCGGGTCGCTGGGATTGGAGGTATACTCCAGGGTGCGGGTGGGGATGTTGTTCGTATCGGGGCGGCGGTCCTCGGTCTCGTAGGCGTGGGTGGTCAGGTAGCTGAGCATGGCCTTGAGGCCGCTGCTCTTGAGGTGGATGTCCCCCGCGATATAGTAGTCGTCCAGGCCGTAGCCGGTGGCCGGGTCCTTGAGCACCTCGGCGCTGTTGAGGAACTTGACCCCCAGGTTCTCGCACATGGTCAGCAGGGCCATGTTGAAGTCGTCGATCTTCTCCTGCGAGATCTCAGGGTAGTGGGAGTGGTCCTGCGGCACCGGCGGGACGGTGTTGACGATGATGTCGGTGTAGGGGTAGCCGGTCTGGATGGCCTGCACCAGCTGGGTATAATAGCCGATGAAATCCTCCACCGCCATACCGTTGTCGTTGGTGCCCAGGGTGATGACCACCCGGCGGGGCTTCATCATGGCCACCGCCTCGGCGATGGTGTACCGCTGTTCGGTGCCGCGGAAGGTGACGATCTGCTCCGACAGGGCGCTCTGCAGGCCGATGCCCTCTTTGGCGCAGAACTGCTGCAGGCTGATCAGGCCGTTGTTGTACAGCCGGACGGTGTTGGAATCGCCCAAAAAGAGGGTGTCGCTCAGGTAGGCTTCCCCCGCGTCGGCGGTGGCGGCCAGCAGGGCGGAGGACTGGGTGTCCACCTGGTAGTGGGTGGCCAGGTCGTCCGGTTCTTCCACCTGGACCACCGAGCTGGAGGGGGCCTCCCCCTTGGTGGCCAGCAGCACATAGGTGACGCTGGCGGTGATCAGGACAGCCAGCGCGCAGACGGCGCAGACCAGCACCGCCTGCTTTTGGATCGGTGTCATAGACTCTGAATTACGGCTCATGGTATCTTCCCCATCTCTCTGTATCGTTCGGGCTCGTTTGGGCGGGCCTCAGCCCAGCAGCAGGTCGGCCAGCTGCCGGCAGCTCTCGGCGCAGAGCACCGGCCCGAAGGGGGCCAGCTCTTCCCTGCCGCCGTACCCGTAGAGGGCGGCGGCCGCGTCCAGCCCGCAGGCTGCGGCACCCTGCATATCGTCCCGCCGGTCCCCCACCATCAGGGCGCGGCGGCCCTGCATGAAGGGCTGGGCCAGCGCGTGGCGGATGACGTCGGCCTTGGTGTCCCGGCTCTGGTCCATCGACGCGCCGGCGATGAAGTCGAACAGCGGCGCGAGGCCCTGCTCCTCCAGGATGGGCCGCACCACGTGGGTGGGCTTGCAGGTGGCGGTGCAGAGGGCCAGCCCTGCGTCTTTCAGCCGGCGCAGCATCTCGGCCGCGCCGGGGTAGGGCGTGCAGATGTGGCAGCCCCGCGCGGCGTAGCTGGCCCGGTAGAGCTCGGTGGCGCACTCGACCTCGGCGGGGCTGTCGTAATATTCGGCGAAGGTCTGCCGCAGCGGCGGCCCCACATAGCGCATCAGGTCCACCCCCGACACGTCGGTCCCCATGGCGTCAAAGACCTCCCGCAGGGTGGACAGGATGCCAGGGGCGGAATCCAGCAGGGTCCCGTCCACATCGAACAGGACGGCATCGTAAGGCAACAAACGGCGCTCCTCCTTTATGGTCATGGATATTCAGTGAGTAGTATAGCACAAATTGCCCCGGCGGGCAATTCCGGCGGGCTGATTTAACGAATTTTCCATTTTTACCCCAGCCTTCGACCCGCCGCGCGCCGGCGCCATACGCCAAAACCGGCAGGGGATCTCTCCCCTGCCGGCTGTGTTCAATCCTTGCGGTCCTTCATCAGCTTTTCCAGCTCGTTGAAGAAGCTCTCGACATCGGCGAAGCGCCGGTAGACCGACGCAAAGCGGACATAGGCCACCTCGTCGATCTTTTTCAGCTCCTGCATGGCCAGCTCGCCGATCTGCACGCTGCTGACCTCCCGCTCATAGCCCGACAGCAGGGCCTGCTCGATGTTGTTCACCGCCTGCTCCAGCTGTTCGTAGCTGACCGGGCGCTGCGCGCAGGAGCGCAGCATCCCGTTCAGCACCTTCTGCCGGTCGAACGGCTCGCGGGAGTTGTTCTTTTTGATCACCATCAGCGGCAGGGTCTCCACCGCCTCATAGGTGGTGAATCGCTTGTGGCAGGCCAGGCATTCGCGGCGGCGGCGGATCCGCTCGCCGTCCTCGGTGGGGCGGGAGTCGATCACTTTGGATTCCTCCCCGCCGCAGTAGGGGCATTTCATAGGATGTCCTTTCTCTTGTTCGCAAAGGTTACTTCTTCTGCCCGTCTTTGCGGCCGGCCCAGCAGACCCACGCCGAAGTGGAGACGCACAGCGAGGTGTACACGCCGCTGATCATACCCATCGCCAGCGGGAAGGCGAAGGTGAAGATGCTGTCCAGCCCGTAGAGGACCGACACCACGCACATGACGGCCAGGGCCGACACGGTAGTGACCGAGGTCATCAAAGTGCGGCGCAGGGACTGATTGAGGGAGGTGTTGACCAGCTCGCCGAAGGGGGTCTTTTTGCCCATCAGTTTGCGGTTCTCCCGGATACGGTCGTAGATGACCACCGTGTCGTTGACCGAGTAGCCCAGGATGGTCAGCAGGGCGGCGATGAAGTTGCCGTCCAGCGCGGCGCGCAGCACCACGAAGGTGCCGAAGATGACCATCGCGTCGTTGACCAGGGCCAGGATGGCCATGGCGCCGCCGGTCACACCGCCGATGTTCTTGAAGCGGATGGCGATATACACCAGGATCAGCGCCAGGGCAAAGACCACCGCCACCAGGCTCTTCTGCAAAAAGCGCGCGCCCATCGCCGGGCTGACGTTGCTCAAGGACAGCTGCGCGAAGTGGTTGTCGGGGCTGCTCTCGGCCAGAGCGTCCAGCAGGCCGGCCACCTGTTCGGTGGTGACGGTGTCGCTGCCGGGCAGCGAGATCTTGAGGGTGGCCTCGCCGGTGGCCACGTTCTCGCCGGTCTGCAACGTCAGGCCGGTGCTGCCGAGGGCTTCTTCGGCGGTATGCTCCACCGCCGCGAGGTCGGGCTGCCCCTCGTAGCTGAGGGTCAGCATGGCGCCGCCGGTGAACTCGGTGTCAAGCCGCACCCCGAACACCACCGCAAAGAGGACGATGGCCGCCATCAGGCAGGAGGAGAAGGTCAAAAAGACCTTCCGCCTGCCCACAAAGTCGATGGTCCTGGGCTCTTTGGGGGTTTTGTCCAGGCCGTAGAGCCAGGGGTTCTGCAGCGCCTTGATGGAGGCCGCCCCGGCGATCATCACCCGGGTGGCAAAGACGCCGAACACAAAGTTGAGCAGCACGCCGGTCAGCAGGGTGTAGCCGAAGGCGTAGATGGTGCCGGCGGTGGACGCGCCGAAGGCGAAGAAGACAACGTTCAGCAGCCGGGCGAAGATGCCGTCGGTGGGGCCGAAGGCGCCCATCAGGACGACGGCCACGATGACGATGGTCACATTGCCGTCGATGACCGGGGTCAGGCCGCGGGCAAAGCCGCTCTTGAGGGCGCCGGGCAGGGACTTGCCGGCCCGCAGCTCCTCCTTGATCCGCTCGGCGGTGATGACGTTGGCGTCCACACCCATGCCGATGGCCAGGATGACGCCGGCGATGCCGGGCAGCGTCAGGGTGAAGCTGTTGAACACCGGAAAGTAGCCCGACACAAAGGCCAGGGTGGCCGCCACCTGGCCCAGCAGGCCGACGCAGGCCAGCACGCCGGGCAGCCGGTACATGAAGGCCATGATGGCGAAGATGACCGCAAAGGCGATGACGCCGGCGTAGACCATGGCCTCCAGGCTGTTCTCGCCCAGGGAGGGGCTGATGGTGGAGTAGCTGTCCACCGTCAGGGCAAAGGGCAGCGCGCCCGAGTTGATCTGCCGGGCCAGGGTGACCACCGCCTCGCGGTCAAAGCCGGAGCCGGTGATGACCGCCCGCCCGTCGGTGATGGCGGCGTTGACGGCGGCCACGCTGATGTTCTCGTCGTCCAGCCAGATGCTGATGGAGCCGCCCTCCTGGTACAGGCGGGTGGTGGCCTCGCCGAAAGCCTCGGCCCCCTCGGCGTCAAACTCAAGGGCCACGTAGTACTCCGACGCGCCGCCGCTGGTCACAGGGCCGTACTGGGCGGTGGCGTTCTCCACCCGCGCGCCGTCCAAAATCAGCGCGCCGTCGGCCTCGCTCCCCTCCCGGAAGGTCAGGTAGGCGGTGGTGCCGATCTCCTCGATGGCGGCCTCGGGGTCAAAGGTGGTCTCGTCCGACTGCCAGGGGAACTCGAGGATCAGGCTGTCCTGGTTGTAGTCGGCGTACAGCTCGTAGTCGGTGATGTTCAGGGCCACCAGGCGGTTCTCAATGACCGACTGCGCCGCGTCCAGCTGCTCGTCGGTGGCGTCGTAGCCGTCCGAGGGCAGGAAGGTCACGTTGACGCCGCCCTTGATGTCCACGCCGAAGCGGATGTCCGACACGCCCTTGATGTAGGTGGTGGTCACATCGCCGTAGGTGGACGACACGCCGAAGAAGGCGGTGAACGCGAACACCACGATCAGCAGCACCGTGACGACGAGGTGCCATGCTCTGCCTTTTGTCTTCATAAAAAATCGGAAACCTCCCGTTCTTTCCGCCCGCCGCCTCTTGCACGCAGGCGGGAAGATGTTTTGTCAGGCCGCTCAGTCCTTGTTTTTGAGCAGCAGCTCCACCGTGGCCAGGCGGGTGCAGATGGTCAGCAGCTCGGAAGCCTGCTCCACCTCGCTCAGGCTGGGGTAGGTGGGCGCGATGCGCAGGTGGGAATCCTCGGGGTCCTTGCCGTAGGGGAAGGCCGCGCCGGCGCCGGTCAGCACCAGGCCGGCCTCCTTGCACAGCTGAGCGACCCGCTTGGCGCAGCCGGGCATGACGTACAGGCTGATGAAGTAGCCGCCCTTGGGGTTGGTCCAGTGGGCGATGTCGCCGCAGGGGGTCAGCCGCTGGGCAAAGGTGGTCTTGACCGCGTCGAAGCAGGGCACCAGGCGGCGGCGGTGCTTGGCCATGTGGGCCAACACGCCGGCCTTGTCCTTCAAGAAGCGGACGTGGCGCAGCTGGTTCATCTTGTCGTAGCTGATGATCATTACCTCGAACCGCTTGCAGACGTACTTCATCATGCTGTCGCTGCAGGCCAGGGCGGACACGCCCGCGCCGGGGAAGGTGATCTTGCTGGTGGAGGTGAACATGAAGACCCGGTCCTCATGGCCGTAGGGCTTGCTCTCTTCCAGCAGGACGGGGGTCTCGATGATCTCATTGGTCAGGTGGTGGACGATGTAGGCCTCGTCCCAGAAGATCTTGAAGTCAGGGGCGGCGGTCTTCATGGCGGCAAAGCGGCGGACCGTCTCGTCGCTGTAGGTGTAGCCGTCGGGGTTGGAATACTGCGGCACGCACCAGATGCCCTTGATGGAGGGGTCCTCACCGGCCAGCTTTTCCACCATGTCCATATCGGGGCCGTCGGGCGACATGGGGACGTTGATCATCTCGATGCCGAACTCCTCGGTGATGCGGAAGTGGCGGTCATACCCCGGCACCGGGCAGAGGAACTTGGGCCGCTCCACCTGCGACCAGGGGCAGGGCGACTCGGGGAAGCCGAAGGTCCAGCCGATATTGACCAGCAGGTACATCAGCTGCAGGCTGGAGTTGCCGCCCACAAAGACGTTCTCCGGTTTGACGCCCATCACCTCGCCGAACAGCTTGCGGGCCTCGTACAGGCCCTCGAGGTTGCCGTAGTTGCGGGCGTCGGTGCCGTCGTCGGCGGTGTAGTCGGTGGTCTTGAACAGGTCCATGGCCAGGTCCATCTGATGGGGGCCGGGCTTGCCGCGGGCCATGTTCAGCGAAAGGCCCATGGCCTTGTAGTCCTGATAGGCTGCGCGGAGCTTCTGCTCTTCCTCCCGCAGCTGTTCTGCGCTCATCTCGAGATAATTTGCCATCGTGCTTACTCCTTTGCTATACTTTACCCAAATCGGTCCTGCCGCGCCTTCCGGCGGGATACCAGACCTTTTTATTATAGTACACTTTGCCGCCAGAAACAAGAATCTCACGCAAAAAAGCCTGGCCGGGGGCATCTGTCCCCGGCCAGACTGTGCGCGGCGGGCATCAGCCCACCGAGATCTGGTTTTTGTACCGTTTGCGCACCGCGCCGTACTCGAGATGGGGCTCGCCGCCCTCCACCGTGTCGGCGTCGATGGTCACCCGGATGATGGTGGGGTCGCTGGGCACGGCGTACATCACCGGCATCAGCAGGTCCTCCATCACGCTGCGCAGCCCGCGCGCGCCGGTCTTGCGCTCGATGGTCTTGCGGGCGATGGCGCGCAGCGCCTCGTCGGTAAAGACCAGGTCGACGTTGTCCATCCCCAGAAGGGCCTTGTACTGCTTGACCAGGCTGTTCTTGGGTTCCTTCAGCACCCGCACCAGCGTCCCCTCGTCCAGATCGTCCAGGACGGTGATGACCGGCAGCCGGCCGATCAGCTCGGGGATCAGCCCGAACTTGACCAGGTCGTGGGGTTCCACCTTCCGCAGCAGGGCCTTTTTGGCGTCGGCGGAGGTATCCTTCAGGTTGCTGCCGAAGCCCAGGGCCGAGTTGTCGGTGCGGCGCTGGATGTATTTGTCCAGCCCGTCGAAGGCGCCGCCGCAGATGAAGAGGATGTTGGTGGTGTCGATCTGGATGAACTCCTGCTGGGGGTGCTTGCGCCCACCCTGCGGCGGGACGTTGCTGACCGTCCCCTCCAAGATCTTGAGCAGCGCCTGCTGCACCCCCTCGCCGCCGACGTCCCGGGTGATGGAGGGGTTCTCGCTCTTGCGGGTGATCTTGTCGATCTCATCGATGTAGATGATGCCGATCTGCGCCCGCTGCACGTCGAAGTCCGCCGCCTGGATCAGCTTGAGCAGGATGTTCTCCACATCCTCGCCCACATAGCCGGCCTCGGTCAGGGTGGTGGCGTCGGCGATGGCGAAGGGCACCCCCAGCATCCGGGCCAGGGTCTGGGCCAGCAGGGTCTTGCCCACGCCGGAGGGGCCCAGCAGAAGGACGTTGGACTTCTGCAGCTCAACGTCGTCCCCCTTGCCGCTCAGGATCCGCTTGTAGTGGTTGTAGACCTCCACCGACAGCACCCGCTTGGCGTCGTCCTGCCCGATGACGTACTGGTCAAGGCCCGCCTTGATCTCCTCGGGGGTCATGATGTTGACCGGCGCGGGGACGGCGGGCTGCATCCGGGCCCGGGCGCTGGGCGCGCGGGGCGGCCGGGCGCCGCTCGTGCGGTCGGGCTTGTCGGCCAGCAGGTCGTAGCACAGGTTGATGCACTCGCTGCAGATGTTGACCCCCGGGCCGATGATCATCCGCTCCACTTCGTCCTGATGCTTGCCGCAGAAGCTGCAGATCAGGTCCTTCTCGTTTTTATCTCTGCCGTTGTTGTTTGCCATAGCTGTCTATTCCTTTAGCGTGTGGTGATGACCTCGTCCACCAGGCCGTACTCCTTGGCTTCAAGGGCGGTCATATAGTTGTCCCGCTCGGTGTCCTGGCGCACCCGCTCGATGGGCTGGCCGGTGTAGGCGCTGATCAGGCCGTTGAGCTTTTCGCGCAGGTAGACGATGTGGTCGGCGTGGATCTTGATGTCGGTGGCCTGGCCGGACAGGCCGCCCCCCTGCCCGCCGGCGATCAGCGGCTGATGGATCAGAATCTCAGAGTTGGGCAGGGCGAACCGTTTGCCCTTGGTGCCGCTGGCCAGCAGGAAGGCGCCCATCGAAGCCGCCATCCCCATGCAGATGGTGGACACGTCGCACTTGATATACCGCATGGTGTCGTGGATGGCCATGCCGGCGCTGATCGAGCCGCCGGGGCTGTTGATATACAGGCTGATGTCCTTGTCCGGGTCCTGCCCCTCGAGGTACAGCAGCTGGGCCACCACTAAGCTGGCCGAAGTGTCGTTGACGTCCTCGCTGAGGACGATGATGCGGTCGTTCAGCAGACGGGAGAAGATGTCATACGAGCGCTCTCCGTGGGCCGTCTGCTCTACAACATAAGGAACAAAACTCATAACAGTTCGCCTCCTGAAAACGAAATGGGGTTTCTCTTGTGTGCAAAATTGACCGATGCGGCGGTTTGCCTGCCGCATCGGTCAATTTCAACATCTTTTACTGGGCGTCGGCGGGAGCCTCGGCCTCAGCAGCCTTCTCCACCACGTTGGCGTGGCTCTTGATGAAGTCGATGGCCTTGTTGACAGCCAGGTCCTTCTTCAGCTCGTCCATGTTGACCAGCTCGCGGACCTTGTCCTCCTCCATCTTGTACTGGTCGGCGATCCGCTTGATCTCGGCGTTGACATCCTCTTCGGAAGCCTCGATCTGCTCGGCCGCAGCCACAGCCTCGAGGGCGAGGCGGATCTTGACCTGCTTTTCAGCCTGGGGCATGAAGGAAGCGCGGAACTGCTCCATGCTCTGGCCCATATACTTGAGGTAGTTGTCGAGGGTCAGGCCCTGCTGCTCGACCCGGAAGGCGAAGTCGTTGACCAGCTCGTCCATCCGGACGTCGTACATGGCCTGGGGGATCTCAGCCTCCATCCCCTCGATGACCTGGTCGACCAGGGCGTTCTCGACGGCCAGGTCGTCCTGCTTGTCCAGCTGCTCCTGGTTGGACTTGCGGATGGACTCCTTGAACTCCTCCAGGGTGTCGTACTCAGAGCAGTCCTTGGCCAGCTCGTCGTCCAGGGCGGGCAGCTCCTTGTACTTGACCTCGTGCAGCTTGATCTTGAAGACGGCGGGCTTGCCGGCCAGGTTCTCGGCCTGGTACTGCTCGGGGAAGGTGACGTTGACGTCGAACTCCTCGCCGGCGGCGTGGCCGACGATCTGCTCCTCAAAGCCGGGGATGAAATTGCCGCTGCCCAGGGTCAGGTGGTAGTGCTCGGCCTTGCCGCCCTCAAAGGCGACGCCGTCGGCAAAGCCCTCGAAGTCGATGTCCACGATGTCGCCGTTCTCAGCGGCGCCGTCGCGGGTCAGCTCACGGGCGTTGCGCTCCTGCACCCGCTTGAGCTCGGCGTCCACCGCCGACTCCTGCACAGTATGGACCGTTTTCTCGACGGTCAGACCGTTGTAAGCGCCCAGCTTGACCTCAGGCTTGACGGCGACCTTGACGGTCAGGGTGGCGCCCTGCTCGTCGCTGGCGGCATCCACCGTCACCTCGGGGCGGCCCACCGGCTCGATGCCAGCCTCCTTGACGGCAGCCTCGAACTGCTCGGGGAAGAGGTTGTTGATGGCGTCATAGGTAAAGACGTCGGGGCCGTACATCCGCTCGATCAGGTGGCGGGGGGCCTTGCCCTTGCGGAAGCCCTGGACCGGGTACTTCTTGCCCTCGGTCTTAAAGACCTTCAGCACCTCGGCCTTATAGGTCTCGGCGTCGATGGCAAACTGCAGTTCAGCCATGCTCTTTTCGAGCTTTTCACACTTGATGAGATTCATTTGGTATTCTACCTCCGCTCAAATATTGGTGCCGGGGCAGAGGCTCGCTCCCCCCGCATCTGCGCCGCGCGCCCATCTGTTCCTCTACCGGCGCACGCGCCTTTGGGTACGACAATCGCGTCAGCGTTTATTATAACACGTTTGGTGCATAAATGCCAGTTGTTTTTTCACATTTTGGGATTTTCGGCCCCGCTCAGGTGATCTTGTAGGGGCAAAAGTGCAGCCCGTCGGCGCTGACCAGCTTGTAGCGGATGCCGTCCACCTCCCCCTGCACCGCAAAACGGATGGCCTTGCCGTGCAGGTGGGCGTAAAAACAGCGCCGGATGCCGTACTCTTTCAGCACCGCCACGATCTCGGGCGCGTCGGCGCCGGTGTAGACCGGCGGGTAGTGGAGAAAGACCAGCTTCTCCCGCCCCGGCTCGGCGGCGTCCAGGCTGAGGCGCAGCCGGCCGATCTCGCGGTTCATCACCTTTTCGTCGTGGGGCTCCCCCGCGTCGAACAGCCACCCCCGGGTGCCGCACAGGGCGTACCCGTCTACGGTGTAGGAATTGTTGTGCAGCAGGCGCAGCGTGTCGAACCCCTCCGCCGCGAAGAAGGCGTTCATCTTGTTGGCGGTGGACCACCAGTAGTCGTGGTTGCCCTTCATGATCAGCTTCTGCCCCGGCAGGCTGTGGAGGAAGGCGAAGTCCCTGCGGGTGTCGGCCAGCCGCATCGACCAGCTGATGTCCCCCGCCAGCACCACCGTGTCCTCGGGCTTGACCAGGCGGCGCCAGTTAGCCTCCAGCTTTTCCACATAGCCCTCCCACCCGGGGAAGACGTCCATCGGTTTAGCGCCCCCCAGGGACAGGTGGGTGTCGCCCAGCACAAAGAGTGCCATCGGTCCCTCCTGTTCTCCCGTTTACGCCTGATACCCCAGGGCCACCGCGGCGATGCCGGCCGGGTCGATGACGGCGTCAAACCGTTCCGGCCTGGTCCGCAGGGCGGCAAGGCTGGCGGGGGCGGGGCGGCCGGTGGCCTCCTCCAGGGCCTGCATGGCCTCGAAGTCGTTTTCGGGCGCGCTCTGCCCCAGGGCGGCCAGCACGCTGCGGGGGAACTTGAAGGGCGACGCGGTGGACAGCACCACCATCGGCACCCCCGCCCGCCGGCGGGCCTCCGCCACATGGAAGGCCACCGCCGTGTGGGTGTCGC
>DWXX01000179.1 GCA_019118985.1 Candidatus Faecalibacterium faecipullorum
GCTCTGCCCCAGGGCGGCCAGCACGCTGCGGGGGAACTTGAAGGGCGACGCGGTGGACAGCACCACCATCGGCACCCCCGCCCGCCGGCGGGCCTCCGCCACATGGAAGGCCACCGCCGTGTGGGTGTCGCAGAGGTAGCCGTCCTTCTCCCACCGGGCGCGGATCTCGCCGGCCACCTCTTCCTCGCCGGCCCAGCCGCAGTCGAAGCTCTCCCGGATGGCGGCGAGGGTCTCGGGCCGGACGGCGTAGCTGCCCTCCCGGTTCAGCTGCTCCATCAGCCCGGCCACCTCGGCGTCGCTGCCGGTGACGTGGTAGAGCAGCCGCTCGAGGTTGGAGGACACCAGAATGTCCATGCTGGGGGAAGAAGTCTTGTAGAAGGCCCGCCGGGCGGTGTAGCGGCCGGTGGTCAAAAAGTCGGTCAGGACGTTGTTCTGGTTGGAGGCGCAGACCAGCCGGCCCACCGGCAGGCCCATCCGCTTGGCGTAGTAGCCGGCCAGGATGTCGCCGAAGTTGCCGGTGGGGACGCAGAAGTCCACCTCGTCGCCGAAGGCGATCTGCCCGGCCCGCAGCAGCTGTGCGTAGGCCGCAAAGTAGTAGACGATCTGCGGCACCAGCCGCCCCCAGTTGATGGAGTTGGCGCTGGACAGACGGATGTTCCGCCCTGCCAGCTGTTCGGCCACGGCCTTGTCGGCAAAGACCCGCTTGACGCCGGTCTGGGCGTCGTCAAAGTTGCCCCGCACCGCGTAGACCGCCACATTGGCCCCCTCCTGGGTGGCCATCTGCAGACGCTGGATCTCGCTGGTGCCGCCGGTGGGGTAAAAGACCGCGATCTCCACCCCGGGCACGTCGTGGTAGCCGTCCAGGGCGGCCTTGCCGGTGTCGCCGCTGGTGGCCACCAGGATGAGGGTCTTTTCGGTGCGGCCGAGGTTGCGCTTGGCCTCCACCAAAAGCTTTGGCATCAGCTGCAATGCGTAATCCTTGAAGGCGCAGGTGGGGCCGTGCCACAGCTCCAGCGCCCACATCCCCTCTTCCACCGGGGCGAGATGGCCGGCCCTGCCGCCGAACGCGGCGCCGTAGGTGGCCGCCGCGGCCTGCGCCAGGAAGGCGGGGTCATAATCGGTCAGGTATTCCCCGAGGATGGCGGCCGCCATGGCGGGGTAATCCAGCCCGCAGAGGGCCTGGACGTCCACCTGGGGGAACCGTTCGGGGACGAAGAGCCCCCCCTCTTCCGACAGGCCCTGCACGATGGCCTGCGAGGAGGTCACCCGCCGGCTCTGGTCTCTGGTGCTGAAAAACTGCATCTTGATCGCTCCTTTTTACGAGTCTTTGCTTTGTCGTCCTTTCCCATCCGCCCCGCCGCCCCGGCTCATCCGCCGCAGGCGTCGAAGGCGCTTTTTATAATATGTACCATCCACCGCCCGCTGTCAAGGGGGGCCACCTCGGCCACATCGAAGCGGGCGCAGGCGTCGGTCAGGCCGCTCTCCTGCAGGTACCACCGCGCGGTGTAGATCAGCCGGCGGCGCTTGGCCCTGGTCACCGAGGCGCCGGGGCGGCAGACCGCGTCCGGGTTGGTGCGGGTCTTGACCTCGCAGAAGATGACCACCCCCGCCCTGTCGCGGAAGATCAGGTCGATCTCCCCTTCCCGGATGCGGTAGTTGTGGGCCAGCAGGGTGCAGCCCTGCCGCAGGTAGTACCGTGCGGCGGCCCGCTCGCCCTGGCGGCCGGTCTCGGCGGTGTCCATCACCTGTCCTCCGGCCAGTAGCCCTGCTTTTTCAGAAAGCTGCGCCGGTAGAAAGGCTGGATGCCGTACTGTTCGATCAGCTGGTAGTGGAGCTTGGTGGGGTAGCCCTTGTGTTTGGCCAGCTGGTACTGGGGGTACTGGCGGTCCAGCTCCAGCATATAGCGGTCCCGGCTGACCTTGGCCAGAATGGAGGCCGCGCCGATGCTCGCGCTGACGGCGTCCCCCTTGACCACCGCCTCGGCCGGCATGGCAAGGCCCTCCGGGCAGCGGTTGCCGTCCACCAATACGAGGTCCGGGGTGACGGCGAGGCTCTCCACCGCCCGGCGCATCCCGCCCATGGTGGCGGCGAGGATATTGTCCCGGTCGATGATCTCGGGCCCCACAAAGATGACGCTGCAGGCGAGGGCCTTTTCCCTGATCTCCTCAAAGAGGGCCTCCCTCTTTTTCTCGGTCAGCTTTTTGGAGTCGTTGATGCCATAGACCGGCTTTGCCGGGTCGAGGATGCAGGCGGCCACGCAGACCGGGCCGCACAGCGGCCCCCGCCCCGCCTCGTCCACCCCGGCAAAGCAGCCGCGTCCGGCGCGGACGGCGGCGTCGTACTCGTACAGCGGGCGGGAGATCTCTTCATCCGGGCGGCGCTTCATGCCTCGTCCTCCCCATCGTCCGCATCGCCGCGGCGGGGCGGACGCTCCAGGGTGATCCGCCCCCACTTGCAGGCGCGGAACTCGTCCACCAGCATCTGGGCGCAGCGCTCGGTGTTCACCTCGCCGCCGCGGACCAGCAGCCCCCGCCGCCGGCCGATGGCTTCCATCAGCTCGTAGGGGGGCAGGGCGAGGGTCTCGGCGTCCAGCTTGTAGCGGCCCGCCACCAGCTCGGGGTAGTTGCGGCGGACCTCGTCCAGCAGATTCATGGCCAGCTCCTCCACATCCAGGATGTCATCCTTGATGGAGCCGATGAAGGCCAGGTTGGAGGCGATGGTCCTGGAGTCGAACTTCTTCCACAGCACCCCCGGCATATCCAGCAGGTCGAAGGTCTCGGTCGAGACCCACTGCTTGCCTTTGGTGACGCCGGGGCGGTCGGCGGCTTTGGCCCGCGCCGCCCCCGCAAAGGTGTTGATGAAGGTGGACTTGCCCACGTTCGGGATGCCGCAGAGCATGACCTGGGTCTTGGCGCCCCCCATCCCGCGGGCCTGCCGCCGGGCCAGAAGGCCGCTCAGCTCCCGCTCGATGGCGGCGCGGACGGCGGCGGCGCCGCCCCTGCTTTTGGCGTTGATGGCCACGCACCCGGCGTCGGCCGAGCGGAAGTAGCGCACCCACTCCTCGGTGACGGCGGGGTCGGCCAGGTCGGCCTTGTTCAGCGCATACAGCCGGGGCTTGCGGGCGGTGATCCGCTCGATCTCCGGGTTGAGGCTGGACAGCGGGATCCGCGCGTCCAACAGGATCAGGCTGGCGTCGACGTTCTGGATCTCCTGCTCCATCACCCGCAGGGTGCGGGCCATGTGCCCCGGGAACCACTGGATGTTGTATTGGTTCGAAACCTGCGCGGCTTCGTCCGTTTCACGTTTTTTCTGGTATTTCACTTGACCACTCCTGCATCTTCCAGGGGCAAAAAGCAGAACAGCACCTTGCCCAGGATGTCCTCTTCCGCGATGCAGCCGATGCTGGAAGAGCGGCTGTCGAGGGAGGCGTTGCGGTTGTCGCCCATTAGGAACAGCTCCCCTTCGGGCACGGTATAGGGGAACGCGACGTCATAGCCCAGAAAGGTGGGCTCGGCGATATAGTCCTCTTCCAGCACTTCGCCGTTGACGGTGACGATGCCGGCGGTGTAGTCGATCGAGATGGTGTCGCCGCCCACGGCGATGATCCGCTTGACCAGCGGCCGGCCGTAGGAGGTGTAGTCGTCCACGATCACCACGTCCCCGCGCTGCGGGGTGTACCCCGCCCCCCAGACAATCAGCTTGTCCCCATCCCGGAGGGTGGGGTTCATCGAGCCGCCGTCCACCTGGATGATGCGGAAAAAGAAGGAAAACAGCAGCACCATCACCACCAAAGCCGACACAAGGGCCTCGTACCACTCGACCAGGCCCTGCCATGGCGCCTGCCGCTCATCCTTTGCCATCTGCTGCACCTCCCGTCCCGCCTGCCGGCGGTGTTTGCCATGAACAAAGAAAAAAGGGACAACCAAGTGCCCCTTTTCCCTGCGGCAGCCTGACGCGCAGGCTGCGGATCATTAGATATCGCTCTTGACCTTGGCAGCCTTGCCGGTACGGCCGCGCAGGTAGTACAGCTTGGCGCGGCGGACCTTGCCCTTGCGGACAACAGTCACCTTCTCAACGAAGGGGCTGTTGATGGGGAAGACACGCTCGATGCCGACGCCGTAGGCGATGCGGCGGACCGTAAAGGTCTCGGCGACGCCGCCGTGCTTCTTGGCGATGACGGTGCCCTCGAAGGCCTGGATGCGCTCACGCTCGCCTTCCTTGATGCGGACGTCCACCCGGACGGTGTCGCCGACGTTGAACTGGGGGCGCTCAGCCTTGATGCTGCCCTCGGAAATGATCTTCAGTGCGTCCATTTGATGATCCTCCATTTGTTTTAGACGTTCATACACGGCACACCTGCCGTCAGAGGACCGCCCGTTTAATGATTGTTTGTCATTAACCCCGCTGTGGTCTCAGCGGACACTAACGCCTACCTATGATAGCACAAACTGCCCCGGAAAGCAAGCGTTTTGCCCAAAAAAGAAGCGGAAAATTTGTGCCCTCAGCAGAACGGGCTCCCGTCCGCCTTGCGCAGGGCGGTGCGCAGGATGGCGGCGCTGTCCGCCGGCAGGCCGAACTGCCGCTCCAGGAAGGCGGTCAGCAGGCTGGGGTTGAGGTTCAGCTCCTGCGCGGCGGGCAGGCAGAGGTCGAAGGCGGTCTGCTCCCCTTCCGCCCGGCACTCGATGGCGGGGACGCAGGCTTTCAGGTCGACCGTCTTTGCGCCCTTTTTGCCCTTCTTTTCCACCGGGGCGGCGGCGAGGGCGTTGTACCCCGCAAGGGCGGGGGCGGCCGACGCCGGGTAACGGACGGTGTAGCAGGCAAAGGCGATGGCGCTGGCCTTGTCCTTCGCCGGCTCCACCCGGAAGACATGGATGCCCGCCGGCATGATGGCGTTCAGCTTGTCCTGCCAGGCGGCATAGTCGGGGGCGTCCTGTTCGGTCTTGACGTCCACGCTCTCGCACAAACTCTCCTGCCCCAGGGACAACGGGCAGGTGAAGGTCATATAGATGTGGGGGTTGAAGCCGAGGGTGTGCCAGACCGGCAGCCCGCTGCGCTTGAGCACCCGCTGCATCACCCGCTGCAGGTCGAGCAGGGAGATGTAGGACGCTTCGTTTCGTTTTTCAAACCAGATCCGCACTGTAATCAAAGCAGGGCCCTCCCAACAGACGGTTAGCGCCGCATCCGCTGCAGGCGCGGTTGCAGGGCGGGGTGGTCTGGGCGGCAAGCGCCTTTTGGTACTCCCGCACCAGGTAGTCGTGGGTGATGCCGTAGTCCATGTGGGCCCACGGGGTCACCTCGTCCAGGCCGATGGCCCGGTTGCAGTAAAAGTGGGGGTCGATGCCGAGGTCCGCAAAGACCTGCATCCAGGTGTCGTAGTCAAAGCACTCCTCCCACCCGTCGAAGCAGCAGCCCCGGCGGTACGCCTCGGCGAGGGCCGGCGCGAGCCGCCGGTCCCCCTTGGCAAAGACCCCTTCCAGGAAGCTGGTCCTGCTGTCGTGGTAGTTGACCTTGATCTTGCGGCTGTGAACGCTCTCGAGCAGGTGCTTCTGCTTTTCCCGCAGCATCTCCTCGCTGTCCATCGGGACGAACTGGAAGGGTGTGTGGGGCTTTGGCACAAAGCAGGCGCAGCTGACCGTCACCTGCACCCCCCTGCCCTTGGCGTGCCCCGCCGTATGGTAATACAGGTCCACCACCTTCTGGGCGGTCTCGGCGATGCCCTCGATGTCGGCCATGGTCTCGGTGGGCAGGCCCATCATGAAGTAGAGCTTGACCGAGGTGTAGCCCGCCTCAAAGGCGATGCGGCAGGTCTTTTCAATCTCGTCCCAGGTGACGTTCTTGTTGATGACGTCCCGCAGCCGCTGGGTGCCGGCCTCGGCGGCGAAGGTCAGGCCGCT
>DWXX01000180.1 GCA_019118985.1 Candidatus Faecalibacterium faecipullorum
CGCTGCGGCGTCATCGTCTCCAGCGGCATCGGCGGCATCTCCACCACCGAGAGCGAGCAGACCCGCTGCCTGCAGCGCGGCTTTGACAAGGCTTCGCCCTTCTACATCCCCTCCAGCATCGCCAACATGGCGGCGGGGCAGATCGCCATCACCTTTGGTTTCAAGGGGATGTGCAGCTGCCCGGTGACCGCCTGCGCCGGCGGCTCCAACGCGGTGGGGGACGCCTTCCGCCACATCCGGGACGGCTACGCCGAGATGATGCTGTGCGGCGGCGCAGAAGCCTGCGTCACCCCGCTGTCCATCGGCGGCTTCACCTCGATGCGGGCGCTGCACGTCGGCGACGACCCCGCCCGCGCCTCCATCCCCTTTGACGCAGAGCGGGACGGCTTTGTCATGGGCGAGGGCGCCGGAATCCTGCTGCTGGAAGAGTACGAGCACGCCAAAGCCCGCGGCGCGCACATCTACGCCGAGGTGGTGGGCTACGGCGCCACCTGCGACGCCTACCACATCACCGCCCCGGCCCCCAACGGCGAGGGCGGCGCCCGGGCCATGCAGCAGGCGCTGGACGACGCCGGCGTCACTGCCGGCGAGGTGGGTTACATCAACGCCCACGGCACCTCCACCCCGCTGAACGATTCGGGCGAGACCGCGGCCATCAAGGCCGTCTTTGGGCCCCACGCCTATGAGCTGGCGGTCAGCTCGACCAAGTCGATGACCGGCCACATGCTGGGCGCGGCCGGCGGCGTGGAGGCCATCTTCACCGCCATGGCCCTGGCCGACGGCTACCTGCCCGCCACCATCAACTACAAGACGCCCGACCCCGCCTGTGACCTGGACTACGTCCCCAACACCGGCCGGGCCGCCGAGGTGCGCTATGCGCTGAGCAACTCGCTGGGCTTCGGCGGGCACAACGCCTGTGTTCTGTTCAAGAAGTGGGAGGGCTGAGAGAAGATGCAGTACAATTCCGATCAGATCGCGCAGATCCTGCCCCACCGCTACCCCTTCGCCCTGGTGGACCGCATCGTGGACGGCGAGGAGGGCAAGTGGGCCAAGGGGATCAAGTGCGTCACCGTCAACGAGCCGTTCTTCCAGGGGCACTTCCCGCAGTATCATGTGATGCCGGGGGTGCTGATCGTCGAGGCGATGGCCCAGGTGGGGGGCGTGGCGCTGCTGTCCATGCCCGAGAACAAGGGCAAGCTGGCCCTCTTCGGCGGGATCAAGAACGCCCGCTTCCGCCGGCAGGTGACCCCGGGCGACGTGCTGGAGATGACCTGCACCCTGACCAAGCAGAAGGGCCCTGTGGGCATCGGGGAGGCCAAAGCCACCGTCAACGGCCAGGTGGTGGCCACCGCCGAGCTGACCTTCGCGCTGGTGGCGGGGCCTGCGTGCGGTTGACAGCCGGGGCTGCGCTGGCCCCAGGGAGGAACAGGATGCTGGAACAGACCGTCGTCAAAGCCTATAAGGAGTTCACCCTCCGGTTTTACCACGAGCTGTTCGCCCGCTTCCAGGACCAGGAGACCGGGCTGACGGCGGCCGAGATCTTCGCCGCCGAGGCCATCCGCGCCCTCGGCGCGCCCACCGTCAACGAGTTTGCGGCCTTCATGCACGTGTCCACCCCCAACGCGGCCTACAAGATCAACAGCCTTGTCCGCAAGGGATACGTCGAGAAGGAACGCTCGGCCGAGGATAAGCGGGAGTTCCTGCTGCACGTCACCCGCAAATACGAGACCTACTGCGGCGCAGGCGACCGAGTGCAGAGCGCCGTCGCCCGCATCCGCGACCGCTTTACCCCCGAAGAGTGCGCCAAATTCGGCGAGATGCTCTCGGTCATCAGCGAGGAGCTGCTGCCGCTCCCCGACCAGGACGGCGGCGACGGCGGCAAAGAAACATAAAGAACGCAAAAAACCGGGCCCCGTGCGTAAAAGCACGGGGCCCGGTCTTGCTTACTTGCCGCGGCGGTGTTCCTCGTAGTCCCGCAGACAGGCGAGGGCCTGGGGTGCGAGGGGGACCAGGGCGATCATGTTGAAGACGGTCATCAGGCCGACGCCGACGTCGCCCAGGTCCCAGACGAACTGATAGGCCGCCAGGCCCCCCACGAACAGCATGGCCAGGGCCAGCAGCTTGTACAAAGTCTGGCTGAGCCAGTTGTCCCCGAAGAGATAGGCCACATTGGGGCGGGCGTAAAACAGGATGCCCAGGAAGGTCGAAAAGCTGAACAGCCACAGGATCACCGCGATGAACACCACCCCGAACCCGCCCAGGTGGTAGCCCATGGCGGCCTGCAGCAGGTCCATCCCCTCGAGCCCGGCGACCAGACTCTCGGGGGTGAGCAGCATGATCATGGCCGAGCAGCTGCAGATCAGCAAGGTGTCGATGAACACCCCCAGCGCCTGCAGCAGGCCCTCTTTGGCGGGGTGGTCGATGTCGGCGGCGGCCGCCGCGCAGGGGGCCGAGCCCGAACCCGCCTCGTTGGAGAACAGCCCCCGCTTGGCGCCGTTCATGATGACCGCGCCGATGCCGCCGGCCGCCGCCTGCCGCAGGCCGAACGCCTCGGCAAAGATGCGGCTGAACACCGCCGGCAGCTGCCCGGCGTTGCGGAGGATGATGTACAGGGTGATGAAGAAGTAGCAGGCCGCCATCACCGGCACCATTTTGTCCAGCACCTTGACGGTGGCGTGCTTGCGCAGGACGATCACCGCCGCCAGCGCCACCAGCGCCGCGGTGGTGTACAGGGGCGGGATGTGGAAGGCGTTTTCAAACGAAGAGGAGATGGAGTTGGCCGTCACCTGGCTGATGCCGCACCAGCAGATGAGCCCCGATGCCGCGAACAGGCCAGCCAGCACCGACTTGCGCCGCCCGCTGCCGTCTTTGACCATCAAATGGTGGATGTAGTAGGCCGGGCCGCCCCGGTACCCCCCATAGAGAGGGTCTTTTTCTTTGTAGATCTGGGCCAGGGTGGCCTCGATGAAGGCGGTGGAGGAGCCCAGAAGGGCGATCAGCCACATCCAGAACACCGCCCCGGCGCCGCCGGCCGAGATGGCCGCCACCACGCCCACCAGATTGCCCATCCCCACCCGGCAGGCGGTGGAGACGATGAGGGCCTGCACCCCCGAGATGCTGCCCTCGCCGTCCCCCTTGCCGTTGCTGGCCAGGGTGACCCGCACCATCTCGGGGAAGAGCCGGAAGGGCAGAAACCGCGTCCGCACCGTAAAATACACCCCCGCCGGCACCAAAATCAGCACCAGCAGCGACAGCCCCAATGTGCTGCCGCCCGGCAGGGGGATGCGGACCAGGTCCCCCCACAAAAGATCGTAGACCGCCTTGATGACCGCCTGTACCATGCCCATGATGACCTCTCAACCTTCATCTGCCCGCACGGGGCAGGGATTCGACACGATTCAGTGTCGTGGTCTACAGTGTACCACGGCGGCATGCTTTTGTAAAGTGAATCGTTCTGGACGGGACGATCGAAAATTTTGATGGGAGGGGCCAGTCTCACCCCCGCCCGCCGGCGGCGTATGTTCCCATGTAGATGTCCAGCACGGCGCGCGGCGGCTGGATGAGGGCGTCCTCGTACCGGCATTTCCACTGGACGTTCCGGCTCATCTGGCCGTCCGCGACGCCGTCTACCGTTTCATCGTCCTGGATGGGGGCTTGTTGGTCAGGATGTACGACGCCAGATTGTAGGCGTGGTTCACCACCCAGTTGGGGTCCATGCCGTGGAAGTGATACTGCACGTCCGGCAAAAACAGGGTGCTCATGCCCACCGTGTCGATCAGCATATCCTCGGTGCCCTGGATGTTGAAAAAGCGGACGTTGACCCCAAACCGGATGAAGCGGATCGGTCCCGGTCCTCCTGGCAGTCCCACATCTGGCTCAGGAGGAAGGGGTCAAAGCCCTTGCCCCTAAAGCTGCTGCACCCCATCACCATCAGCTGCACCGGGCATTTGCCGTCCTTGAACTCTGCGATATGCCCCCGGGCTGGGGGCCTTTTTTGTCATCCAGGTTTTGCTGGAACACTTGATTGCTCATTTGGTCTCCACCTCCTGACGAACCCTCTTTAATAATCAAGCAGGATAGGCACCTGCTGTTCCTCGGCAAACCGCATGGCCCGCCAGAACATGGAGAAGGCAAACTTGGCCAGGGATTGGGTGTCATACCGGGTGTGCTCCGGGATGTCCGCCTTGCTGACCTGTCCATCTGCGTCTATGGTTCCGTCCGCCGGGTAGCCTTCGGTGTCGGCCCAGCCGAGGATGGTATCCTCGTCGGCCTGCCACGCCAGCTCGTTCAGGCGTTCCAGCTCTTTGCGCAGCCCGGCCACCGTGGCGATGATGGCCTGACCGTCGGTTGGCAGAGGCCCCTGAAAGAAGAAGGCGTCCGGCAGCGGCAGCCACCAGGTGGCCCCGCGCAGCAGGGACCACACCCGCTCCGGGTCCTCTGCCAGGCGGGCGATGAGAGGGTGCCCCCCAAAGTCCCAGTTTTTCTCCACAGTAGGGGGCACCGGCTCGCCGTAGGTATGGCAGGCGGCCACCAGCAGCATGGCGCCGAAGGTATCCCAGTCCGGCTTGTCGGTATAGTAGGGCCTCTCGTTGTCCTCCGGCCAGGGGGCGTAGGGCTCCTGCCCCGGCCGAGAAATGGCGCTCAAGATCTGATCCCGCCAGTTCTCCACCGCCGTCTGGACCTCAGCCGGAGACATTTCTTCCTCGTTATCAGCAGCTTCTCCATCCGGCGTGATTTTTTGAAAGCCCCATCCATTTTCCTCCGCCCACTGCTGAACAACAGTTTTCCAGTTGTGAGAATAGTACCGGGTCAATGTTCCGGCGTAGATGTCAAGTCCCATGGTAATGCCTCCTTTTTTGTTGGATCAGAGCCGCTCCACCTCGTCATAAAACCCAGCCATGTTGGAAAAATGGCGACCATCAATGGTGAACACCTCTCTCATGTCCATATAAACGGCTCCTTTAAGTGGTATTTTTCCATGATTTGCTTTTCTAAAGCGAAATAGGCATCCATATCCTCTGGCTGCGCTGGAATACCCTTTTCCCACCAATAACCGTTCCCATAGTAGAAAAACATAGCCCAGTAATAAGGCAGGTCATGGCTGAATATCGCCACTCCCATGACATTGGCCACTGGCGCTGCCAGCGGTGAGCGTTCCACTATCTGGGAGGCTTCCTCATAGGAGATCCCCACCAGCTCCACCAGCAGGTGTTTCACCAGTTCGCAGAAGCTGTACTGGTTGAATATGACCTGACCATCCTCATCTTTGAACACAAGTCCATCACGCAACACTTTTGGGACAATACCTCCTTCTTCATCGCTCAGAACATAATCCAAATCTCTGCATGATCCCTAACAGCACCTCAGCTTCACGAATCTCCTCATTGAGTAGGTCATCATAGTCATGTTCCAGCTGCTCAGCCCGCTCAGAAATCCAGCTAAACTGCTCCTGCGCCTGAACATACTGCTGATGGACGAACTGATATTCACCCAAAAGGCAGCGCGTTTGAGTTTCGCTGACGGTATCTCTGTTTTGACAGGCAAGCGCCGCCAACAAACTTTCCAGGGCTTTTTCTTCAAGTCCTCTTGATAACTGCATTTCTGCTTTTTGAAGATACAACTGTGTTGTCATTTGAGTAGCCTCCCGTCAATCCCACCAGAAATACCACACCGTGGACTGCCGCAGCACATCGGCCAGTGCGCCCACGGTGGCGTCCTCCGGCCCCTGGTCGATGATGTCCGGGCAGAAGCCGTACAGCTCCACCGCCGTGTCCAGGGCTTTTTCCTCGGGGACGGGGGAGGGGAGGATACATTCCAGCTCGTCGTGGCTGATGGCGGCAGGCGCCGCGCCGTACTGTTCGAACCAGTATTTGGCCGCAGCCATCAGGTCCGGTGTGTCGGGGCAGTCGTTCCAGCTGCCGAAGGGCAGCCAGGCGAAAATTTCCCAGGGGTTCTTCACCGGGATCTTGGCCAGGATGAGGGGGACGGTCATCTCGCTGTCGGGGTCCCAGTAGCTGGCCAGGCGGTCGTTCTCGTAGCCGCCCGCCGCGCCGCCGATGATCTCCTCCTGCCAGTCCATGCCGTCATCCTCGGCTTCCGCTTTGCGCTGGCCGACGAGGGCGTCCAGCACCGCCTTGCCGTCCCCGACGGGGGCGGCGAGCATCTTTTTCCGGTATGCCGCCACCTTGTCCGGGTCGAAGGCGTAGTCCTTTCCGCCGTCGCTGTCCGGGTCGGAATTCAGGATCAGGCACTCCCACAGGGTCTCGTCCGGCTTGATCAGGACGGGCACGAAGCCTTCATGGGCGGCGTCCCGCCGGGCGTAGCCATAGGCCGCCATGATGGGGTCATCGTCCTTCATGGAGGGAAAATAGGTGCATTCGCAGTCCAGATAGTCCATGATGGCTTTGGCCGCGGCGGAGGGCTCGAGGGTGCCCTCGTCGAAGTCCTGGCGCTGCCAGTTGACAAAGCGGCGGTAGATCACGCTGGCCATGGCGCGGTAGTAGTCCTCGTCGAAGGGGAGAAAGAGATAGGCTTCATCCTGAATTTCGTCGGAGTAGTTGCGCTCCTGCCCGATGACGCCGATGGCGTAGTCGTCGATGTCGCTGGGGTAGTAGGGGGCGCCCAGCTGCCCGTAATAATACCAGGCGAAGGCCGCGCCCTTGTCGTTGAAGAGGGAAGAGAACAGCTGCCCGCCCAGCTCGTCCCGGATGAAGGGCCGCAGGTCCACCCCGGCGGGGTCGGCGCGGAACTTCTCCACCGTGTCCAGGTACCGCTCCATAAATTCCGTGCTCATCAGGTCGTGCTCCATGCACCAGCGCAGGTAGATGGCCATGTGGCTGCAGGCGCACAGCTCGTCCACCGGCAGGCGTTTCTCCCGGATGGTCTCGAGATGCCAGGCGGCGTCGTCCATGTCGAAGGGCTCGACGCTGCCGGCAAGGGTGCCCCGGGTGATGGCGTCGGGGCGGGCGGGGTCTGCCACGAAGGAGATGCCGTACATCTTGTCCAGCAGGGCGTCTGCGTCGTGGGCCAGCTTAAATTCCAGCTCGTCCCGGTAGAGGGGGATGATCTGGTAGAAGTTGACCTCCTCGCCGCCGGGCAGGGTGCAGACCTCGCTGCCCTTCTCCGCCCCCTGCGGGCTGATGAGGATAGCGGCACAGAGCTTTGTGTTCTCCGCGAAGGGTTCCTCGTTGTCCATGGTGTGGCCCCAGCCCAGCCAGGTGTCGCTGGCGATGGGCAGCCGGGCCAGGGCTTTCAGCAGGCGGACGGGCCAGTACCACCGCTCGTCCTGGAAGTCGGTCTGGGTCAGCTTCCAGTCCTTGGGCAGGGCGATGGCAAGCTCGGCCCGTTCCAGCTTGTACTCCGCCAGCTCCGGCGGGACGTTCATCCGGTGGGCGCCCATCCCCATGGTGATCAGGGTATAGTAATCCCGCTTTTCAGAGGGCGGCACCACGCAGATGTCTACATGGATGTCGGGGGAGACCAGCTCGTGAAAAACCATCTCCACCGGGCCAAAGGTCTTGCCAATGTGCTGCTCTATCGTAGACATCTCATCCTCGGTATAAACCTCCGGCTGACTGTTTTTCCTTGAGGACCAGATGGCGTCTGACTTTGTGCCGTCTGGGTTCAGGAAAATCTCAAAATAGGCATTGTCTCCCGGCTGCTGGTAGACAAGGCTGACCCGGCGGTTCTGCTCCACAAAAACCGCAGCCAAAGTCCCTTCCGGCTCCCCTTCGGGGGTGTGGGTCAGCCAAGCCCCGCTGTCCAGCTGCTCTTTCAGCTGCTGCAGCCAGTCGGTTCCCATCTTGGAGAGCCCGGCTTCGTTCATGCGGAAAGAAACTTGCACCGGGTGCCCCTGCACCGGGTAGTGAAGGTCGCAGCAGGGGGCGTCTTTCTGGTAATCATGCTGTTCCGGGCAAAACAGCTCATAGAAGGCGGCAAGCCCCGTTTCGTCCACCCGGATGCAGGCTATGGCACGCTGTTTATCATCCGCATCCTTGTCCAGTCCCTGCTGGAGGTTCTGGTCAGCATCGGGGTTGATCCAATGGTATTCCATCTGCTCCAGGGTGGCTCCGGCTTGGATCTCCTGCCGCAAGGTCAGGAACTCATAATCCCCCGGCACCACCGACAGTCCCTGTTTGACGGCCTCCAGGGCCCCGGTCTTGTCACCGAAATGTGCCCGCAGCTTGCCCACCTGCAGCCAAATCCAGGGATAGTCCGGCTCCTCCCGGGCGCCTTTTTCTGCATAGTCCCGGGCTTCTTCCAGCCTGCCGCAGTACATCAGAGCCACCGAATAACGGTAGTACCAGGTGCCACAGCCTGCGGCGTTCTGCTCCGAATCCTTCATCCACGCTGCCGCCTGGTAATAATGGAGATAGTCGTCAATGTTATTGCAGGCGAAGGCATACCAAAGGGCAATCTGCAAATCCTGACGGGCCTGCTTTTCGCTGAATCTTCTTTCTTCCACGCCGGTTTTGATAAAATCTTCCAGCCAGTGGAGCATTTTCCAGAAATAGCCGGAAACCCCATCGTCAAAGGATGCCAGGGTTTGGATGTCTTCCGCCGAGAGGAGAGACCCCGTGTCCTCATGGATCTCCGGCTCCGGCTCTTCCTCATCCAGCAGGGGCACACCCCCCACATCCCGCCGGAAGGTGTGGAAATGGGCATAGGGCAGGCCGCTTTCTGCAAAGAATGCCTGTGCCGCTGTCAGCACAGCGGGCAGATCCCAGGCGATGAAATCCAGATATCCGTG
>DWXX01000181.1 GCA_019118985.1 Candidatus Faecalibacterium faecipullorum
GGCAGCGTGGGCGGCCTGAGCTACCTGGTGCTGGGCTTTGTGAACGGCATCGCCTGCGGCTTTGCCATCCCGCTGGCCCGCTGCTTCGGCGCCCGGGACGGCGAGGGGATGCGCCGCTACACCGCCAACTCCGTCTGGCTGTCCCTGCTGTTCGGGGCGGTGCTGACGGTGGCGACGGTGGCGGCCACCCGCCCCATCCTGGTGCTGACCAACACCCCGGCCGACATCATCGACCAGGCCGATGTTTACATCCGCACCATCTTTGCCGGCATCCCCTTCACCTTGCTGTACAATGTCACCAGCGCCTTCATGCGGGCGCTGGGGGACAGCCGCCGGCCCCTCTACTTCCTGCTGGCGGCCAGCGTCCTCAACGTGGTGCTGGACATCTTCTTCATCCAGGCGTTTGACGCCGGGGTGTTCGGCGCGGCGCTGGCCACCGTCCTCAGCCAGGGGGCGGCGGGCCTTGCCAGCCTGTGGTATATGGCCAGGAACTTCCGCACCCTGGCCTGGTCCAAAGAGGAGGGCGCCCTCAGCGCCGCCCACTGTGCCGAGCTGTGCCGGATGGGCCTGCCCATGGGGCTGCAGTGCAGCATCACCGCGGTGGGCAGCATCGTGCTGCAGGCCGCCGTCAACGGGCTGGGCAGCGCGGCAGTGGCCGCCATGACCGCCGGCAGCAAGGCCGGGCAGATCCTCTCGGTGCCGCTGGAGAGCATCGGCACCGCCATGACCACCTATGTCAGCCAGAACCTGGGGGCGGGCAGCCTGCCCCGGGTGCGGCAGGGGGTGCGCACCGCCCTGGGCATCGGGACGGTGTACAGCATCGCCTCCTTCGTCATCTTCCACTTTGCCGACCGGGCGGTCATCGGGCTGTTCCTCAACGCCGAGGACGCCGCCGGCCCCATCATGGCCCAGGCCCGGGAGTTCTTGTTCTGGAACAGCGTCTTTTACATCCCCCTCGCGGTGCTGATCGTCTACCGCTACGCCATCCAGGGGCTGGGGTATTCGGGGCTGGCCATGTTCGCCGGCGTGTTCGAGATGTTCGCCCGCGGGCTGGTGGCCTGCCTTGTGCCGGCGCTGGGGTACTGGGCCGGCTGCATCGCCAGCCCGGTGGCATGGATCGCGGCCTGCGTCTTTCTGCTGCCGGCCTACCGGATGGTGCTCCGCCGCCTGTCCGGCCATGCCCCCGCGGTGCGGCTGCGCAAGGCTGCGTAAATATTTACAGCAATCTACAGCAAGACCCCCGGGGCCGCAGGGCCCCGGGGGTCGTTTTGTTACAGCAGGGGGTCAGACCTTGGTCTCAGACGCGCTGCGCGCCTGGAAGTAGGCCCGCAGGCTGTTGACCACGATGGTCAGGCCCAACGCGATCAGCAGCACCGCGATGATCAGCTGCAGCCCCTCCAGCATGAAGGTGGCGCTGCCGGCCTGGATGGCCTTGACCAGGGCGATCAGCCGCTGGACCAGCGCGGTGAAGGTGACGCAGAGCATGATGACCAGCGGCGGGAACAGCATCTTGTTGCTGCGGCCGGTCACCTTCAAAAAGACGCAGAGGGTGACGAGGACCAGCGCGCTCAGCAGCTGGTTGGCCGAGCCGAACAGCGGCCAGATGTTGGAGTAGCCCACCTTGGTCAGGACAAAGCCGCCCGCCAGGGTGACGATGGTGGCAAAGTAGGTGTTGCACAGCAGCTTGCGCCAGCCTTCGGCGTGGGCCATGTCGTCGGTGCTGAACAGCTCCTGGAAGCTCATCCGCCCGATGCGGGCCACGGCGTCCAGACTGGTCAGGGCCAGGGCCGACACGCACATGGTCATGAAGCACTGGGCTACATACACCGGCACGCCGAACATCTCGAGGAAGCCGGCCACCCCGTTGCTGAAGATCTGGAAGGGGGTGCCGGTGGCGGCGGTGCCGTCGGCGGCCGCCGACGCGCCGGCCACGCACAGGGCCAGGGTGGCCAGCAGGCTCTCCAGCACCATGGCGCCGTAGCCGACCTTGAGCATATCCTTCTCATTCTCCACCGTCTTGGAGGAGGTGCCGGAGGACACCAGGCTGTGGAAGCCGGACACCGCGCCGCAGGCCACCGTCACGAACAGGATGGGGAACAGATCGCCCAGGCTGTCGTTGTGGAAGCCGGTAAAGACCGGCAGGTTCATGGCGGGGTGGGCCACCAGCAGGCCGACCACCGCGCCGGCGATCATCCCGATGAACATGAAGGTGGTCATGTAGTCGCGGGGCTGCTTGAGCAGCCACATGGGCAGCACCGCCGCGAAGAAGATGTAGACGAAGGTGATGTAGGTCCATGCGGTCTGGTCGGCGATGATGGGGGCCAGCATGCCAAGGGCCAGGGCGGCCACCGTGCAGACCAGGCCGACGGCGGCCTCCTTCCAGCCGGAGAAGTGGAAGCGTTTCTGCACCAGGCCGAAGAGCATCGCAAAGACGATGAACAGCAGCGAGATGGTGCCGGCCGCGCCGTTGGAGCGGGCCGCCGCCACCTGGGCGCCGTCGGCGCCGAAGGCATTGAAGGTGCCGGCCACCATGTCGGCGAAGGCCGCGATGACCAGCAGGGTGAACAGCCAGCAGAACACGAGGAACAGCTTGCGGCCCAGCTTGCCGATGTACTTCTCGATCAGCAGGCCCATCGATTTGCCGTCGTTCTTGACGCTGGCGTACAGCGCGCCGAAGTCGGTCACCGCGCCGAAGAAGATGCCGCCCAGCAGGATCCACAGCAGCACCGGCAGCCAGCCGAAGGCCGCCGCCTGGATGGCGCCGGTGACCGGGCCCGCCCCCGCGATGGAGCTGAACTGATGGCTGAACACGGTCCAGCCGTCAGTGGGGACATAGTCCTTGCCGTCGCTGAGGCGGACGGCAGGGGTCTTGGCGGTGGGGTCGATGCCCCAGGTCTGGGCGATCCAGCGCCCGTACAGGGCGTAGGCGGCCACCAGACACACCGCTGCGATCAGGACGATTACGAGTGTGTTCATGATATTCCCTCCCAAATATAGTTCCCTTCGGCCGGACGGCGCAAAAAGCCCCCGCCGCAGCTCGGCGGGCGCTGCGGCAGGGGCGATGGCTTCGCCGTGCTGCGCGGTGCATCTGGCTTTTGGATGCACTAACAGTAGCACGATGGTGAAAGCCTGTCAACCGTCGGATGAAGGTTTGTACGGTGTGATAAAACTATGACACATCGGTGAAGGAATTTTGAACAGTTTGGGCCCGCTCACAGCTCATCTTCGGTCAGCTTGTTGATCAGCAGCTGGTAGATCTCGTTGCCTTTGAGGATGAACTGCTTTTTGACCAGTTCGGCGGTCAGGCGGTCGGGCATCCCCAGCTCGAGGCAAAACAGCTTTTCGTCCAGGCGGTTGATCATGCAGCGGACGGTGCAGTGGCCGTCGCTGCGCTGGGAGACAACGGCGCTGTACTCGGCCTGTTTGCGGCTCCACAGCTGGGCCTTGACCACCGCGGCCACCGCCCGCTCCCGCACAGTCAGGGGCAGGTCGCGGGTCAGTTCCCCGGCGACGCGGCGGCCCTTGGGGGTGACGGTGTACTCGCCCGCCTCGTCGCACTGCACCAGCCCCTGCCGCCGGATGTCGTCCAGGCAGGAGCCGATCTCAAAGTAGTTGACCAGCTGCGCGTCCAGCAGGGCGGTCTCCAGCTGTTCGCGGGTGATGGGCCCGCTGTGCTGGACCAGGTAGCACAGCAGCAGGCGGATCTCGGTGCTGCTGGTCAGGCCGCCGGGGCGCACCCCGGCGGTAAAGGCGTCGCGTTCGGGCATAGAGCTTCACATCCTTTTATGATGATGGTACCATGGGGGTCGTACACTACCAGTATAAAAGGTTTCGGGGCGGATTTCAAGCCGGATCGCAGGCCGGGCAGGCAAACTCGGTCACGATCTGCTTTTTGCTGCCCGGGGTGGAGTAGACCCACCGGTCGATGTGCCCCTCGGTGATATAGTACTGCAGGTCGAACCGATGGCCCTGCCCCAGGCACCGGTTGACGATGACCAGCTTGATCTTCATCTTTTCGGGCAGGATGCTCTTGATGTAGACGCTGACCGCCTGGCCGGGGCGCAGGTCGGGGCAGCTCTCGGCCAGGCCGGCGAGGTTGGGGGCGATCTCGACAAAGGTGCCGTACTCCTCGACGCTGCGGACGATCCCCACCACCGTCTCCCCGGCCGAGAAGGCGGCGGCGTTCTCGGTCCAGGTGCCCAGCAGCTCCCGGATGGTCAGCACCAGCCGGCCCTGCGCGTCCCGACTGCGGACGGCGCAGAGGATCTGCTGGCCCACCCGCACCCGGTCGGCGGGGGAGGAGATGCGGCTGACCGACATGCAGTCGATGGGCAGCAGGGCGCTGATGCCGCACCCCACGTCGCAGAATGCCCCGAACGACTCGATGTGGGTCACCGTGCAGGGCAAAATGTCCCCCGGGACGAGGTGGTCGAGGTAGTCGGCGCGGCACAGCTGCTGCGCCTTTGCCCGGGACAGCCGGTAGAAAGGCCGGCCCTCGGCGTCCTCGTCCATCCCCTCGATGACAAAGCAGGTGGCGCGGCCCACCCGCGTCAGCACCGCGATGTCCCGCACCGCGCCGGTGTCGGCCCCCTCGGCACAGTCGGCGAAGGGCATCACCCCCCGCACCCCGCCCAGTTCGAACCGCAGCTGCCGCCGGGTGTCGAAAGCCAGGGCGGTGGCCTGCAGTATCTCCCCGCCGGCCATGGCGGCCCGCAGCTCGGCTGCGCCCAGGCGGGATGCGTCGCGGTAGTTGCCTTCGGTCCTAAAAGTTTGCGTCATCTTTCATTCCTCTTTTCAGTCTAGTTGCATGGTCTGCGGCAGGGGCCACATCGGCGGCCCCGCTACAGCATATGCGAATTTTTTGTGCGCTATTGCTTTTTGCCGGGGTTTGGTTTACACTATGGATTGCGGCGGCGTGTCCGCCCGCCATCTGACCGGAAAGGAGTCTTGCCCAGTATGGACATCGCAGTGGGAGACATCATTCAGACCAGGAAAAAGCACCCCTGCGGCGCGGCCAGCTTTGAGGTGCTGCGTGTGGGGATGGATTTCCGCATCCGCTGCACCGGCTGCGGGCGGGAGATCATGCTGCCCCGGGTCAAGATCGAAAAGAACATCAAAAAAGTGATCAAGGCCGCCCCGGCAGAGGGCGAAGGGTAGCTTCTTTTTGCAGGCCGACCGATGGTGGATGCAGAAAGGAGACCCCCCTTGTCACTCGATGCCCAGATGGAGGCGGTCAGCCGCCGCTTTGAAGAACTGGCCCACCGGCTCAATCAGCCCGAGACGGCGGCCGACCCGGCTGTGTTCCGCCGGCTGATGCAGGAATACCGCGAGGCCGAGCCCGCGGTGCAGGCGTACCGCGCCCTCAAGACCGAGCGGGACCACCTTGCGCAGGCGAAAGCCCTGCTCACAGGCGGCGAAGAGCTGGAGCCGGACTTCAAAGACATGATACAGCAGGAGATCTGCGAAAAAACGCAGACTGCGGCGCAGCTGGAAAAAGAGCTCAAACTCCTGCTGCTGCCCAAAGATAAATACGACGGCCGCAGCGTCATCGTCGAGGTGCGCAGCGGCGTCGGCGGCGAGGAGGCCGCCCTCTTCGCCCACAGCCTGGTGCGGATGTACAGCATGTACGCCCAGGCCCGCCGCTGGCAGATGGAGCTGCTCAGCCTCAGCGAGACCGAACTGGGCGGCGTGCGGGAGGCGGTCTTTGCCGTCAACGGCCCGGGCGCCTACAGCCGCCTCAAGTTTGAGAGCGGGGTCCACCGGGTGCAGCGGGTCCCCGACACCGAGACCCAGGGCCGCATCCACACCTCCACCGCCACGGTGGCGGTGCTGCCCCAGGCGGAGGCGGTGGAAGTCGAGCTGGATATGAAAGACCTGCGGATCGACACCTTCCGCTCGTCGGGGGCGGGGGGGCAGCACATCAACAAGACCTCCAGCGCCATCCGCATCACCCACCTGCCCACCGGCATGGTGGTGGAGTGCCAGAACGAGCGCAGCCAGTTCCAGAACAAGGACAAAGCCCTCGAGATCCTCCGCAGCCGGCTGCTGGCCCAAAAACAGAGCGAACAGCAGAGCGCCATCAACGCCGGCCGCCAGGCGCAGGTGGGCACCGGGGACCGCAGCGAGAAGATACGCACCTACAATTTCCCGCAGGACCGCTGCACCGACCACCGCATCGGCCTGACCGTCCACAACCTTGACAAGATCATGGACGGGGCGCTGGACGAGGTGCTGGACGCCCTCATCCTGCACGAGCAGGCTGAAAAACTCAGCCGCCTGCAGCCCTGAGGGCCGGCAGATCGCATATCGATAGAAAGTGAACGCATATACCATGAACATCCAAACCCTTCTCTGCCCGGCGGACGCCGCGGGCGTCGCCCGTGCCGCCGGGCTTCTGCGGCGGGGGGAGATCATCGCCCTGCCCACCGAGACGGTCTACGGCATCGCCGCCGACGCCCGCAACGGCAGCGCGGTGAAAAAGATATTCGCGGCCAAGGGCCGCCCCCAGGATAACCCCCTCATCGTCCACATCGACGACGTCAAGATGCTGCCGGGGCTGGTGGGCGACTTCCCCGAGCGGGCGCAGCTGCTGGCCGCCGCCTTCTGGCCCGGGCCGCTGACCATCATCATGCCCCGCGGCCCCGAGGTGGCCGACGAATGCTGCGCCGGCCTTGACACGGTGGGCATCCGGATGCCCAGCCACCCGGTGGTCCGGCAGGTGATCGAAGCGTCGGGCTGCGCCTTTGCGGCGCCGTCGGCCAACCTCTCGGGGCGGCCCAGCCCCACCACCGCCCAGGACGTCCTGGCCGACATGGACGGCCGGCTGCCCCTGATTTTGGACGGCGGGCCCTGCGCGGTGGGGGTGGAGTCCACCGTCGTCTCGGTGGCGGGGGAAAAGCCCGTTCTCTTCCGCCCCGGGTACATCACCCTCGAGGACCTCGAACGGGCCCTCGGCGAGGAGGTGGAGCTCTCGCCCGCCATCCTGGAAAAATTGGCCGAGGGGGAAGTGGCCCGCAGCCCCGGCATGAAATACAAGCACTACGCCCCCAAGGCCGACATCACCATTCTGGAAGGGGACTTTGCGCAGTTCAAGGCATATCTCGCGGCCCACGCGGACGAGCGGCCCGCCTGCCTGTGCTTTACCGGCGAGGGGGCGCAGCTGGAGGCGATGGGCTTCCCCTGCGTCGAGTACGGGCGGGAAGGGGACGGCGCCGACCAGTCGAAGCACATCTTCCGCTGCCTGCGCGCCCTCGACGAGCAGGGGGACCGGGTGGTCTACGCCCGCTGCCCCCGCAAGGACGGGGTGTCGATGGCGGTCTACAACCGCCTGGTGCGGGCGGCGGCCTTCCGGGTGGTGGCGCTATGATCACGGTCGCCGTCACAGGCCGCAGCGGCTGCGGCAAATCCACCGTCACCGCCTGCTTTGCCGCCCATGGGGTGCCGGTGGCCGACGCCGACGCCCTCTCGCGCGAGATTTTACAGCCCGGCAGCCCGGTGCTGGCTGAGCTGGCCAAACGGTTCGGCCAGGACATCCTGGGGGCGGGGGGCGTATTGGACAGGCGGCTGCTGGCCGACCGGGCCTTCGCTGCCCCTGCGGGCAAAGCGGCCCTCGACGCCATCACCCACCCGGCCATCATCGGGCGGATCGAAGCGGCCCGCGCCGCCGCCCGCGCCGCCGGCAGCCCCCTCTTTGTCATCGACGGGGCGGTGCTGGTGGGCAGCGCCCTCGACCGGCCCGGCGGCTGGGACAGACTGGTGGCGGTCACCGCCCCCTATGAAGTGAGCGTCGCGCGGATCGTGGCCCGGGACGGCATCCGGCCCGAGATGGCCCGCCGCCGGCTGGACGCGCAGCTGCCCGAAGAGGCCCTGCGGCAGCGGGCCGACTTCCTGCTGGAAAACGACGGCCCCCGCTGGCAGCTGCACCAAAAGGCCGAGGCCCTGCTGGCCCGCCTGCTGGCCGAGGCGGAAGGAGGTGCGGGAGAGCCGGTTTGAAGATGAAACGTTTGATCGTCGCCCTGGCGGCTATGGCCGTCCTGCTGCTCTGCCTGCCCGCCGCGCTGCGCCGGGTGGGGCAGCAGCTCTACCCCCGCCGTTTCGACAGCGTGGTGG
Organism: Candidatus Faecalibacterium faecipullorum; assembly: GCA_019118985.1. Taxonomy (GTDB): domain Bacteria; phylum Bacillota; class Clostridia; order Oscillospirales; family Ruminococcaceae; genus Faecalibacterium; species Faecalibacterium faecipullorum. Next base: position 8,110 of record DWXX01000181.1, read on the forward strand.
AGACCTATGCGGCGGAATACCAGATGGACCCGCTGCTGATCTACACCTTCATCCGCACCGAGAGCAGCTTTGACCCCCGGGCCGAGTCGGATGTGGGGGCCCGCGGCCTGATGCAGATGACCGAAGAGACCTTCGAGTGGATCAAGTCGAAGCTCGCCCCGGGCGAAGAGCTGACCTTTGACGACCTGTATGACCCCGACTGCGCGGTGCGGTTCGGGGCGTATTACCTGCGGCTGTGCCTCGACCGGTACGGCGGGGATGTGGCCACCGCCGCCGCGGCCTACCACAGCGGATGGGGGACGGTGGACGGCCTGCTGGCCCACGAGGACTACACAGGGGACGGCAAGACCCTGCCCAGCTTCCCCTACAGCCGGATGAACCACTATGTGGAGAAGATCCTCCGCTGTTACCAACGCTACACGGAGCTGTACGGCCCCGGTATATAAAGACAAGGCTTTTTTAAGCCTGCTGGAATTGCAAAGAAAGGGATAGAAGCTATGAAAGAAATGACCGAAGCGCAGCGCCGCGCCAGGGAGCTGCTGTATGAGCCGGCCTACCGCTGCGACACCGACGCCGACGCCCGCCGGGCGGCCGAAGGGTTCAGCGAGGGGTACAAGGACTTTTTGAGCCGCTGCAAGACCGAGCGGGAGGTGGCCGCCTACGCCGAAGAGGCCCTCAAGGCCGCCGGCTACCAGCTGTACGACGACCGCAAGGCCTACGCCCCCGGCGAGAAGGTCTACTGGATCCACCAGAACAAGGCGGTGCTCTGCGCCACCATCGGCAGCCGCTCGATGGAAGATGGCTTCCACCTGGTCATCGCCCACATCGACAGCCCCCGGCTGGACATCCGGCCCAACCCCCTGTATGAGGCGGCCCACTTCAGCCTGCTCAAGACCCACTACTACGGCGGCATCCGCAAGTATCAGTGGGGCACCATGCCGCTGGCCATCCACGGGGTATTTACCCGGGCCGACGGCAGCACCGTCGCCGTCCAGGTGGGCGAGGACGCGGGCGACCCGGTGTTCTGCATCACCGACCTGCTGCCCCACCTCGGCGCCGAGCAGAACAAGCGGGAGCTGGCCGACGGCATCAAGGGCGAGGAGCTGAACGTCCTGATCGGCTCGGACGCGGTGGCCGACGAGGAGATCAAGGAGAAGGTCAAGCTGCAGACCATGCTGCTGCTGCACGAGAAGTACGGCATCACCGAGAAGGACTTCACCCGCGCCGAGCTGGAGGTGGTCCCCGCCGGGCGGGCCCGTGACGTCGGCTTTGACCGCTCGCTGGTGGGCGGCTACGGTCAGGACGACCGGGTGGACGCCTACGCCGCCCTGATGGCCGAGATCGAGGCTAAGGACCCCGCCTTCACCACCGTCTGCGTCCTGGCGGACAAGGAGGAGATCGGCAGCTACGGCATCACCGGCATGGGCAGCGCCTACACCTACGACTGGCTGCGGCAGCTGTGCGCCGGGCAGGGGGCGGACCCCATCCGCGCCTTCCGGGCGAGCTTGTGCCTGTCGGCCGACGTCACCGCCGCCTACGACCCCAGCTGGGCCAGCGCCTTTGAGCCGCAGAACGGCACCTACGCCGGCCGCGGCGTGGCCTTCTTCAAGTACACCGGCAGCCGCGGCAAGAGCGGCGCCAACGACGCCTCGGCCGAGCAGATGGGCTACCTGACGAGGATGATGGACGCCGCCGGCGTCTCCTGGCAGATCGGCGAGCTGGGCCGCATCGACCTGGGCGGCGGCGGCACGGTGGCCACTGAGGTAGCCCACGCAGGCATCGCCGTGGTGGACATCGGCGTGCCGGTGCTGTCCATGCACTCGCCCTTCGAGGTGGTCAGCAAGAACGACCTGTACATGGCTTATAAGGCCTTCAGCGCCTTCGTCGCCGCGCAGGAGTAAAAAAACTGAGAGCGGCAGGCTGGCAGCCCGCCGCTCTTTTTGGGGAGATGGGGAAGATATGGGTAAAGTCATACGTTTCGTCAAGCAGGAGACGGTCCTCTCGGTGGCGGCGGTCCTGGCGGCGGCGTCCGCCTTTGCGGTGCCGCCCGACGCCGGTTACGCCGGCTACATCGACTGGCGGACCATGGCCATCCTCTTTTCGCTGATGACGGTGATGGCCGGGCTGCGCCGGCAGGGTGTGTTCGACCGGATGGGCCGGGCGCTGCTGGCTTTGACCGGCGGCACCCTGCAGCTGGTGGGGGTGCTGGTGGGGCTGTGCTTTTTCGGCAGCATGGTCATCACCAACGACGTCGCCCTTTTGACCTTCGTGCCCTTCACCTTTGTGGTGCTGGACAGCCTCGGGCCCGAGATGCGGCAGAAGCTGGCCCTGCCGGTGGTCTGCATGCAGACGGTGGCGGCCAACCTCGGCAGCATGCTGACCCCCATCGGCAACCCGCAGAACCTCTACCTCTACGGCAAGAGCGGGATGGGGATGGGGCAGTTCATCGCCCTGATGCTGCCCTACACCCTGGCCGCGCTGGTTCTGCTGGCGGCGTGGGCGGCGGTGCTCTGCCGGGGCGGCAGCCCGGTGCGCAAGGGGGCGGGCGGGCCCTTCCTGGCCCCCCGGCAGGACGCTGCCGCCGATAAGCGGATCGTCTGGATGTATGCGGGGCTGTTCCTGCTCTGCCTTTTGGCGGTGGTGCGGGTGCTGCCCTACGGCGCGGCCTTCGCCGCGGTGCTGGCCGCCGCCCTCCTGGCCGACCGGCCCACCCTCGGGCGGGTGGATTACTCGCTGCTTCTGACCTTCGCCGCCTTCTTTGTATTCATCGGCAATCTGGGGCGGGTGCCGGCCTTTTCGGCCTGGCTGGCCCGGATCATCGCCGGGCAGGAGGTGCCGGTGGCGGTACTGGCCAGCCAGGTCACCAGCAACGTGCCGGCGGCGCTGCTGCTGTCCGGCTTCACCGCGGACACCCGGGCCCTCATCATCGGCACCAACATAGGCGGCCTCGGCACCCTGATCGCCTCGATGGCCAGCCTGATCTCCTACCGGCAGATCGCCCGGGAGGAGCCGGCGGCCAAGGGCCGGTACTTCCGGCTGTTCACCGTCTCCAACCTGGCCTTCCTGGCTGCGCTGATGGCGCTGTGGGCCATCCTGGGCTGAGGGCGGACAACAAAAAACAGGCCGCTGCCCGCACGGGTGTTTGGTCCGTGCTGGCGGCGGCCTTTGCTATGCCAGGCTGTCGTACAGCTGCGAGACGGTGCAGAAGGCGTAGCCGTTGTCCTTGTACCAGTCGATGATGGCGGGCAGGGCCTCGGCGGTGGTGCCGGTGGAGGGGGAGTCGTGCATCAGGACGACGCAGTTCTCCAGCCCGGCGCTGCCCTCGGTGACGTTGCGCAGGATGGCGTCGGCCGAGAGCTTTTCCCCGGCGGCGTCCTCGGCCGAGACGTTCCAGTCCACCCAGCGCAGGCCGCGGGCTTCGGCCTGTTCCTTCAGCTCAGCCATGATGCCGTCGCCGCCGTATTTGCGGCTGACCGTGTTGGTGCTGCCCCCCGGGAAGCGCAGGCAGAGCGGCTCCTCCCCCTCCAGCCAGGGAGCGAGCCGCTCGCGCAGCAGCTCGATGTCGGCCCAAAAGGCGTCGGCGCTGCGGTAGATGTCGCTGTACCGGTGGGAGGCCGAGTGCAGGGCGATCTCGTGGCCTTCCTGCCGGGCCTGCCGGATGAGGGGCAGGTAGCGCTCGTTGGACTCACCCGCCACCACAAAGAAGGTGGCCGGCACCCCGGCGTCGGCCAACGCCTCGAGGACGGCGGGGGTGGTCCGGCTGGGCCCGTCGTCGAAGGTCAGGCAGACCCGCTTCGCCCCGGGGGGCGGGGCGTCGGGGACGCTCTCGGCGCCGGCGGAGACGGCCGGCCCGCCGCCGGACGAAAGGGCAGGGGAGGGCCCGCCCCCGGCAGGAAAGCCCGCCGCCCCCCACCCGAAGGCCAGCCCCGCCGCCATGCCGGCCGCCGCCAGCAAGAGCAGGCGGACCCACCCGCCGCGCCGCCGAACTGTAAGCTGCATGAGGGACGCCTCCTTCCCAAAGGTTCCAGTAACATTGCCAGTACATTGTATGAGAAGAAAAATTTTCTATGAAAGGGGCCAAAAGCAAAATCCCGGCTTGACTTTGCCCGCCGGTTGTGCTATTATAATCAAGCAGTTCGGCACACGGCGCCCGCAGCGCCGCAAGACAGATATGCGAGGGTGGCGGAACTGGCAGACGCGCACGTTTGAGGTGCGTGTGGGTAACCTTGAGGGTTCAAATCCCTTCCCTCGCACCACCGACGGGTGCTCTTACGGCGGACGCCGTAAGGACACTCGTTTTCTTGTAGTCCCAGCCCGGCCCCGCCGGTCAACCATACCTGTGATATGTCTCTGTAGCTCAGATGGATAGAGCGACCGCCTCCTAAAAATCGAATCGTTCGAATCCTGGAGCCCTGTAAAATTGAATATTTTCTGTATAAGCCCCCGTAGCTCAGTTGGATAGAGCGGTCGCCTCCTAAGCGACAGGCCACTGGTTCGAACCCAGCCGGGGGTGCCAAAAATGACCGCTGTAAGCCGTTTTTTGACGGTTTACAGTGGTTTTTTATTATCGTTTTATTGGAACGTTTTTGCCGCTCCGCCGGAACGATTTTATACATTTTCCGCTGTATGCCTGCTAATTGGCTTCGAACTATTTTTCCAGCCTTGCTAATAAAAAACGCCGATTTGCTAATACGATTTTCCCGCCCTATTTTTCGGATGGGGCCGACGCCAGCAATGCAGCCAGTGTGTTGGCCAGTTCCGGCGACTTGCGAAGCTGTTCCACCAGGGCCTCCAAATCCAATGTGGCGGGCGCCGGTTCCTTCGGCTCCTCCAGGGGCCGAACCGAACGCAGGTCAGGATTGGCATAGAAGGCACTCTCAAACTTCTGGGCATTGATCTTGCGATCCTCGTCCAGAATGTGGGCATACACGCTGGTGATCATGTCAATCTGGGCGTGGCCCGTGTCGCCCTGGGTGGCCTTCAGGTCGCCGTGGTTGAGTTTCAGCTTGTAAGTGGTACTGGAATGGCGCAGTGAGTGAAAGACCACTTTGGGAAGCCCTGCTTTCTCCCGCAGTTTCTCAAACGACTTCAGGATAATGCGATCCTCACAGGGGCGGCCATTGGCCAGCGCCACCACCAGATCGTAGTCCTGATACTCGTCGCGGAGCAGGGCCCGCAACTCGTCTTGCGCAGATTTCCATTCTCGCAGGATATAGGCCAGGGTCTTGGGCAGCCACACCTTACGGATGCTGGAATCGGTCTTGGGCTTCTTCAGGATGATCCTGGTGCTGGTATTGGGAAACAGCGGCGTGAACACATGGTAGATGTCCTTTTGCCCCAGCATCTCAATGGCTCGCTTGGAGGCTCGCGCCAGTTCCTTGTCGATGTAGACATAGGCGTTGTCATCGGCAATATCTTCATCGGAGATGTGGACGTTGCTCCAGGTCAGCCCCAGAATCTCACCCATGCGCAGCGAACAGGCAAAAGCTAGGTTCATTGCCACATAGAGCTTGCTGTCCGTACACTGGTCCAGGGCGGTGCGGATCATATCGGCGGTCCAGATGTCCCGCTTCTTATATTCCACTTTGGGCAGCACCACATTGTCAAAGGGGTTCTTGGCAACCAGTTCCCACCGAACCGCCTGCTTGAAGGCACAGCGGAGAAGTTTGATGATCTTCTCGATAGTAGCGTTAGTCACAAACTCCGTTTTGGCGTGGTGCGTCCTGGTGTTCACCGCAGGGGTTTTCTGCAAAGTCTGGATGTACTTGTCCACCACCCGCGTGGTGATGT
>DWXX01000182.1 GCA_019118985.1 Candidatus Faecalibacterium faecipullorum
GGGGCGCGGCGTATGGTTACATATTCCGATCTGATACAGACCGGCATTTTGATCGTTGCCATTATTAGCCTCTTCATGCAGGCCAATAAGAAATAAAAAGAAGTAACCGCCTTGCTCTTCCCCAAGACAGCGGTTACTTCTTGTGACTAAAGCGGGGAACCACCGTTCGGTGTTCGGTCGGCGGCGCCCTTCTATGTTTATTATAATGCAGGCCGGCTGTGTTGTCAACAGCTGTTGCCGGATGGTAAATGCCCCCGCTTTTCCTGTGATGGGAAAGGCGGGGGCTTGTGGTTTGGTTGCGGAAAATTACCGGTGGCTCTTGTACAGCAGGCTGTGCTTGTAGGCGATGGCTTTCTGGATGCGGGCGGCCTCTTCGGGGCCGGCGAGCTGGCGGACCAGCTCGAGGGCGAAGGGGATGGCGCCGCCCAGGCCGTAGCTGGTGGTGATGTTGTCGTCGACGACGACCTCCTGGTCCAGCACCTGGGCGCCGGCCAGCTTGTCCTGGAAGGCGGCATGGGCGGTGGCCTTGCGGCCCTCCAGCAGGCCGAGGTCGGCCAGGATGCTGGGCGCGGCGCAGATGGCGGCCACCTTGCGGCCGTCGGCGGCCAGCGCCTTGACCGCGCCGGTGACGGCGGCGTTGGCGGCCAGGTTGGGGGTGCCGGGGATGCCGCCGGGCAGCACCACCAGGTCGACGGCGCTGTAGTCGACGTCCTCAGCCAGGGCGTCGGCAATGATGGTGGTCTTGTGGCTGCCGGTGACCTGCAGGCTGCCCGAGGCGGAGGCGACGGTCACCTCGACCTTGGCCCGCCGCAGCAGGTCGACCACCACAAGGGCCTCGCATTCCTCGGTGCCCTCGGCGAAAAATACAACTGCTCTGCTCATTGTGTTACCTCCTGTGGTCATGTGGGTTGGTTGGTGGGGGCGGCCTGCTCTGCCTGCTCCTCTTCGATGAGGCGCAGCAGGACGCTGCCGTCGGCGCTCAGCACCCGGTTGACCCGGCTGATGATGGCGCTGGAAGCGGTGGTCCGCTCCTTGATGTCGGTATAGACGCGGCCCTCGGCCAGCATCTCGGCGATGTCGTACCGCTGCTCCATGGCGCTGAGCTCAGAGTAGCTGCACACATCCTGGAAAAAGCGGTAGCACTGCTCCGGCGTTTCCAGCTTGAGGATGGCCTTGTACAGGCCGGATTTACCGGTGGGATGATTTTTTGCCATGATCGATGTCCTCACTGTCGCGGGTCTGCTTTATTGCTTTAGTGTAAGTGTAAACCAAAACGGGGCAAAAAGCAACCGTTATTTCACCGGATGGGCGTTTGTTCACAGAAATTTTTCCACCGGGGTCAGGTCCATCAGGATACCGCCGGCGTCGGTCTGCACCGGCGCGCCGGGGCGGTAGCCCCGCTCCTTGAAAAAGGCCAGCACCGGTAGGGCTTTGGTGTGTACCTCGGCGCAGACCCGGCCCTTGCCGTCGCTGCGGGCCAGCCGCTCGCAGGAGGCCAGGATGTCCCGCCCGAGGGCGCGGCCCCGGTACGCTGGCAGCAGGTAGAGGTGCATCAGGCGGAGGGCGGTGTTCTCCATCTTCCAGGCGAAGTAGCCGATAGGCTTGCCCCCCAGCTGCACGATGAAGTAGTTGGCCCCGCCGTCCATGTCCGCCTCGATGGCGTCGGCGCTCTGCAGCCGGTCGATGAGGGCGGCGAGGGTCTTGGGCGGGTAGAACTTCTTGTAGCACTCGCCCCACACCTCGGCGGCGAGGTCGGCGGTCATGTGGATGTATCTGGCCTTGGCGACCAGCTTGTAATCAGGCTTCATGCGGCTTCCTTTCAGGTGTCCAGGCTCATGGGTGTCAGCGGATGTCAAGGCCGAGCAGGCGGGCCAGGTCGGCGGCCTGGATGGGGTCGACCACCGCCCCCTGCAGCTCCTGCATGGGCGGGCCGGCGGTCAGGCCCTCCAGCCGGCAGCTGCGCAGGTCCAGCCCTTTCAGCCGGGCGCCGGTGACGCAGGCCCCCGACAGGTCGGCCTCCTCGAGGGCGAGGCGCTTCCACCGCAGCCCCGCGAGGTTGGCCCCGGCCAGGCTGCTGCCGGCGATGCGGGCGTTTTCCAGCGACGCGCCGTCCAGGCGCAGCCCGTCCAGACGGCAGCCGCCGCAGTCCCAGTCCCGCAGGCGGGCCCCGGCGAGGTTGCAGCTCAGGGCCTTGACCCCCTCCCACCGGCAGCGCAGCAGGCTGCCGTCGTACCACTGCGCCCCCGACAGGTCGCAGCGGCGGAGCACGCAGTCGGTCAGGTCGGCCCGGCGCAGCCCCGCCCCGGTCAGGCGGCAGTCCTCCAGCACGCACCCGGCGAGGGTCAGGCCGTCCAGCTCTTCGCCGGTCAGGTCGGCCCCGCGCAGATGCAGGCCCCGCCCGGCTTCCTCCGCGCCTGCCAGGGCATAGAGGCGGGCGGCGGCCTCGGGGCCTTCCAGCAGGGTCAGGCCGGCGCCGTCAGGCAGTCTGGGTCGTTCCGGCATGGCGGCTCAGACCCGGACGATGTAGTCGGCCTTGCGGGGGGCGGCGGGCTTGGGGTCGGCGGCGGGGTAGCCCAGGATGCAGAAGCCCACCCCCTGCCAGGCGCCCTCGATCCCCCATTTGGCCAGCAGGGCCTTGCCCTCGTCGGTGTCAAACATCTCGCGGGCGCGGTTGATCCAGCAGCTGCCCAGGCCGAGGCTGGCCGCGGCGTTCATCAGGTTGCCCATCACAAGGCTGCCGTCCTGCTGGGCGGTGGGGCGGTTGGCGTCGGCCAGCACCAGCAGGTAGGTGGGCGCGCCGTACATTGGGTCGGCGCCGGTCCGCCCCATGACGGCGGCGTTCATCCGGGACAGCTCGGCCCGGGTGGCCTCGTCCTGGATGACCACGATCTTGGGGCTCTGCAGGCCCATGGCGGTGGGGGCGTAGGTGCCCGCCTCCAGCACGGCGGCCAGCTCCTCTTCGGACACCTGCCGGGGCTGGTAGGCGCGGCAGCTGCGGCGGTTCTTCAAGGTCTCAAGGGTGGGATTGGTCATGGTAGAAACCCTCCTTTACAGTTCAAAAGCGTTGCTTCCAGTATACCGCACCGGCGGGCGGAAAACAAGCGGCCAAGCAAAAAGGAGCCGGGCTGCTCGGCGGCAGCGGCTCCTTTGAACCAAACGGCAATGGGATGACAAGACATCTGGCCTGACAAACCGGCGGGGCACAGCGCCCCCGCGGCGGTCACCTGGGCTTGCGGCTGCGGCAGGCGGTGTCCTGAAAGCGGAAGTACTCGGGGTGATAGCGGGACACCGTGTATTCAAACAGGATGCCGTCCGAGTTGAACGCCTGGTTGGTGACCACAGCCAGGCAGTCGTAATCGTCCATTTCGAGGTAGAGGCGGTCGGCGGCGGTGGCGTGTTCCACCGTGATGGTCCGTTTGCTGGTGGTGATCTGCACCCCCAGCTCGCGCTCAAGGTAGGCGTAGATGGACTGCTCGGCCGCCTCGGGTGTGAGTGTGGGGACCACCGACCGCAGGAAATAGCTCTCGTCCATGATCAGCGCCCGACCGTCCACCACCCGCACCCGCTGCACATGGTAGACGTCGGCCCCCACCGCAAAGCCGCTGGCCTGCGCCAGCACGGCGTCCGCCTGGGTCATCGAGAAGTGGACCACCCTGGTCTGGTAGCTGGTGCGGAAGCGGGCCGCCATCTCGTAGAAACTCTCCAGCCGGCCGAGGGTGAAGGGCACCTTCCCCGCCGGGCGGCGGTCTGCGGCGCGGTAGAGCACGCGCACCCCCTTGCCCTGGATGGCCTGCACATACCCGGTCTCGATCAGACCGGCCAGCGCCCGGCGCACCGTATTGCGCGAGCAGCCGAAAGCTGCCGCCAGGGTGTTCTCGGAGGGGACCAGGGACTGATAGGGGTAGTCCCCCTGTTCGATCTTGGTTTTCAGGTCATTGTAAATATCACCGAATTTAGAACGGGGCATAAAGGCCTTCCTCTCTGCCGCCTGCCAAAGCCCCCGGCGGGGCGTCTTGCGCGCAGGGCCGGGTCTCAAAATGCGGATGAGGCGGAAAAGTCCGCGGTTTGTCTAACTGCTATAAGTCTACAGCAAAAAGCGGCAAAAATCAACCCATAATTTTGTGCGCCATGCCAAAAAGTGAGAAGAAATGATTTTTTCACTTGACTTGTGTGCACAGGTGTGCTATATATAGCTTTATATCCTTGTTTATACAAGAAACGCGCGCACAGCCTTTTGACGGCCGGGCGCGCGTTTTTTGCTTGGTGACGCAGTTACGGAAAAAGCCCTGCCCGGCGGGTTATACTGTGGGTGTAAAGCAAACACATCCGCCCCGCAGCGCACAACAAGGGAGGTAACGAATATGTCTGTCATCACCATCACCAAAGAGAACTTCGCCGCCGAGGTACTGAACAGCGACAAGCCGGTCCTGCTGGACTTCTGGGCAAGCTGGTGCGGCCCCTGCCGGATGCTGTCCCCCATCGTCGACCAGGTCGCGGACGAGCGCCCCGACGTCAAGGTCGGCAAGGTCAACGTCGACGAGCAGCCCGACCTGGCCGGCCAGTTCGGCGTCATGAGCATCCCGACCCTGCTGGTGTTCAAAAATGGCAAGCTGGTCAACCAGTCCGTCGGCAGCCGCCCCAAAGCCGGCGTGCTGGCGTTGCTGGACTGAGACACCAAGCTACAAACCACAAGCCCCCGCCAGCAGCCCCCACCCACACACAATAACGCCCCCGGCCGGGGCTAAAATCCTGGCCGGGGGCGTGTTTTTTGTCTGGGAGAGGCGTATGCTATGTAAGGGTCATAGGTTCAAAATAAAACGGGCAGCGGGGTTGGGGATGCTATAGGCAGTTGTGGAGGGGGCGTATTTTGCGGCGGGTTCATAGTGTGCGATGGGTGGTTTCTTTTCGTCGTAGGGGGAGTAGTAGTGGTCACATTCTTCTCCATCAGATGCCAGACCAATTTCCTCTAATTTATTGTTGGAAAGATGGGATCCCTCGGCGTCCAGGACTGTCAGATTATCGAGAAGTTCTTGATCGTTGTCGCTCTGCGTACCATAATAAATGGTAACTTTTCCGGCGTCAGCTCCAGAGGCATAGAACGCAGTCTGATAGATTGTTTTCGCACCTTTGCCTAAATTGATTTCCGCCAGATTGTAGCAGGATTGAAACGCACTACCTCCGATGGTACAAGCATTCTCAAGGTTGACCTCTGGTAATGCGTAACAAAAACCAAATGCAGCTTTACCAATATGTGTTACATGAGACAAATCAATGGAGCTGAGTTTATAGCAATAGCTAAATACACTATCATTGATATGTGTTATTTTTTCAGGCAAAGTAACCGTCGTCAAAGCATCACAGCTATAAAATGCATTCTCGCCCAAGCTACTAGAGCCATCACCAGAAAGTTTTGACAAGTCAACCGTTGTTAGACTTTTGCAGTAAGCAAATGCAGATTTGCCAATAGAAGTTATTTTTGAGAAATCAATGTCATCCAGATCATAACAGCTATCGAAAGCAGAGGATCTAACTTCAACATCTTTAGACAGGGTAACTTTAGTTAAGGTCATGCAATCGATAAATGCATTCTCTCCAATGGTTGTGATACCATTCAGTGTGGCAGTTTTTAATGTATAATTATCATCATATGAAGAAGTACCTGAAACTCGCTTTGTAAATGCCTCGTTAATCGTAGTAATACCGCTGTTTTCTTCAACGACAACATCTACAACGTCAGTAAAAGCAAAGTCATCCCCTTCTTCAAGGTCGCCGTATGCGATCAGGGCTTTTTTGACTTTGCTTTCATCTGCTTTTTCCAGAGTAGGGCCGACGTGGTCAGCATCGCCTGCGCCTTTCATAAAACGCAGCTCTGTGCCATCCCACGATACCCAGCTTGTGTCGATACCGCCGCCGGTGTTGCCGTCGTCACCCGCACCGCCGCCGGAACTGCCGCTGCCAGCCTTGTAGGTCAGCACCGCCTCATAAAAGTACCCGTTCTCCGCCTTGACCATCCCGATGTAGCCCTCATCCTCGCACCCGGCAAGACGGTTGACAAACTCATCCGCAAGCTGCGCGGCGGCTTGGTCGGCGTCGATGTCGGCGCGGAGGGCGTAGACGTCGAGGCGGTAGCCGGAAGAAAGGAGCTTTTCAATGGATTTGTCCATCGTCATGGCGTTATCGACGTCGGCGGGCTGGATGTTGTCCTCCGCGGCGGCGCGCAGGGCGTTTGTGAAGGTCTGGTTGACCTTAAATTCGACCCGCAGGGTCTGCCCTTGGGCGTCGTTGGCGGCTTTCATGGCCTCCCGGGAGTAGTCCCACTTGCCGCAGGCGGTCAAAAGCGCCATGACAAGGGCTGCGAACAGGAAGGTGAACAGTCGTTTTCTTACGTGCATACGTTTGATTCCTCCGTTTTTTCTGGATTTTGCGGCGAGTTTCGAAAGGTATACTTTTACGGACACGATTTTTTGGAGGAATGCACATAGGATAAATAACGCCTTTATGTTATAATTTTTTTGCGCGAGACGCAAAAAGGCCCAGTTCGGAAAACTATACTTTTCCGAACTGGGCTTTTGCTTTTTGGCAAAGCGGGGGGCGGGGAATAATTCCCTCTTTCTTACAAATACTATCCATGCGCCCATACACAAGGAAAGAGAGGCAAGCGATATGAAAGCAACCGGCATTGTACGCCGCATCGATGAGCTCGGGCGGGTGGTCATACCCAAGGAGATACGCCGCACGCAGCGCATCCGCCGCGGCGACCCGCTTGAGATCTTCACCACCGGCGACGGCGAGGTCATCTTCAAAAAGTATTCCCCCATCGGCGAGCTGCACAGCACCGCCAGCCAGTATACCGACGTGCTGAACAAGAGCTTCGCCATGACGGCCTTCGTCTCGGACCGCGACCATATCATCGCGGTCAGCGGGGCGGGGCGGCGGGAGATGGCCGACCGCGCCATCAGCCAGCCGCTGGAAAAACTGATGGAGAGCCGCCGCCCCTACCTCAGCGACGGCGCGCCCGACCAGGCTGTCCTGCCCTGCGAGGGCGCCGACCGCTGCATCCTCTGCGCCTGGCCCATCGTCGCCGCCGGCGACGTCACCGGCGCGGTGGGGCTGCTGACCGACGACCGCACCGAAAAGCCCGACGCCGCCCATCAGAAGGCGGTGTCGGTGGCGGCAGCCTTCCTCGCAAAGCAGATGGAAGAGTGACGCTGCCCTTTGCGCCCGCCTGCCCATGGGGCAGACGGGCTTTTTTGGCCTTTGCAGGGCGGCATTTATGACAGAATTGAAAACTTTTCCCTCACCCTCTTGACAGGCGGGCGGTTTTGCATATAATAAGCTTAGCACTCAAAGATACAGAGTGCTAAGAAAACCATCAAGACAGGGAGGCAGGACAGCATGGCAATGGATGAGCGCAAGCAGCGTGTGCTGCGGGCGATCGTTTCCCTCTACAGCGTCGAGGGCGAGCCGGTAGGCAGCAGCGTCCTTGCCAACTATTTTGATATGGCCGTCTCCAGCGCGACGCTGCGCAACGAGATGGCCGCCCTGACCAGGCTGGGCCTGCTGGAGCAGCCCCACACCTCGGCGGGGCGTGTGCCAAGCGCCAAGGGCTACCGCTATTATATCGACCATCTGCTGGACGACAGCCAGCCGCTGGACCGGGTCACCCGCTCGCGGGTGGACAGCGTCTTTGCCAGCTTAGACCACGAGCCCGACCGTCTGGCCCAGGGCGCCGTCAAGGCGCTGGCCCAGATGAGCGGCTACACCGCGGCGGTCAGCACCCCCTGCGCCGACGATCTGTGCATCGCCCACTATGAGGTGGTGCAGGTCGGGCGGAACGCGGCGGCCATCCTGGCCGTCACCAGCGCGGGGTACGTGCGCACCCGGGTGGCCCGGGTGCGGGACGGCCTGAGCCGGGAGAAGGCGGCCGAAGTCGCCGCCCTGCTCAACCGGAACCTGACCTTCGTGGCGGCGGTGGACCTGTCGCGGCGGGCCCTGGCCGAGCTTTGCAGCCAGATCTCGCCGGCGCTTGTGCCGGTGGTCAGCGCCGCGGCCGCCATCCTGCAGGAATCGGCCACCCCGCGGGTCTACCTCGGCGGCGAACCCGCCCTGCTGAACTGGCCGCAGCTGGACGGCAAGGTCCAGACCATCCTCACCCTTTTGAACGACGAGGCCGCGGCGGCACGTCTGATCGCGGCGCCGGCCGAGGGAACCAGCGTGCTGCTGGGCGAGGATATGGAGCCCCGCATCCCCGGGCTGTCGGTGGTCAGCTGCCGGTACCTGGTGGGCGGCGGGCTGTACGGGTCGGTGGCCCTGGTGGGGCCCACCCGGATGCCCTTCAGCAGGGTGATCCCCCTGCTGGAAGCCTTCGCCGACGAGCTGGGCGAGGGGATGGCCGGCAAACGAAAGGACGCACCACAGGCCGCCGTGCCGCGGCAGGCCGTGATCTATAAGGAGGAGCGCAGATGAGCGAAGAGACAAAGAAGACCGCCGAGGCCCCCGAACAGGACCCCGCGGCCGAAGCCGGCGGGCCGGCCGAACAGCCCGCGCCCGAGGCAGCGCCCGAGCAGCCCGCCGAACCGCAGTCCGAAGCCAAAAAGAAGGACGGCTGGTTCAATAAGAAAAACCGCGAGGCCGAGGCCATGAAGGCCAAGCTGGACGCGGCCGAAAAAGCCGCCGACAAGGCCAAGGATCAGCTGCTGCGGCTGGCCGCCGAGTACGACAACTACCGCAAGCGTTCGACCCGGGAGGCCGACCAGAAGTTCAACGACGGCGTCTCCTACGCGGTGGGGCAGATCATCCCCATCCTGGATACCCTGGATATGGCCGCCAACGCCCCCTGCACCGACGACAACTACAAGAAGGGTGTCGTCATGACGCTGGAAAAGGCGGACAAAGCCTTCCAGACGCTGCACGTAGAGGAGATCGAGGTGCTGGGCAAGCCCTTCGACCCCAACTTCATGAACGCCGTGCAGCAGGTGCCCGCCCAGGAAGGGCAGGAGAGCGGCACGGTGGTCACCGTCTACCAGAAGGGCTACAAGCTGGGGGACAAGATCGTCCGCCACGCCACCGTGGTGGTGGCCGAATAGTCCGCCCCTTCCCGCACAGACCCCGCATTACCTGCGAAACCATAAAAACCAACACACCCAACCACAACAATCAACAGAGCTTTGAGAGAGGAGCCTTTTAGTATGAGTAAGATCATTGGTATCGACCTTGGCACCACCAACAGCTGCGTCGCCGTGATGGAAGGCGGCGAGCCCGTCGTCATCCCCAACGCCGAAGGCGCCCGCACCACCCCGTCGGTGGTGGGCTTCACCAAGACCGGCGACCGTCTGGTCGGCCAGGTGGCCAAGCGCCAGGCCATCACCAACCCCGAGAACACCGTCTCGTCCATCAAGCGCAAGATGGGCACCAACGAAAAGGTCACCCTGGGCGGCAAGGAGTACACCC
>DWXX01000183.1 GCA_019118985.1 Candidatus Faecalibacterium faecipullorum
GAGTAGGAGCGGTCGATGATGGACTTCTGGATGCTGGGCAGCTCGGAGAAGTCGATCTCGACGCCCAGGTCGCCGCGGGCGACCATGACGGCGTCGGCGGCCGAGAGGATGCTGTCGATGTTCTCGACGCCCTCGGGGTTCTCGATCTTGGCCACGATGCGGATCTTGGAGTCGTACATGTTCAGCAGGTTGCGGATCTCATACACGTCCTGGGCGGTGCGCACAAAGGACGCCGCGATGAAATCGAAGCCCTGCTCGATGCCGAAGATGATGTCGTCCCGGTCGCGCTGGCTCATGTAGGGCATGGACAGGTGGACGCCGGGAACGTTGACGCCCTTTTTGTTCTTGATCTTGCCGCTGTTGAGGACGGTGCAGACGATGTCGGTGTCGGACACCTCCTTGATGGACAGCTTGATCAGGCCGTCGTCCAGCATGATGGAGCCGCCGGCCTTGACGTCGTGGGGCAGGTCCTTGTAGGTGATGGAGACGATGTCCCTGGTGCCCTCGACGTCGCGGGTGGTGAGGGTGAAGGTCTGGCCGGCTTCCAGGGTCTCGGCGCCGTTCTTGAAGTCCTTCAGGCGGATCTCGGGGCCTTTGGTGTCCAGCAGGGCGGCCACGGGCGTATCCAGCTCTTCCCGGATGGCCTTCAGGGCGTCCAGACGGCCCTTGTGCTCCTCGTGGGAGCCGTGGGAGAAGTTGAAGCGGGCGACGTTCATCCCGTTTTCGACAAGCGCCCGCAGCACGCCCTCCTTGTCGGTGGCGGGGCCGAGGGTGCAGATGATCTTGGTCTTGCGCATATGTTTACCTCCTGGCATACCGGATGCCGTAACGTTCGGATGGAAAAGCCATACACACCTATTATAGCGGCATGGATACAAATGGGCAAGGTGTTTTTTGCAAAATGTTGGCGCAGGCCATCAACGCCGCAGCTGCCCCCAGGCGCTCTCGCCGTCCAGGGCGGCGCCGTCGACGCCCAGGTACTCGCAGACGGTGCGGGCGATGGCGCCGAAGCCCAGCCGGGTGCCCAGGTCGGCGCCGGGGCGGACGGACTGGCCGCAGACCAGCCAGGGCACATACTCGCGGGTGTGGTCGGTGGTCCTGGTATAGGAGGGGTCGCAGCCGTGGTCGGCAGTGACCATCAGGAGGTCGTCCGGCCGCATCCCGGCCAGGAAGCCGGGCAGAAAGCGGTCGAACTCGGTGGCGGCGGCGGCGTAGCCGGGCACATCGCGGCGGTGGCCGTAGAGCATATCGAAGTCCACCAGGTTGACGAAGGCCAGCCCCTCGAAGTCGCGGGTCAAAAGCGCCTGGGTGAAGGCGATGCCGTTGGTGTTGCCGGTGGTCTTGATGTGCTCGGTGACGCCCTGCCCGTCGAAGATGTCGTAGATCTTGCCCACCGCGATGACGTCCCGGCCGGCGTTTTTCAGCAGGTCGAGCATGGTGGGGCGGGGCGGCTTGAGGCTGAGGTCGTGGCGGTTCGACGTGCGCTTGAAGTTGGCGGCGCAGTCCCCGACGAAGGGCCGCGCGATCACCCGCCCGACGCCGTAGGGGCCGGTCAGCATCTCGCGGGCGATGCCGCAGATGCGGTACAGCTCGGGCACAGGCACAAGCGCCTCGTTGGCCGCCACCTGGAAGACGCTGTCGGCGCTGGTGTAGACGATCAGGGCGTTCCGGGCCATGGCCTGCTCGCCGTAGTCTTTCAGCACCTCGGTGCCGGAGTAGGGCTTGTTGCACAGCACTTTGTAGCCGGTCTTTGCCTCAAAGGCGGCGATCAGCTCGGGCGGGAACCCGTCCGGGAAGGTGGGCAGCGGCTGCGGGCTGACCACGCCGGCGATCTCCCAGTGGCCGATGGTGGTGTCCTTGCCCATGCTGGCCTCCTGCAGCCGGGCGTACGCCCCGATGGGGGCGGGGTCTTTGGGCCCGGCGTCCACCCCGTCGATGTTGAACAGGCCCAGACGCCGCAGGTTGGGGCAGTCAAAGGCGGGGTCGCGGGCGATGGCGGCCAGGGTGTTGGTCCCCTCGTCCCCAAAGGCCGCCGCGTCCGGCTCAGCCCCGATGCCGAAGCTGTCCAGTACGATCAGGAATACTCGTTTTGCCATAGTCGTGTCCTTTCTGCCGGGCGCAGGCGCGCCGGCGCTCTCAGACCAGTATACCATATTTTGCAGGGCAGAAAAAGCCCCGCCTGCCCGGTGGGGGCGGCGGGGCGGTTCAATCACTGCTTTTTGGCGTAGAGGTCGGGGTGGTACTCACGGCAGGTGCACTTTTTCCACTTCAGGCCGCTGCCGCAGGGGCAGGGGTCGTTGCGGCCGATCTTGCCGGTGCGCACAGGCTTGTTGGCGGCGCCGGACAGCTGGCCGGCTGCGGCCGCCTGGGCGCCGGCGCTCTGGCCGGTGAGCTTCTGGCGCAGCGCGGCGACGTCCTCAGCGCCGGGGGCTGCTGGGGCGTTCTGGGCCATGGGGGCCGCGGGGGCGGGCTGTGCCGCCGGGGCTGCCGCGGGCTGCGGCGCGGTCTGGGGGGCCGGCCGGCCGCTCTGGGCCACCGGGCGCACCTCGATGCGCAGCAGCATCTTGACGGTATCCTCCCGGATGGAGTCCACCATCTGGTCGAACATATCGAAGCCCTCGATGCGGTACTCCACCACCGGGTCTTTCTGGCCGTAGCTGCGCAGCGAGATGCCCTTGCGCAGCTGGTCCATGTTGTCGATGTGGTCCATCCAGTAGCGGTCGACGCAGCGCAGCAGGCAGATGCGCTCCAGCTCGCGCATCAGCGGCGCGCCGTAGCGGGCCTCCTTGTCGGCCAGGACCTTCATGCCGCGGTCGTAGAGGGTGTCGGCCACCCCCTGCGCGGTGAGGGCGGCCAGCTGCTCGGCGGTGTACTGGAAGTCCTCCTCCCCGGCCAGCCAGCCGCTGTAGTGGCGGCGCAGCGCGGCGAAGTCCCAGGTGGCCTTATCCTCCCCGGCCAGGAAGAGCGCGCAGCTGCTGTCGACGTTGTCCCGCAGCATCTTGTGGATGTCGGCGCTGACGTCCTCGCCGTCCAGCACCTTGTGCCGCTGGCCGTAGATGATCTCGCGCTGCTGGTTCATGACGTCGTCGTAGCGCAGCACGTTCTTGCGGATCTCAAAGTTGCGGCCCTCCAGCTTTTTCTGGGCGCTCTCGATGGTGGAGGTGATCATCTTGGTCTCGATGGGGGTGTCCTCGTCAAGGCCCATCGAGTTCATCAGCCCCTGCACCCGCTCGCCGCCGAACAGACGCATCAGGTCGTCCTCCAAACTGAGGTAGAAGCGGGAGGCGCCGGGGTCGCCCTGGCGGCCGGCGCGGCCGCGCAGCTGGTTGTCGATGCGGCGGCTCTCGTGCCGCTCGGTGCCGATGATGAACAGGCCGCCGGCGGCGCGCACCTCCTCGGCCTCCGAGGCGATCTCCTCCTTGTACTGGCGGTACAGCTCGTCGAAGCGGGCCCGGGCGGCCAGGATGTTTTCATCAGAAGTCTCGCCGTGGCCGTCCGCCTCGATCAGCAGCGCCTCCACCTGCTGGGGCAGGGCGTTTTCGGGCGCGTCGGGGCTCAGCAGCTTTTCGCAGAACTGCTCGCGGCGCATCTGTGCCTTGGCCATGAACTCGGCGTTGCCGCCCAGCATGATGTCGGTGCCGCGGCCGGCCATGTTGGTGGCGATGGTGATGGCCCCCTTCTTGCCGGCCTGTGCGACAATCTCGGCCTCGCGCTCGTGGTTCTTGGCGTTCAGGACGTTGAAGTCCCGGGTGCGCTTTTGCAGCATCTTGGCCAGCAGCTCGCTCTTTTCGACGCTGACGGTGCCCACCAGCACCGGCTGGCCCTTGGCGTGGCACTCCATCACCTGGTCGATGACGGCGCGGTACTTGCCCGCCACCGTCGAGTAGACCACGTCGGGGTAGTCCTTGCGGATGTTGGGCTTGTTGGTGGGGACGGTGACGATGTTCAGCCCGTAGATCTCGGTGAACTCGGTGGCCTCGGTGCGGGCGGTGCCGGTCATGCCCGCCAGCTTTTTGTACATCCGGAAGTAGTTCTGGAAGGTGATGGTGGCGAGGGTCTTGCTCTCAGAGGCGATGTGGACGCCCTCTTTGGCCTCGATGGCCTGGTGCAGCCCCTCGTTGTAGCGGCGGCCGATCATCAGCCGGCCGGTGAACTCGTCCACGATGATGACCTCGCCGTCCTTGACGACGTAGTCGATGTCCTTTTTCATCACGCCGTGGGCCTTGATGGCCTGCTCGATGTGATGGACGAGGGTCATGTTCTCGGCGGCGGCGAGGTTGTCGACCTTGAACCACGCCTCGGCCTTCTGGATGCCGCTGGCGGTCAGGGTGGCGGTCTTGTGCTTTTCGTCCACCACGTAATCGCCGTCGGCCTGGTCGTCGGCCTCCTCTTTGCTCTCCAGCTCGACCACCACGCTCTTGCGCAGGGTGCGGACGAACTGGTCCACCTGGGTGTAGAGGGAGGAGGAATCCTCCCCCCGGCCCGAGATGATCAGCGGGGTGCGGGCCTCGTCGATCAGGATCGAGTCCACCTCGTCGACGATGGCGTAGGCGTGGCCGCGCTGGACCATGTTGGCCTTGTAGGTCACCATGTTGTCCCGCAGGTAGTCGAAGCCGAACTCGTTGTTGGTGCCGTAGGTGATGTCGGCGTTGTAGGCTTTGCGGCGGGCCGCGCCGTCCAGCCCCGGGACGATCAGCCCCACCGACAGCCCCAGCCAGCGGTAGAGCTTGCCCATCCACTCGCTGTCGCGCTTGGCCAGGTAGTCGTTGACGGTGACGACATGCACCCCCTCGCCCGACAGGGCGTTGAGGTAGGCGGGCAGGGTGGCGACCAGGGTCTTGCCCTCGCCGGTCTGCATCTCGGCGATGTTGGCGCGGTGCAGGGCGATGCCGCCGGTGATCTGCACCGGGAAGTGCTTCATCCCCAGCACACGCCAGGCCGCCTCGCGGCAGACGGCGAAGGCGTCGGGCAGGATGTCGTCGAGGGTCTCGCCGTTTGCCAGCCGCGCCTTCAGGGCGGGGGTCTGGGCCTGCAGCTCGCTGTCGGACATGGCCGCGTAGGTGGGCTCAAGGTCCAGCACCTTCTTGGCCAGGGGGTTGATCTTTTTCAGCTCCTTGTCCGAATAGGTGCCGAAGAGTTTTTCGATCAGGGACATAGTTTCACCTCAGAATACAGTGTCGGGTATCAAAAGGGCCGCAGCCCGGAGCAATCTATGCGTTGCGCACTACCCCTTATGATACACCAAAGCGGGAAGGGGTGTCAAACGTTTGGGCGCCTTTCCGGTAAATTTTCTGTGAACAGGGCAAAAAAGCCGCCCTGCGAGCCACAGGGCGGCGGGAAAGACGATTCACAGCAGGGCGGGCAGATCTTCCAGCCGGTCGATGACGGCGCAGCCGGTGGCTTCGAGCCGGGCGCGGGTCTGATGCCCCCCGGCGTAGAGGATGCACCGCACCCCCATGGCGCGGGCGGTCTCGGCGTCGTGGTCGGTGTCGCCGACCATCAGGCAGCGGGCGGGGTCCGCCCCGCAGGCGGCCATGTACTGCCGCCCCAGCTCCACCTTGCCGGCGCCGCGGATGTCGGTCAGGCCCAGCATGGCGCAAAAGCGGCGGCCCACCCCGCGGCGCTCAGCCTGTTCGACCAGGTAATCCCGGCGGGAGACCGACAGCAGCACCTGCCCCTCGCAGCGGGCGGCCAGGCTGCCCAGCACGTCGGCGGCGCCGTCGGTCAGGGGGCAGCCGTCCACCCCGGCGTTGTAGAGCTGCATATAGCTCTCAGCCAGGACGGGGAAGGGGTCGCGCCCGAAGTCGAACCCCACCCGGCGGTAATACGCCTCGATGGGGAAGCCGAACACCGCCCGGTAGCTCTCAAGGTCGTACCGCTGCGGGTAGCCGTATTCGTCCAGCAGGCCGTTCAGGCAGCCGCAGGAATAGCGCACGTCGTCCATCAAAGTGCCGTTCCAGTCCCAGAAAAGCAGCTCGGTATCTGCCATGGATGCCTCCTTGCAGTTAAGCGCGCACCCCCCGGTCGGTAAAGAGGGCGAGCAGGCGCGGGTTTGCTTCGATCAGGCGGACAAGGGCCACCCCCAGCACCCCGCAGCTGATCACTTCCCCCGCGCCCACCGACAGGGCGTTTGCGAAGATCAAGGCCGGGGTGGCCGGCGCGTTCGAGAAAAAGACGGCGATCTCGGTGCCGACGATGGCGGCGTTCCAGAGGATGGGGGGGACGGCCGCCGGGATGGCAAGCCCCCCTACCCGCGCATGGCGCACCGCCCAGGTGCACAGGCAGGCCAAAAAGGTGGCCAGGGTGCCGAAGAGGACGTCCACCATGGTGGAGCCCAGCAGGTTTGCCAGCGCGCAGCCCAGGGTCACCCCCAGGATGTACTCGGCCCCAAAGACGGGCAGCAGGCAGAGCGCCTCGGCCACCCGCACCTGGACCGCCCCGTACGAGAAGGGGGCCAGCCCCAGGCAGAGGGCGACATAGAGGGCCGCCACCACGGCGCAGCGGGCGAGTGTATGGACGGACAGTGTTTCCTTAGACATAGCTACAGTCACTCCAGCGGAAAGATTTTGACCTTCCAGGGCCGCCAGCCCCCGGAGGTTTGGCCCGGCATGCGCCGGGGAGCCTAAAATCCTAAGTTGCTCTTGTGCGCGGGCCGCCGCGCTATTCGGATTTGAGGGCGCGCAAAACGCGCTGTACGGTAGTATAGCACAGATGGGCGGGGAGGGCAAGATGCAAATCAGCCCCCGTCCTCAGCTGCAAGCAGGCGCTGCACCTCGCGGTCAAAATCCGAGACGATCTTCTGCCGCCGTCCGTCCGGTGATAGCATAGTGGAACTTATTCTGGACCATGGCATAAAATGCGTGGGTGACGGGGGCGTCTTTGTCGTAGTCGGTGCTGCACTCCGCGAAGATGTCGGTGATCTGCTGCCAGATCCGCCGTTCGCTTGCGCGGATGGAGCGGACGCGCTCCAGCAGCTCGCGGAAGTAATCTTTGCCGAAGGCGGTCTGCCCCTGCTTGAGGCGCTCGTCGTCCATCACAAAGCCTTTGGTGATGTACTCTTTCAACACCCCGGTGGCCCAGATGCGAAAGCGGGTGGCCTTGCGGGAGTTGACCCGGTAGCCCACCGATATGATGGCGTCGAGGTTGTAGAACTGGGTCGAGCGGGTGACGGTGCGGCTGCCTTCGGTCTGAACTATTTCCATTTTGGAAACAGTTCGTTCTCTGACAAGTTCGCCTTCCTCGTAAATGTTGGTCAGGTGTTTTGAAATGGCGGGGGGTTCCACCCCGAACAGTTCGGCCATGCCTTTCTGGGTCAGCCAGATGCTTTCGTCCTTGATGACGGCGCTGACGGCGACGTCCTGGTCTTCGGCACGATAGAGCAGGAACTGAAATTCGTTGCTCACGCCAAGCCTCCTTTCTTTCGTTGCGGTCCTGATGGCAAAACACCCCCAGCCAAAGGCCGGGGGCGGGGGTTATCTCTGTTTGCCGGTGTAGGCGATGGCGACGGTGTCGGGGCCGGTGTTGGCGGAGACCACGCCGCCCAGCTCAAAGACGGTGACGGGCTCGCGGCCGAAGGCTTTTTTGCAGGCGCGGCGCAGCTCTTCGCCCTGCTTGATGTCGGTGTGGGCGACCATATATTCAAAGTCATCCACCCCGGCGGTGCGCTTTTTGCACAGCTCGATGATGGCGGGGATCACCTTGTCGTCGCCGCGGACTTTGTTTTCCACCACCGTCTTGCCGTCGATCAGGGTGATGATGGGGCGCAGGCCCAGCAGCTCGCCGGCGAAGGCGGCGGCAGCCGAGATGCGGCCGCTCTTTTTCATCTGCCGCAGGCTGTAAGGTCCGAGGATGATCTCCATCTTGTCCATCTGGGTCTCGAACTCGCTGACCACATGGCGCAGCTCGGCGCCGTTGCGCAGTTTGCGGGCCAGCTCGCAGACGTACCAGCCGAACACCATCGAGTAGGTGTGGCTGTCCAGCAGGTGGATCTTCATCTTGTGCTCGGGGCGCTCTTCCCGCAGCATGCCCTGGGCGATGACCGCGTTGTCGTAGGTGGAAGAGCCGGAGCGGTTGATGGTGATGTGGACCACGTCGGTGTAGCCGGCGTCCACATACTCGCAGTATTTCTCACAGAACTGGAGGGGGGTGATGGCCGCGGTGGAGGGCACCCCTTTAGCCTGGCGCATCAGGTCGTAGAATTCCTCGTTGGTGCAGCTGACCCGCTCGAGATAATCGACGCCGTCCAGCATGATGTGGAAGCTCATGATGTCGATGCCGTACTTGTCGGCCAACGACTGGGGGATGTCGCAGGAGGAATCGGTCAGGATGGCGATCTTGTTCATAGTAGTCCTCATTTCCATTCGTAGTCACGCAGATGGCCGTGGTCGAGCAGTTCGGGGAAGTCCCATTGACGCAGCACCTCGTAGACCCCTACCGCCACGCTGTTGGACAGGTTCAGGCTGCGGCAGCCTTCCCGCATGGGCAGGCGGATGCAGCTGTCCTGGTTTTGGGCCAGCAGCGTCTCGGGCAGGCCCGCGTCTTCCCGCCCAAAGACCAGGTATGCGCCGTCGGGGTAAGCCACGTCGGTGTAGCGGCGGGGCGCTTTGGTCGAAAAATAGTAGAAGGGGCCGTCGTTTCTGGAAAAGAAATCGTCGAGGCTCTCATAATATGTTATATCAAGCAGGGGCCAATAGTCAAGACCCGCGTGCTTTAATTTTTTATCGTCGATCGTGAATCCCATCGGCCCCACCAGGTGCAGCCGGCAGGCGGTGCAGGCGCAGGTGCGCGCCACGTTGCCGGTGTTTTGGGGGATGCGGGGCTCCACCAGGACGATGTTCAGGGTGGGCTTTTCAGACATAGGTTCCTCCGGTCTCCAGCGTGTGGTCAGTCCTCGGGCCGTCCGGCCAGGCGGGGCAGCAGCGGCTCGAACCAGACCCCGTACCGCTCGTCGGCCGCGGCGGGGGTGTTCTGGATGGCCTGCGCCACAAAGCCGGCCGCCGCGTCGGCCGCCGCCGACAGGGCGTTGCCCCGCAGCAGCGCCCCGGTGACGATGGCGCCGAACAGGTCCCCCGTGCCGTGGTAGCTGCGCCCGATCCGCAGGTGGCGGACCACGAAGGGCTCCTTCCCGCCGCCCGCGCAGCCGACGTACCGGCCCATCGGGATGCCGGTGACCAGGGCCTGCCGCCCGCCGTCGGCCAGCTGCGCCGCAAGGGCGAGGGCGTCGCCGTCCTCCACCGGGCCGTCCGGCTCTGCGGCATCGAGGCCGAGCAGCAGCTTCGCTTCAGTCAGGTTGGGCAGGACGACGTCGGCCTGCCGCACAAGGGCGCGCACCCCGTCAAAGGCTGCGGGGCTGATGCCGGCGTAGAGTTTGCCGCCGTCGGCGATGGCGGGGTCGACGATCTTGACCGCGCCCGGCCACAGCCGGAACGCCTCGGCGGCAAGGCCGGTCAGCGCCTCGCTGCCGAGGTAGCCGGTGTAGATGCAGTCGGGCGCAAAGCCGAGGGCGCTGTAATGGGCCAGGGCCTCATGGCACCAGCCGCAGCTGTCCAGGCGGGCGGGGGTTCCCAGCCCGCCGGTGTGGGTGGACAGCAGGACGGTGGGCAGTGTGACGGGCTGCAGCCCCATGACGGCCAGCACCGGCGCGATGATGGTCAGGCTGCACCGCCCCACCCCCGCCAGGCTGTGGATGCAGAGGACTTTCTTGGGTTCAGTGGGCAAAGAACAAAGCCTCCTTCTTGTTCGATGATGGATAGGGATGCCCCGCCCGGGCATACTGTCAGTGGCGGGCCCGATGGGGCCGGCCGCACCAGTATCCAACGGGAGGGCAACGTCTATGGCAATGTTTGCGAAAGATCATCAGGTACAGTCGGCCGCCGGCCTGCTTTTGGGCATGGCGGCGGGAGCGGCGGTGGGCGCCGCCGGCGTGATGGCGGCGGTCAACCAGGACCCGCGCGGGGTCCGCCGCACCGCCCGCAAGATGGCCAAAGGGGCCGGCCACGCCGTCGACCGCCTGGACAGGATGGCCAACGAGCTGATCGACAGACTGTGATACCGCCCCGCAAAGGGCAAAAAAAGACTGCGGCAGGCGCTGAGCCCCGCAGCCTTTTTGCGTCCGGGCGCCGGGTCGGGCCGGTTTACAGCACGGCGATGCACATCCGCGCGGTGCGCGCGGTCTCGCCCAGCAGGTCCATGTCCATCTCGATGGCGCAGGTCACCAGCAGCGAGCGGCTGATGTTGCTGCCGGTCAGCACCGAGGAGGGCAGGTTCTTGATGGTGAGCAGGGCGGTGCCGTCGTCCAGGCTGCCGGTCATCTCGCCGTCGTAGGAGATGTCGCCGATGGTCAGCCCCGACAGATGGCCGGTAAAGACCACCGTCGAGACGGTCTGGATGGGCAGTTCCAGGGTATAGGTGCCGTTGGACTGCCGGATGAGCGAGGCCTCGCGGCCGGTGTCGATGCCGTCGTTGAGCAGGGAAGGGCTTTCGCTGTCGGTCTCCCAGAAAGAGACGTCGACGCGCAGGTTGGCGGTGATGCCGTCGGCCGGGCCGGCGGCCCCTGCCGGCAGGCAGCCCGCCGCCAGCAGCAGCGCCAGCGCCAAAAGCGCGGCCCACAGCCGTCTATAACAATGTTGCATACGGGTCATGTTCCAACATCCTTTCTTACACGGGGCGGCCCCGCCGCGACACACGGTGCAAACTACCCCAATATCAGGATAGCATCCTTTCATGGAAATGTCAAGGGGGCGTCAAATTTTAGAAAACCCGCGCGCCAATCAAAACCAATCAAAAAAGACCCTCCCCAAACGGGGAGGGTCTTAACGTTGGCGTCAGGGCTCAGCGGGCGAAGTAGGGGTCGTCCTTGAGCAGGTGGATGTTGGTGATGAAGGCGCTGTCCTCGGGGTCCTTGAAGGGGGCGGCGGCCACATACTTGTTCAGCTGCGCCGCGGTGCGGACGGGGTCGGCGATGGTGCCGGCGCCGCCGATGCAGCCGCCGGGGCAGCCCATGCCTTCCAGCAGGTAGCCGTTGTACTTGCCGGCTTTGGCCATCATCAGCAGCTTCTTGCAGTTGGCAAGGCCCTCGGCTGCGGCGATCTTGACCTCCTTGTCGGGGTACCACTCGTGGATCTTGTCGGCCACGGCCTTTGCCACGCCGCCCGACTGCGCGAAGCCGCGGCCCGCGGCCGAGCCGTAGTGCAGCTCCTCATCCTCGGCGGCGGGGATGGACAGGTCGATGTCCCTCGCCTCGAAGATGCCGGCCAGCTCCTCAAAGGTGAGGACGAAGTCGACGTCGCTGCGCACGTGCCGGCGGGACGCCTCCAGCTTTTTGGCGGCGCAGGGGCCGATGAAGCACATCCGGGCCTCGGGGTCGGCGGCCTTGATCATCCGGGCGGTAAAGACCATGGGGGTCATGGTCATCGAGATGTTCTTGGCCATGTCGGGGAAGAGGGTCTTGGCCATCATGCTCCACGCCGGGCAGCAGGAGGTGGCCATGAAGTTCAGCTTCTCGGGCACTTCCTCCAAAAAGTCGTGGGCCTCGTCCACCGTGCACAGGTCGGCGCCGATGGCGACTTCGACCGTCTCGCAGAAGCCCACCTGCTCGAGGGCGGCGCGCAGCTTCTGGGTGGTGTTGAGGGCGGGGAACTGGTTGACGAAGGCCGGCGCCACCAGGGCGTAGACCCGGTCGCCGCGGTTGAAGCTCTGGATCAGCTGGTAGATCTGGCCCTTGTCGGCGATGGCGCCGAAGGGGCAGTTGACCAGGCACTGCCCGCAGGACACGCACTTGGAGTAATCGATCTCAGCGCGGCCCAGCGCGTCCGAGTGGATGGCGCCCATGCCGCAGGAGGCGGCGCAGGGGCGCTCGGTCTTGACGATGGCGTGGTAGGGGCAGACGTCGACGCAGCGGCCGCACTTGATGCACTTTTCCTGGTCGATGGTGGAGCGGCCCGACTCCCACACGATGGCGCCCTTGGGGCAGACTTCCATACAGGGGTGGGCAAGGCAGCCCTGGCACAGGTCGGAGACCTTGACCATCTTCTCGGGGCAGCGGTTGCAGGCGAACTTGATGACGTTGACCAGCGGGGGGTCGTAGTACTTGTCGGCGATGTTGGCGTCCTCCAGCCCCGAGACCACGCTGTTGTGCTCGTCCATGCGGCGGGTGGGCAGGCCGATGGCCAGGCGGACCCGCTCTTCGACGATGGCGCGCTCGAGGAAGATGTCCTTGCGGAGCTTGCCCTCCTCGCCGGGGATGATCTTATAGGGGATGCTGCGCATCATGTGGTTGGCCTTTTCGCCCTTGACGTTGGCGTAGGCCATCCGGGCGACTTCGGTGAATACCGCCCGCCGGATCTGGATGACGGTGGTATTGATGCCTCTGAAGCTCATTCCAAACTCTCCTTTTTGCTTTGCGTTGCTCTGCTGTGACCCGGCCGGCGGGAGCCGCCCCGCGCCGTTTCATACAGCACTATTTTAGCACAATTTGCAATGCTTGAAAAGAGAGAACGCCAAAAAATTGTCAATGGCGCTCTTCTCTGCCGCCGGGCAGGAGGGCGGCGGCGCACCGCTCGCCGTCGCGGCGGCCCAGCCGGACCCGGACGATGTCGCCGGCGGCGTGCCCCGGGGCCGAGACCGCCACCGGCACATACAGCCGGGTGTAGCCGGTAAAGACGGTGGCCGACAGCGGCGTCTCGAGCAGCACCTCGTCCTCCATCCCGGCGAGGGCGTCGAGGACGCCGTCCCGCACCACCTCGGCGCGGCGGTGCATCCGGCGGCTGCGGTCCTGCTTTTCCCGCTCGTGGACCTGGTCGGGGAAGGAGTAGGCCGCCGTCCCCTCCCGCCGGGAGTAGGGGAAGACGTGTACCCGCAGAAAGCCCACCCGCTCGAGGAAGTCGCAGCTCGCGGCAAAGTCCTCTTCGCTCTCCCCCGGGAAGCCGCAGATGCAGTCGGTGGTGAAGGCTACCGGCCGCCCGCCGTAGGCCGCTCGCAGCTTTTCCACCGTCTCGAGGTACTGGGCGGTGGTGTAGGGCCGGCGCATCCGGCGCAACGTGGCGTCGCAGCCGCTCTGCAGGCTGAGGTGGAACTGGGGGCAGAGCTTGTCCACCGCGGCCATCCGGCGGATGCCCTCGTCGGTCAGCATGTCGGGGTCGAGGCTGCCCAGGCGGATCCGCTCGATGCCCTCCACGGCGGCGCAGCGCTCGATGAGGGTGTACAGGTCGGTGCCGGTGTCGGCGCCGTAGCTGGGCAGCGAGATGGCGCTGAGCACCACCTCCCGGTAGCCGGCGGCGGCGAGCTTGTGCAGCTCGGCCAGGATGCTCGCCTCGCTGCGGCTGCGCACAGGGCCCCGCGCCTTGGGAATGATGCAGTAGGCGCAGCGGCGGTTGCAGCCGTCCTCCACCTTGATGAAAGCCCGGGTGTGGGTCTCGAAGCGGTCGACCGGCAGCTCTTCAAACGCCTCGCCCCGGGCGTGGGGGGTGATGGCGACGATCCGCTCGTGGCCGCCCAAAAGCGCGAGGACGTGGTCGAGGATGGCGCGGCGGTCGGTGTTGCCGCAGACAAGGTCCGCTTCCATCAGTTTGGCCGCCTCCTCGGGGAAGGCCTGGGGCCAGCAGCCGGTCATGACGGTGACGGCGGCGGGGTTTTCCCGCTTGGCGCGGCGGAGCCATTTGCGGCTCTTCTGGTCGCCGAAGTTGGTGACGGTGCAGCTGTTGACGATGTAGACGTCGGCCCCCTCGCCTTCGGGCACCACCGTGAAGCCGTTGCGCTGGAACAGCTGCTCCAGCGCCTCGGTCTCGTTCAGGTTGACCTTGCAGCCGAGGGTATAAAAACAAACGCGCATGGGGTATCCTTTCACTAAGAGGAATGGTTGAGACGATCTTGTCCAGGTGAGTATACCCAATCGGCGCGCCGGCGTCAAGCGGCCGGGCGGCATAGGCGGGGGGCCTGCCGCATAGAATCACACCAGAAACTGCAAGGATGGAGGCAGAATGACATATGGTTCGGAGAAGATTGGCACTCAGCTGTGCGGCGGCGCTCTGCCTGTGGCTGCTGGTCCTGGCGCTGGTCCCGGCGGCGGGCGGCCCGCAAAGGGAGGCCGCCGCCCCGGCGCAGGGGGCGTTCCTGGCTGCGGCGGGGCAGGGGGCAGACCTCTCGCTGCCCTGCCGGGCGGCCATCCTGGTCGACCAGGCCACCGGAACGGTGCTGTATGAAAAGAACGCCGACCAGCCCATGCCCATCGCCTCCATCACCAAGGTGATGACCCTGCTGCTGACCTTTGAGGCGGTGCACGCGGGCAAATTCTCCCTCAGCAGCCCGGTGCCGGTCAGCGCCCACGCCGCCGGCATGGGGGGCAGCCAGATCTGGCTGGAGCCGGGGGAACAGTTCACCCTCGACGAGATGCTGCGGGCCATCTGCGTCTCCAGCGCCAACGACGCCGCGGTGGCGGTGGCCGAGCTGGTGGGGGGCAGCGAGGGGGCCTTCGTCGCGCTGATGAACGCCAAAGCCGCCCAACTGGGGATGAGCGGCACCACCTTTAAGAATGCCTGCGGCCTGGATACCGAGGGGCACCTGTCCACCGCGCGGGACGTGGCGGTGATGAGCCGCGCCATCCTGACCGAGTGTCCCGAGGTGCTGCACTACAGCGGCATATGGACCGACACCCTGCGGGGCGGCGAGACCATGCTGGTCAACACCAACAAGCTGCTGCGCCGCTACGACGGCATCACCGGCCTCAAGACCGGTACCACCGGCGGGGCGGGGGTCTGCATCTCGGCCTCGGCGAGCCGGGACGGCCTCGACCTGATCGCGGTGGTGCTGGGGTCGAACTCCAGCGCCGAGCGGTTCGAGGCGGCCACCGCCCTGCTGGACTACGGCTTTGCGAGCTACGAGGCGGCCCCGCTGCCTGACCTCTCTCAGCGGCCGCTGCGGCTGGCGGTGGACGGCGGCGCCGCGGCCGACGTCCCCCTGGACTACTCGGCCCTGCCCGGGCGGCTGCTGGTGCCGCGGGGCGGCGCGGAGGGCCTTGCCGCCGCCGTCGAGCTGCCCGGCAGCTGCTCCGCCCCCCTCAAAATGGGGGAGGAAGTGGGGGCGGTCACCGTCACGAGCGGCGGGCAGACGGTGGGCCGCTGGCCGGTGCGGGCCGCCGCCGACGCGCCCCGGATGGATTTTGCCGCGGCGCTGCGGCTGCTCTGCGAGAGCTTTTTCTGAGCGGCGTTTGCCCGCAGCCGGGCGGCCGCCGGCCGAGAAATTGCAGTTTGACGCGAAAATCCACAGAATTTTCGGGCAGGGCCGCCGGAGGGCTTGTTAAAAATGTATGAATCCCGGGGATTTTGGCCTTGACTTTATCGGGGCAGGACGGTACACTTAGAGAAAGAATTTCTTCGCCGGGCCTGCCGGGGCCGCCCCCCGGCGGGCAGGGCGTGGATCTGATACAGGAAGGAACAGGTTTTAGGAGGCCATGCACCATGAGCGTTTCGTTTAATACCAAACACCTTTCTCCGTTCATCAGCGACGATGAGTTTGCCGCCATCTACCCGCAGGTGGCCGCGGCCCATCAGATGCTCGAGGCCAAGAACGGCCCGGGCAGCGACTTCTTGGGCTGGATGTACCTGCCCCGCGATTACGATAAGGAAGAGTTCGCCCGCATCCAGGCTGCGGCTGAGAAGATCCGCAGCGACTCCGACGTGCTGGTGGTGGCCGGCATCGGCGGTAGCTACCTGGGCGCACGCGCCGTGGTCGAGGCGGTCAAGGGCGTCTACCACAACGAGCTGGAAGAGGGGCTGAAGGTCTACTTCTGCGGCAACAGCATCAGCCCCACCGCTTTGAACGACATCATCGCGCTGTGCAAGGGCCGGCGCTTCTCCATCAATGTCATCTCCAAGTCGGGCACCACCACCGAGACCAGCCTCGCCTTCCGGGTGCTGCGCAAGCTGCTGGAGGATGAAGTGGGCGTCGAGGAGGCCAACAAGCGGATCTACGCCACCACCGACCGCGCCCGCGGCACCCTCAAGCAGCTGGCCGACAGCCAGGGCTGGCCCACCTTTGTGGTGCCGGACGACGT
>DWXX01000184.1 GCA_019118985.1 Candidatus Faecalibacterium faecipullorum
ATCTTTTATACACCATAAGGAGGAAAAACATTTATGAAACTCAAGAAGATTGCTTCTCTGATGCTCGCCGGCATCATGGCAGTCAGCATGCTGGCCGCTTGTGGCGAGGGCACTGGCAACAACAACGGCGGCGCCAACTCTGAGCCCACTGCTCCCACCAGCACCACCACCACCGATCTGTACAGCAAGCTGGACAAGGACAACCAGAAGAACATCAGCCCTCTGGCTGACACCGATCTGGATTCTGCTCTGGCTGCTGCTGTTGACCGCATCGGCACCATCCCTGTCGCTTATGGCTACGCTCTGAGCGATGACCTCGTGACTGTCAAGACCAATGGTATTGATGGCGATATCCTGAGCGGTGTGGGCGTGGATATGGGCGAGATGGGCGGCAAAATCTACAACTCTCTGCTGGATGCTGCTAAGATTCTGAGCGACAAGCTGGAGCCTGTGAACCCCGTCCTGAATCCGGACGCTATCGTTCGTCAGCTGCAGGCTCATCCCAAGGGCGATGCTTCTGCAGTTGCTTTCTTCATGATCAATGGCACCACCGGCATTGACTCCGCTCTGAACGAAGTTGCTGAGGAGCTGGATACCATCGTTGCCAGCCTGCCTCTCGACAGCGACGAAAACGGCAAAAACTACATGTACAAGTACACCCTGTCTGCCAGCGTTGACAGCAAGACCATCGACCTGCTGGGCACCATGACCGCGAACTACATCGCTGTCAAGATCGACCGCACCACCGTTCAGCGGTAATTTGGACAAACGGCTTACAATTAACTCTTGACTCACCATTGAGGGTTATGTAAGGGGCTGGCAGGCTATAGAGACGGTTTACCAGCTTATACCACCCATCCGATGTGACAGCGAAAAGGGATTGCCAACCACGATTCCTTCTGTTGTTGATCGCACCAAAACAAAAGAACTTTGCGTCACGAAAGATAGGGTCCCTCTGTGGGGGTCGGCCGGAAGGCTGACCCCCACATTGTTTTGCAGGTTGTTCCCCCCGGCGCTTGCCAAACGGCGGCGGCTTGTTTATAATAGTTGCAGGAGAGCAAACGTGCGGGTTGTTCTTTATTTTGTCATATCTCTCCCGTATAATAGCCATAGACGCTTTGCGCGGGGTGGGGGCAGGTGTGCCTGTGCGCCCGCGCGGATTGCCCCGTATTGCCCGGAAGGAGAACCAACATGGCAAATGAAAAGATCCTCGTCGTGGACGACGACCAGAATATCTGCGAGCTGCTGCGCCTCTATCTGACCAAAGAGGGTTACCAGGTCACCCTCGCCGCCGACGGCGAGGACGCGCTGGCCAAATACGGCCAGGTCAAGCCGGACATGGTCCTGCTGGACGTTATGATGCCCAAACTGGACGGCTGGGAGGTCTGCCGCCGCATCCGCAAGGAGGGCGACACCCCGGTCATCATGCTGACCGCCAAGGGCGAGACCTTCGACAAGGTGCTTGGGCTGGAGCTGGGGGCCGACGACTACATCGTCAAGCCCTTCGACAGCAAGGAAGTGGTGGCCCGCATCAAGGCGGTGCTGCGCCGGTGCGCCGGCGGCGCAGCGGCGGCCGAAAAGCCGGCCGAGGGCGTGGTCGAGTTCGACAACCTCCGGCTGGATATGAACAGCTATGAGCTGAAGGTCAAGGGCAAGGTGGTGGAAGCGCCCCCCAAAGAATTGGAACTGCTGTACTGCCTGGCGTCCCACCCCAACCGGGTCTATACCCGGGACCAGCTGCTGGACGAGGTGTGGGGGTTCGAGTATTACGGCGACTCCCGCACCATCGACGTCCATGTCAAGCGCCTGCGGGAAAAGCTGTCCGGCGCGTCGGACAAGTGGGAGCTCAAGACGGTCTGGGGCGTGGGCTATAAGTTCGAGGTGCGGCAGTAATGCGCAAAAGTATCTCGGTGGCCTTCTTTTCCACCGTGGCCACCCTGATGATCCTGGGGGTGGCGGTGATGGGGCTGTCGCAGCTGGTGCTGTTCAGCCGCTATTTCGCGCAGGAGCGGTTCGCCACCCTTGACGACGTGAGCGATTTGGCCGCCCGCACCGCCGCCTATGTCTGGGACGGGCTGGAGGAGATGAACGGGCAGGACAAAGAGGTCGGCGCCCGGCTGGAAAACATCCTCTCCAAGGTCGATTTGATCGGGCAGAGCGCCAACGTCTACATCTTTTTCACCGACAGCAGCGGGCGGGTGGCGCTTGCCTCCAACAGCGACCACCTGACCGGGCAGGCGCTGCCCGCCGAAGTGCTGGAGGCGGTGGCTGCCGGCGGGGGCGAAGCCTACCACGAGATGGGCCGGATGGACGGCGTCTTTGACGAGCGGTTCTACGTTTCGGCCCGGTACATCCAGCGCGCCGGCGGGCCGGGGGTCTACCTCTTTGTTTGCGCGTCGGGGCAGATGCTGGAAGATTTCGTGGCGCGGTTCGGCTCCAACTTCCTGCTGTCGGCCTGTCTGATGCTGGTGTTTGCCAGCGCGCTGACCATGGTCCTGATGCGCAGCCTGACCGACCCGCTCCACCGCATCAGCGAGGCGGCGCAGAAGTTCGGCGGCGGGGACTTCTCGGTCCGGGTGGAGGATGTGGACGGCGACGGCGAGATCGCCGACCTGGCCCGCACCTTCAACACCATGGCCGCCAATCTGCAGCAGATCGACTCTTCCCGCGGGCAGTTCATGAAATCCGCCTTTCCCGCAGCTACCTTCTTATATGCAGAATCTAACTCACTAATTTGTATCATCTCCACTTTTGGATAAATGCTATGC
>DWXX01000185.1 GCA_019118985.1 Candidatus Faecalibacterium faecipullorum
GGTGCAGCCGGCGCGGCGGGGGCAGCGGGGGCGGCAGGGGCGGGGGCTGCGGCGGCGTCGGTCTCCTCCACGCTGACGCTGTAGGCGACGCCGTTGACGGTAATGGTATAGTATTTCATCGAAAAACCCTCCTGAATCTTCAGCTGGTTGTGGTCGGTCGTTTTACAGCGCCATGTTGCCGTGCTTCTTGGGCAGGCGGGCGGCGCGCTTGGTGCGCATCATCTGCAGAGCCTGCACCGCCGCGCCGTATGCGCCGGACGGGTCGCAGGCGGTGTCGGCCGCGCCGGCGGCGACGGCGGCGTCGGCGCTGCAGACCTCCTGGCGGTAGGCCGCAGCCTTGGCCTGGGTGGCCGCGGCGATGCTGTCGGCGGCGTCGAGCTCCTCTTTGTACAGCACCGAGACGGCGGCGGTGGGCTCGATGGGGCTGATGGTGCAGCCGCGGACGGCGACCCGCAGGTCGGCCGCCGCAAAGGCGGTGTAGACCGGGCCGACCGCCTTGCCGTACAGCAGGCTGACCCGGGGGCAGGTGGCGTCGGCGCAGGTGGCGGCCAGGCGGGCGGCCTCCCGCAGGCCGCCGGCGATGTCGTCGGTGACGCTGGGCACAAAGCCCTCGGTATCCACCACCGTCACCACCGGCAGGTTGAACGCGTCGCACAGCCGGATGAGCCGGGACGCCTTGGAGACGCAGTTGCGGCAGAGCTTTTCGCCGGTGACCACCACGCCGGCGGGCATCCCGCCGATGGTGGCAAGGCCGGTAAAGACGTTCTTGCCGTAGCCGGCGTACAGCTCGACGCAGCTGCCCGCGTCGGTGACGGCGGCGGCCGCCTTGGCGGCGCCGGCGCCGGCCTTGAGGGCCTTTTCGGCGGGGGCGGCGCACTCGAACTGGTCAGCGGCAGAGAGGTTGTTGGCCGGCAGCATCTGGACGAGGCGTGCGGCCGCGGCGGCGGCCTCTTCGGCCGTCCTGGCGACGACGGCGGCGACGCCCGCCTTGGCGGCGGCTGCGGCGGTGCCGGCGCCCTCGACCTTATCCCCCTTTGCGGCGGAGGTGAAGGGCGGGGTGAAGAACAGCTCGGCCCCCTCGGCCATGACGCAGAGATCCACGTTGGCGGCGGCCATGGCGCTGGTGCCGCCGCAGACCCCCAGGACCACCGCCACCTGCGGGATGACCCCCGAGTATCTGGCGACGGCGGCGTTGAGCCGGGCGGCCGCGGTCAGGGCGTCGAGGCCCTCGGCGAGCTTTGCGCCCACCGAGTTGTAGAAGGTGACCACCGGGCAGCCGGTCTGGGCCGCTAAGTCGAGGACGCGGATGATCTTATCGACGTCCTTTGCGCCGAGGGCCGCGCCGCCCTGCCAGACGGCGTAGACGTCCCGCGCGCCGGCCGCGCCGTAGTAGGCGCTGACCGCCTCGCAGGAAAACAGGGCGTCGCCGCCCCGGCCCCCGAAGAACTGGTCAAGAATTCGATTCTGGTTGATCTTTGAAGCCATGCTCGCTCCTCCTGCTTCCCACACAGCGGGTCTTTGCCGCTGCGACATTCATGAACGGTCTTATTATACTATTTTGTCGGTTTTTTCACAAGTGGTTTGCCGCGTTTCGCGCCAAGGGGGCCGCCCGTTTTCGCGCGGGGGGCGGCGGTTTTGGCCGCGGCGGCGGCGCTGCGGGTCTGGGCGCGGCCCTTGGCGGCGGCCGCCCGCAGGCCGGCCAGCTCCTGCTTTGTCAGCTCGCGGTATTCGCCAGGCTTGAGCATCCCCAGCTTGACCACCCCCTCGGCGTTGCGCTTGAGGCGGACCACCTCGAGGCCCACCGCCTCGCACATACGGCGGATCTCGCGGTTCTTGCCCTCTTTGAGGGTGATCTCCATGACGGTGCGGGCCGGCTCGTCCACCACCACGTTGATGGTGCAGGGCAGGGTCTTGGTGCCGTCGTCCAGCACCACCCCCGCGCTCAGCTTGAGGACCTGCTGCTCGGTGGCGCGGGGCTGCACCGTGACCCGGTACAGCTTGCTGATGCCGCCCGACGGGTGCATCATGGCGTTGGCGAAGGCGCCGTCGTTGGTCATCAGCAGCAGGCCCTCGCTGTCCTTGTCCAGCCGGCCCACCGGGTAGAGCCGGGCCGGCACGTCGGCCACCAGGTCCATGACGGTGCGGCGGCCCAGCTCGTCGCTGACGGTGGTGACATAGCCCCGGGGCTTGTAGAGGGCCAGGTAGTAGAGCTTCTGCTCCTTGTTGATATAGATCCGCTCGCCGTCGACGTGCAGCACGTCCCGGTCGGGGTCCATCTTGTCCCCCACCCCGGCGACATGGCCGTTCACCTTGACGCGGCCCTCGGCGATGATCTGCTCGGCCGCCCGGCGGGAGCACAGCCCCTGCTCGCTCATGATCTTCTGAATGCGTTCCAGTGCCATTGCTTTCTCCTTGTGCGCCTCCCGGCGCTCACTTCCAAACGGCGCGCCCTTGCGGCGCGCTTTGGGGTCTTATTCTTCTGCCGTCTGCGCCGGGCCGGCGTTTTCAGGCTGGTCGGGCTTTTTGTCGGGGATGAGGCTGACCAGCTTATCCACCAGCTCGGGCAGCATGTTCAGCGCCCGGTCGATGCTGTTGGACGGGTCGGCCAGCTGCACGGTGCGGACCATGCCGTCCTTGATGACCAGGAAGGCCACCGGCCGGATGCTGACCCCCGCGCCCGACCCGCCGCCGAACAGCTCCTTGTTGGCGCTGTTCTTGCCGTCAAAGTCGGAGCCGCCGGTGCCGAAGCCCAGCGAGATGCGGGACACCGGGATGATGGTGGTGCCGTCGTCGGTCTTGATGGGCTTGCCGATGATGGTGTTGGCGTCGGCCATCTGGCGCACCTTGTCCATCGTGATGTTCATCAGCCCCTGAATGGGATGCTCAGCCATAGTTTCGGCCTCCTTACAACTATTTTTACAGATGTGCGTCCTGCGTCAAGGTCAGTATACCACAGGTCAGAGGAATACGTCCAGTACCTTTTCCCTGTAGAATGCGATCAGCACCTGCACCGCCGCGACGGCGATGAAGAGCGCCCGCGCCGACGCGCGGAAGGACACCCGCGCCGGCGGGACGGGGGCCTCCGGGTCGATGCAGGGGGCCAGCCGCAGCTCGTCGAAGTCGAGGTAGATATACCGGTCGAGGACGGCGAGGGCCGGGTAGAGCCAGGCGTTGGCCTGCCCGTAGGCGCGGGCGGCCTCGTCCGGCTCGCCGCCGCCCACCGGCCAGAACACCCGGATGTGGGTGACCCGCAGCGCCCCGAAGACGGCGCGGGTCAGCCGCCCCGCCCCCCGCAGCAGGCTGCAGAGGGTCTGCAGGGTGAGCTTTGCCTTCTGCTTTGGCTTTGCGGCGGGGCGGGGCTTGCGGGCGGCGGCTTTGGCGGCCCGTCTGGCCCGGCGCTCTCTGCGCCAGGCGGCGAACTTCGCCTTCAGCTTTGCCCGTGCCCGAGCGAACAGGCCCGGCCTCTCCCCTTCCGCCCCGGGGGGCGGGGGCGCCGGCTTGGGGTAGGCGAAGACCGGGAAGGTCAGTCCCGGCACCCCGGCGCGGACGGTCAGCCGGCCGGGGCCGGCCCCCTCTGCCTCCCCCTCCCACGACACGTCGGCCCGGAAGGGGATCAGAAGGGCGATGAGGGCCAGCGCCAGCGCGGCGGCCAGCACGACCAGCGCCGCCAGGCCGATGCGGCTCAGCAGCCAGAGGGCCCCCTGCAGGCATGCGGTCAGCGCAGTCATGGCTCTCCCTCCTTTCCCGCTTCCTCTTCTCCATGGATGGGCCCGTGGATGGGGGGCAGGTCGTCCAGGCTCGACAGCCCGAACACCCGCAGAAAATGGTCGGTGGTGCGAAAGCTCACTGGCCGGCCCGGCAGGTCCAGGCGGCCGGCCTCTTCGATCAGGCCCTTTTCCAGCAGGCCGGACACGCTGGAAGAGGAGTCCACCCCCCGCACCTGCTCGATGAAGGCCCGGGAGACCGGCTGGTTGTAGGCGATGACGGTCAGGGTCTCGAGGGCGGCGTTTGACAGGGGGGCGGCCCGCCTGGTCTCGAGGGCCCGGCGCACCCAGGGGCCGTATTCGTTTTTGGTGGCCAGCTGCCAGTGGCCCCCCAGCTGCAGCAGGGTCAGGCCGCTGCCGGGGGCGGCGTATTTCTTTTGCAGGGCGGCCAGGGCGTCGGCCACCAGGCTCTCGGGCAGCTCGAGGGCGGCGGCCAGCCTGTCCGCCCCCACCGGGTCGCCGTGGGCGAAGAGGACGGCCTCCAGCATGGCCTCGATCTCATGTTTCTCCATAGGGTTCCTCCTGCAGGGATGCGGCCCGCCGGGGCAGACGCCCGCGGCGGAAGGTCAGCGCCCCGTCGTCGGCGATCTCCAGCCGGCCGGCCCGGACCAGCTCCAGCACCGCCAGAAAGGTAGCCACTGTGGCCGACAGCTCCTGTGCGGGGCTGAACAGCTCGTCCAGACGGCCGGCCCGGCCGGCGGTGAGGGCCCGCAGGATGTGGACCACCCTGCTCTCAACCGAGACGAAGGGGGCGGCCACCAGCGGCTCGAAGGCCTCGGGGTCGACCGGGCGGGGCCGGGCGCGGCCGGCCATCGCCTGCCAGCAGCCGGCCAGCAGCATGGGGCTGTGGCGCAGCGGGTAGAGGGCGGGCCCGTCGGCCCGGGCGGGGGGGCGGGTGTAGACGCAGACCCCTTGGGCGCGGGCGGCCAGCTGCGCGGCCAGGCGGCGGCAGCGGTCGTATTCGATCAGGCGGCCGGTCAGCTCCTGCTTGAGCTGTTCGGCCTCCCGGCTGCGGGGCAGCAGCAGATAGCTCTTCATCTCGACCAGGCGGGCGGCCATTTCGATAAAGCTGCTGGCCGTCTCGGGCCCGGCGCCCTCGTCTGCGGCCACCACCCGGGTGTACTGGTCGATCAGCTCCAGGATCGGGATGTCGTGCAGGTCCATCTTGTGGGCCTGCACCAGGGCCAGCAACAGCTCGAGGGGGCCGTCAAAGTCGGCGAGGTGAAACGTCAGCGCCGCCATGGCTCACACCCGCGTGCCGGTGCTGACCAGCCCCCAGACCGTCACCCGGCTGGCCAGGGCGTCCACCCAGGCGGTGCCGTCGTACAGCAGCCCCCACATCCAGTTGTTGAGGGCGGCCAGCGGGCCGTTCAGCGCGCCGAACCAGACCAGCGCCAGCAATACGACCAAAATCACCCGCTCGTAGCGCATCAGCCCGAAGTAGGCCCGCCGCGGCAGAAAGACCAGCAGCACCCGGCTGCCGTCCAGCGGCGGGACCGGGATGAGGTTGAACACCGCCAGACCGACGTTCATCACCACCATGTACTGCAGAAAGTAGGTGGCGTACCAGCTCAGCAGATTGTCCGGGGCCCAGTAATAGACCGCCTTCCACACCGCCATCGACAGGTAGGCCAGGATGAGGTTGGCCGCCGGGCCGGCCAGGGCGGCTGCCGCCATGCCCAGCTTGGGGTTCTTGAAGCGGCGGGCGTCGGTGGGGACGGGCTTGGCCCAGCCCACCCCCGCCACCACCATGCAGATGGTGCCCAGCAGGTCGAAGTGGCGCAGCGGGTTGAGCGACAGCCGCCCGTGGTCGCGGGCGGTGGGGTCCCCCATCAGCCAGCTCGCCAGGGCGTGGCCGGCCTCGTGGACGGGGATGGCTGCCAGCGTCACCAGCAGCCGGGTGAGATAGTAGATGCCCATTGAGGTCATAAAACGTCTCCATTCAGCACAGGATGCCCCCGGCAGGGGGGCGGATCGCTTCTATGATACTATTTTTTCGTCCCTGAGACAAGGCCCCCCGCCCCGCGGGGAAAAAAACAGCGGTATTTTTTGAAAATGGACTTGCATTTTGCCGCTGCGTCTGGTAGAATAATAGGGCTGATTACACTGTATCGTTTTGATTTTCCCTTTCATCCCACTTCATAGGAGGTGCAACTATCATGGCCAAGTGTGAATGCTGCGGCAAGGGCGTGACCTTCGGTATCAAGGTCTCTCACTCTCATCGCCGCTCCAACCGTACCTGGAAGCCCAATGTCCGCCGTGTCAAGGCGATCGTCGATGGCTCCCCCAAGTATGTCTATGCATGCTCCCGTTGCCTGCGCGCTGGCAAGATTACCCGCGCTGTCTAAGTCTGTGGTGTATGTTGCCGGTCACGTTCTTTTGGCGTGGCCGGCTTTTTGTTTCGGGGCCCGCGGGCCCCGCCGCGATGGAAAGAGGTGTATCCCCCTATGGCGCTGCCCGGCGACCCTGTCCTGCTGCTGAGCGTTGTCAACCTCAAGCTGCGGGACTGCTACCCTACCCTGGATGCATTGTGCGACGACCTTGCGGCCGACAAAGCGGAGCTGTGCGCAAAGCTCTCCGCCATCGGCTACCAGTATGACCCGCAGCACAATCAGTTCAAATAAACCAAGGAGGCATCACGATGGAAGGCACTTATTATAAGGAATGGAGCCGCGCCCTCGGCCGCGAGATGGAGTTCAAGGTCTACGGCGCCGCCGGCGTGCCGGTGCTGGCCTTCCCCTGCAGGGGGGGCCGCTTCTACGACTGGGAGAACAACGGCATGCCCGAGGCCGCCGGCTGGCTGATCGAGCACGGGCGGGTGCAGCTGTTCTGCGCCGACAGCATCGACTATGACGGGCTGCTGGCCGCAGGGCTGGCCCCCCGCCGCCGGGCCGAGATGCAGGAGAAGTACTTCCACTACATCACCGGGGAGCTTGTCCCCCGCATCCGCGAGCTGAACGCCGCCGGCCGCGCCGCTGCCGGCGCGGCGCGCAGCAAGGCCCCCGGCATCTGGGCCGCCGGGGCAGACCTTGGGGCCTACCACGCCGTCAACTGCCGGCTGCGCCGGCCCGACCTGTTCTGGGGGGCCATCGGGCTGTCGGGGATGTACGACGTCTCGGGCTGGCTGGGCGGCCCCGAGGATGACCTCGCCCTGCGCAACGACCCCTTTGCCGTGCTGTCGGCCGGGCTGCTGGACAGCGCCGCCCTGGCCGCTTTGAACGGCGGGCAGTTCATCCTCTGCGCCGGGCAGGGCCGCGACGCCGCCGAGCCGGCCGCCCTCGCCTCCACCCAGGCGCTGGACGCCGCCCTCAAGGCCGCCGGCATCCCGGTGTCGGCCGAGGTGTGGGGCAGCGACGTCACCCACGACTGGCACTGGTGGGCCCGTGCCTTCGACGTATTCACCAACCGGCTGTTCAGCTGAGAAGAGAGAAAGGAACGCACCATGCCTGCATTCATCACCGGCGCCCGCGGCCACGACTTCGGCCGCTTCGACCCCGAGGGGCTGTTCACCGCCATCGGGCAGGCGGGCTTTGCCTGCACCCAGCTGGCCTACACCAAGGCCATCGCGGGGGTCAAGAGCTACGCCGACGTCACCCCCGAACTGGTCGCGGCCACCAAGGCCGCTGTCGAAAAGACCGGCGTCTCGGTCGCGGTCTACGGCACCTATGTCGAGCTGAGCCTCGTGGATGAGGCGCAGCGCAGGGCCGAGACCGCCAAGGCCATCAGCCAGATCGGCAACGCCAAATTCCTCGCGGCGGGCTGCATGGGCAGCGAGACCACCAAGATGGAAAAGCAGCCCGGCGTCACCCGCAAAGAGGCGCAGGAGGCGCTGCTGCGCAGCCTGGGCGAGATCATGCCCGCCTGCGAAGAGGCGGGGGTGCTGTTCGGGGTGGAGTGCGTCTACTACCACGCCATGAACGACCCCGAGGCGGTCAAGATGGTGCTGGACACCATCGCCAGCCCCAACCTGCGGGTGATCTGCGACCTGGCCAACTACATCGGGCCCGAGAACGCCTCGGTGGACGCGCAGCGCCGCATCTGGGACAAGGTCGGCAGCTGGTACGGCGACAAGATCGCGGCGGTCCACTTCAAGGGGCAGGCTTTCGCCCCCGACGGGATGCACCTGTGTACCAGCCTGGAGGATTCGGTCATCGACTACGCCGGCGGCTTTGCCATGCTGCGGCAGCTGCCCCAGCGGACCCTGCCCGTCCTGCGGGAGGAGGCCGTCCCCGCCCGCGCCGCCTCCGACATCGCCTTCATGGAGCAGTTCTACCAGGGCTGAGCCCTTTCCCAAAACCCAAAGCGCGGCCCCCCGCCGCCGGCGTGACAGCCGGATGCGGGGGGCCGCTTTCATGTTGGGCAGGCGCCGGCTCACTCGATGCCGGTGACCTTGTAGTCCTTGTCCTCCACCGCTTTGGTGAGGGCGGCGTCCTCCACGCCGGCGCTCAGGGTGACGACGGCAGTGCCGGCGGTGTGGCTGACTTCAGCCGCCTCCACCCCGGGCAGGGCTTCGAGGGCCTTCTTGACGGTGGCCTCGCAGTGGCCGCACATCATCCCTTCGATGCAAATGGTCTTTTTCATGGCAGTTACCTCCTGATTGGCTGTGTTGCTGATGGGGCAGGCCTCCTGCCGGGGGGCGGGGGGCGGCGGCAGCTCGACAGGGCGGGCCGCCTTGTCCCGGCGGGGGCTGTGCAGGTCGAACAGATTGAGCCGCAGGGCGTTGGACACCACGCAGAAGCTGGACAGGCTCATGGCCGCCGCGCCGAACATGGGGTTCAGCGTCAGCCCCAGGGGGATGAACACCCCCGCGGCCAGCGGGATGATGATGACGTTGTACAGGAACGCCCAGAACAGGTTCTCGTGGATGTTGCGCAGCGTCGCGCGGGACAGGCGGATGGCCGCCGGCACGTCGGACAGGCGGCTGTTCATCAGCACCACGTCGGCGGCGTCGATGGCCACGTCGGTGCCGGCGCCGATGGCGATGCCGGTGTCGGCCCGGGTCAGGGCGGGGGCGTCGTTGATGCCGTCCCCCACCATGGCCACCTTGCCCCGCTCAGACAGGGCGCGGATGACGCTCTCCTTGCCGTCGGGCAGCACCCCGGCGATGACCTGGTCCACCCCCGCCTGCCGGCCGATGGCCTCGGCGGTGCGCTGGTTGTCGCCGGTCAGCATGACCACCCGGATGCCCATGGCCTGCAGCTGCCGGATGGCCTCGGGGCTGTCCTCCTTGATGGTGTCGGCCACCGCAACTGCGCCCAGCAGCCGGCCCTCCCCCCCGAAGAAGAGGGGGGTCTTGCCCTGCTCGGACAGGGCCCGGGCCTTGTCGGCCAGGGCGGCAGGGACCGGCGCCCTGCTCCCGATGAAGCTGAGGCTGCCGCCGTAGACGCTGCGGCCGGCGAGTTTCGCTTCCAGGCCGTTGCCGGGCAGGGCGGCGAAGTCGCTCACCTCGGGCGGGTCGATGCCGAGGGGGCCGGTGTAGGCCAGGACGGCCCGGGCCAGGGGGTGCTCGCTCTTCTGCTCGAGGGCGGCGGCGAGGGTCAGCAGTTCCGTCTCGGTGACGCCGTCGGCGGGC
The DNA here is from genome assembly GCA_019118985.1 of Candidatus Faecalibacterium faecipullorum. Lineage (GTDB taxonomy): Bacteria > Bacillota > Clostridia > Oscillospirales > Ruminococcaceae > Faecalibacterium > Faecalibacterium faecipullorum. The sequence goes on from DWXX01000185.1 coordinate 9,337, forward strand.
AGCACGTCGGTGACCTGGGGCTCGCCTTTGGTGATGGTGCCGGTCTTATCCAGGGCGACGATCTGGGTGCGGCCGGCCGCCTCGAGGGAGGCCGCCGTCTTGAAGAGGATGCCGTGCTTTGCCCCCATGCCGTTGCCCACCATGATGGCCACCGGGGTGGCCAGACCCAGCGCGCAGGGGCAGCTGATGACCAGTACCGAGATGCCCCGGGCCAGCGCGAAGGCCAGGGTCTGGCCCAGCGCCAGCCAGACCAGGGTGGTGATGACCGCGACGGTGATGACCGCCGGCACGAACACCCCCGAGACCCTGTCCGCGACCTTGGCGATGGGGGCCTTGGTGGCCGCGGCGTCGCTGACCATCCTGATGATCTGGGAGAGGGTGGTGTCCTCCCCTACCCTTGTGGCCTCGCAGCGCAGGTAGCCGGACTGGTTGACGGTGGCGGCCGAGACGGCGTCGCCGGGGGCCTTGTCCACCGGGATGCTCTCGCCGGTGAGGGCCGACTCGTTGACGGCGCTCGTCCCTTCCAAGACCACCCCGTCCACCGGGATATTCTCGCCCGGGCGGACGGCAAAGACGTCCCCGCGGCGCACCTGCCCCACCGGGACGGTGACCTCTTTGCCCTCCCGCAGCAGGGTGGCGGTCTGGGGGGCCAGCTTCATCAGGCTCTTGAGGGCGTCGGTGGTGCGCCCCTTGGAGCGGGCCTCCAGCATCTTGCCCACTGTGATGAGGGTGAGGATCATGGCGGCCGACTCGAAGTAGAGCTCCATCATATACTCCGAGACGCTGTTCGGGTCCATCTGCATCGCGGCGTCGGTCATCATGAAGAGGGCGTAGACGCTCCACCCGAAGGAGGCCGACGACCCGAGGGCCACCAGGGTGTCCATGTTGGGCGCGCCGTGGACCAGCCCTTTGAAGCCGCTGATGAAAAACTTCTGGTTGATGACCATGACGGCGGCGGCCAGCAGCAGCTGCACCAGCGCCACCGCCACATGGTTGCCGTCGAACCAGCCGGGCAGCGGCCAGCCCCACATCATGTGCCCCATCGAGAAGTACATCAGCACCGCCAGAAAGCCCAGCGATGCGATCAGCCGGCGCTTGAGCCGCGGGGTCTCCCGGTCGGCGAGGGCGTCGAGGGCGGCGCCCGGGTCGGGGGCGGCGGCAGGGCCCCCTGCTTCTTTGGGGGCGGCGCCGTAGCCCGCCTGCTCCACCGCCTTGATGATGTCGGCAGGGGCGGCGGTGCCCTCCACCCCCATCGAGTTGGTCAGCAGGCTGACCGAGCAGGCTGTCACCCCCGGCACCTTGCCCACCGCCTTTTCCACCCGGGCCGAGCAGGCGGCGCAGCTCATCCCGGTGATGGTGTATTGTTCCATGATCGGCCTCCCTTACACTGTGGGCGCGGCAGGGCCGCCCCTCACTTCATCAGCCGCTGGATGACCCGCACCAGCTCGTCCACCGTCTCGCTGCGGCCGGCCTCGAGGTCGTCCACCACGCAGGTGCGGATGTGCTGGCCCAGCAGCTCCTTGCAGAAGCTGTCCAGCGCCTTGCTGACCGCCGACGCCTGGAACAGGATGTCGGGGCAGTAGGCGTCCTTTTCCACCATGCCGCGGATGCCCCGCACCTGCCCCTCCACACGGTTGAGGCGGTTGATCAGGTCCTGGTACTCTTCGGGGGTGCGGTGGCGCTTGCGCGGGGTGCCGAGGGCGGTGGTCTCCGGCCAGGCGGCTTCGGGCGCGCAGGCGCAGGTCTTTTCGTTGTCCATATGCTGTGACCTCACTTTGTTTGACAGTCAGCTACCCCAAGGGGGTACCCGTATCCACAGTATAGCACAGGATCACCCAGAAATCAAGTGGGAAATGATGGCTGCCCCGCGCCCGCATTTTGATTTGACATTCCGGCCTCTCCATTGTAATATAGTGATGTGTGACAAACGCGGTATCATCAGGCCCCCCGCGGGCCGGAAAGAGAGTTTGGTTGTATGATGTACGCATTGATCGTGTTCGCCGTGACCTATGTGCTGATGCTGGCCTTCGGCAAGTACCGGCCCTACATCGCGCTGGGGTCGGCGGCGGTGTTCATCCTCAGCGGGATGCTGCCCTTCGACCAGATCGTCGGGGCCATCGACTTCAACGTCCTGCTGATGATCGCCGGGACGATGGGGCTGGTGCAGCTGTTCATCGACAGCAAGATGCCCGCCCTGCTGGCAGACCTCGTGATGGAGAAGGTGCCCAACGTCCAGATGGCGGCGGTGGCGCTGGCGCTGTTCGCCGGCATCATCTCGGCCTTTGTGGACAACGTCGCCACCGTGCTGATGGTGGCCCCCATCGCCATGGAGATCTGCAAAAAGCTCAAGACAAACCCCGTCCCCTTCATCATCGGCATCGCGGTGTCCTCCAACTTGCAGGGCGCGGCCACCCTGGTGGGCGACACCACCGCCATCATGCTGGGCTCCTACGCGCAGATGAGCTTTCTGGACTTCTTCTTCTACAAGGGGCGGCCCAGCATCTTCTGGGCGGTCGAGCTGGGCGCGGTGGCCTCGGCCCTCATCCTGGCGTGGCTGTTCCGCAATGAGAAGGCCGCCGTCCCCAAAGGGGCGCAGCGCACCAAGGTCACCGACTATGTCCCCACCGTGCTGCTGGTGGGGATGATCGCGCTGCTGATCACCGCCTCCTTCATCCAGAATAAGCCCGACATCACCAACGGCGTCATCTGCGTGACCCTGCTGGTCATCGGGATGATCTACACCTGGTGCAAGACCGGCGACAAGGCGGCGGTGACCGGCCCGGTGAAGGCTATCGACTTTGAGACCATCGGCCTGCTGTTCGGCCTGTTCCTGGTCATCGGGGGCATCACCCACATGGGGGTGGTGGACGCGGCGGCCGGCCTGCTGGCCCGCATGGGCGGCGGCAACGTCTTTGTCATCTACACCGCCATCGTCTGGGCGTCGGTGCTGTTCTCGGCCTTCATCGACAACATCCCCTACGTCGCCACCATGCTGCCGGTGGTGACCAGCCTGGCGGCGGGGCTGGGGGTGGACCCCACCGTCCTCTACTTCGGCCTGCTTTCTGGCGCGACGCTGGGCGGCAACTGCACCCCCATCGGCGCGTCGGCCAACATCACCGGCATCGGCATCCTGCGCCGCGCCGGCCACGAGGTCAAGACCAGCGACTTCTGCCGCATCGGCATCCCCTTCACCCTGTCGGCCGTCATCCCGGCTTACATCTATCTGTGGCTGATGTACGGCGGGCTGTGACCGCCCCCGCACCCTGAGCCATCCGGAAACAGCGAAAGCCCCCGCCTCCCCTTTGCAGGGGAAGCGGGGGCTTTTGTGATGCAGAAAAGCAGGGCTTTACCGCGCCGCCAGTTCACTGGCGAGGGCGTCCATCTGGGCGTCGTCGCAGGGGTGGGCCGCGCCGCGGATGGTGACGGTGTGCTCGCAGAGGGTGATGTTCTTCATCCCGGCCAGGGCGGCGGCCATCAGCTTGCCGGCCATGGGGGCCCACATCCCGTTCTCCATCAGGCCGACGGTCCGCCCCTGGAAGTTCTTGGTCTTGAGGTGGGTCAAAAACTCCTCCATCGGCGGGAAGAGGAAGCCGTCGTAGGTGGCGCAGGCCAGAGCCAGCCTGCCGCAGCGGAAGGCCTCGGCCACCGCGTAGGAGACGTCGGTGCGGGTCAGGTCGATCTCGGTGACGGGGGCGCCGGCAGCCCGCAGCCGTTCGGCCAGGGCGTGGGCGGCCGCTTTGGTGTGGCCGTGGATGGAGGCCGACGCCACCAGCACCGCGGCCTCATCCTCGGGGCGGTAGCTCGACCAGGCGTCGTAGAGGGCGAGGTAAGGGGCGAGGTCGCCGCCCAGCACCGGGCCGTGCAGCGGGCAGATGCGGGCGATGTCGAGGCCGGCGGCCTTCTTGAGCAGCGCCTGCACCTGCGGGCCGTACTTGCCCACGATGTTCAGGTAGTAGCGGCGGGCGTCGTCGGCCCAGTTGGCAAAGCTGTCGCCGTCGGCCACCACCCCGAACCGGCCGAAGCCGTCGGCCGAGAAGAGCAGCTTCTCGCTGTCCTCATAGCTGACCATCACCTCGGGCCAGTGGACCATGGGGGCAAAGACGAAGTGCAGGGTGTGGCTGCCGAGGGCGAGGGTGTCCCCCTCCTTGACCGTCACCCGCCGGGCGGGGGCGATGGCCCCGGGGAAGAAGTTCTCAAGATAAGCGAAGGTCTTGGCGTTGCCCACCACCTGCATGGCGGGGTACTTTTCAGCCAGGCGGGCCACGTTGGCCGAGTGGTCGGGCTCGACGTGGGAGACCACCAGATAATCGGGGGCCGCGCCGGCAAGCTCTTCTTCCAGCGCCGCCAGCCAGGCGTCGGTGGCGCGGGCGTCCACCGTGTCGAGGACGACGGTCTTTTCATCCCGGATGAGGTAGGAGTTGTAGCTCACCCCGCCGGGGACGGGGTACTGGCTCTCGAACAGGTCGATGTCGGTATCGTTGATGCTGATGCCCAGGACGGTGTCGGTGATGCGGGTTTTATATGCGTTCATACAAGCAGTCCTTTCGTTGTATGTCGATGTTTTGGGGGCCGTTTGGCCGGGACATATCATACCATATCTCTAGGGAAAAAGCAATGTATTTTTTGCTCACCCTTCCCCCTCTTCCGGGGCGGTCAGCTCGAGCAGGGCGGCCGACCCGGCCTCGTCCAGGGACTGCACCTGCCGCAGCTTGCGGTTGATGGCCCGGGTGCGGGTGCCGATCAGCTTGTCCAGCTCCTGGTCGGACTGGCGCAGCCGCTCCTGCAGCTTGAGCAGCCCGTCGTTGAACTTGGCGAACTCGGTCTTGACCGCGCCCAGCACCTGCCAGACCTCGTTCGACCGCTTCTGGATGGCCAGGGTGCGGAAGCCCATCTGCAGGCTGTTGAGCAGCGCCGCCATGGTGCTGGGCCCCGCCAGGTTGACCTGGCAGTCATGCTGCAGCCGCTCCACCATCCCCATGTTGACCGCCTCGGCGTACAGCCCCTCGAAGGGCACGAAAAGGATGCCGAAGTTGGTGGTGTAGGGCGGCTCGACGTATTTCTGGCGGATGTCCTTCGCCTCGGCCCGCAGCACCTGCTCGAGGGCGCGGCGGGCGTCGGCCACCGCCTGCGGGTCGCCGGCGGCCTGGGCGTCCAGCAGGTGGGCGTAGCTGTCCCCCGGGAACTTGGAGTCGATGGGCAGCCAGACCGGCTCGTCCCCGGCGCCGGGCAGGCGGACGGCAAACTCCACCCGCGCGCTCGAGCCGGGGATGGTGGCGACGTTGGTGGCGTACTGTTCGGGGGCCAGGATGTCGGCCAGGATGGCCCCCAGCTGCACCTCGCCCAGGATGCCCCGGGTCTTGACCCCCGACAGCACCTGCTTTAAGCCGCCCACGTCGGCGGCCAGGGTCTGCATCTCGCCGATGCCCTTGTAGACCTGCTCCAGCTGGTCGCTGACCGTCTTGAAGCTGTCGCTCACCCGCTTTTGCAGGGTGTCCTGCAGCTGCTCGTCCACCGTGCGGCGGATCTCGTCCAGCTTTTTGGCGTTCTCGGCCCGGACGGCGTCCATCCCCTCGGTCAGGGTGCGGCGCATCTCCCCCAGCTTCTGCTCGTTGGACAGCTCCATGGTCCGCAGCCGGCTCTCCACCGTACGCTCCAGGGTGGCAAAGCGGGCTTCCTGCCCTTTCTGCCCGGCGGCCTGGGACGCGGCCATCTGGCCGGCCATCCCGTCCACCGCGTCCTTGACGCCCCGGACGGCGGCGTAGTTCTGCTTGCCCAGGGCGTCCTGGCTCATCTGCAGCAGCCGCTCATACTCGGCGGCCTGCTGTTTCAGCCGCTCTTCCATCCAGTCCTTCAGTTCCCGGGTCTGGTCTTTCTCCCCCGACGGCCTGAAGCTGCGGAACAGCAGCACGATCATAACGGCGAATATCGCCAATGTCAAAAGGTCGGTCAAAGACTGCATAGTCTCTCCTTACAGTTCCTGATAAGAAATCGTCCGTTTGTCGGTGAGGGTCTCGTCCCCCCACAGCCCCACCCCGTCGGCTTCCATCTCGCCGGTCTGGTTGTCCCAGGGGTCGGCGCGGAAGGCGCGCATCGGCGGGTCGAAGGGGGCGCCGAAGGCGGTGTTGGCCGCCATGCGGTCGGGGTCGAGGCTGCCGAAGTAGTGCCGGCGGAGCTCCTCGTCCCCGGCGCGGGCCATCGCCGCCCCGTAGGAGCAGTCGGCGTACATCCAGCCTTTGGGCGCGATGTAGAAAGCCGCCCAGTCGTGGCAGCCGCAGCTGTCGGGGCCGGCGGCCAGGCCGCTCTCCCACCGGGCGGGGATGCCGGCCAGCCGGCAGAGGGTGATGAAGGTCAGGGCCATCACCCCGCAGTCCCCCCGGCGGTCGGCCGCGCAGCGGGTGGGGATGTCCTCCAGCACGAAGTAGGCCGGCTGGTAGTGGTAGCGGACGTTCAGGGTGATGTAGTCGTAAAAGCGCCGGGCCTTTTCGGCAGGGCTCGACACCCCCGCGGTCAGCTGGGCGGCCAGTGCCCGCAGCGCGGGGGTAAAGAGGATGTGGGGGGCCTGTTCCCCGGTGTCGAAGGCGGGCTGGACCGGGTCGGGCGCAAAGCCCATGGGGTCGGCATAGCGGGCGGTGCGGGTGTAGCTGTACCGGACGGCGAAGGCGCGGTTCTCGGCAAGGTCCGCCTCCCAATAGACCGTCCGCTGGGGCGCGGTCTCGGGCGCGACGCGGGCGGGGGGCTCGCTGGCCCATTCGAGGCGGATGCCGCTCTGGGCCGGGCAGGCGGCGGGCAGGGGCAGCCAGACCCGGAGATGGACGGCCTGCCGCCCCTCCTGTCTGGCCCGGGCCAGCGCCGCGGCAAAGGCGTCGTCCGACATCCGGATGCTGGCCTCGAGGGTGATGCGGGCGGCAGCCTGCCCTGTGCGCGCCATCCTGTCATGGAGGGCGCGGCGGCGCGCCCGCCGGGCGTCGGCGTCGGGTCCGGGGGCCAGCCGCCGGGCGGCAAAGGCGGGGTCGGTGTCCAGCAGCGTCTCGTCAAAGCGGGCGAAGTACCGCTTCTCCCCCTCGATGAACCGCCAGTCCACCCGGCCGGCCCTCTCGAGGGCGCGCAGTTCCTCGGCGGTGAAGCCCCGCACCAGCCCCTGCATCCTGGCCACCGCCGCCTCTTCGGTGTAGGGGTAGTCGGCGGGCAGACGGCGCAGCACCTCCCGGGCGGCCAGCAGGGCGGCCCGCTGCGCGTCCACGCCATGGGGGGCGGGGTTGGCCGCCGGGCTTTGGGCCCCGCCGTTCTGGCTTTGGGCCCAGTCCTCGGCCAGGCGGGCGTCGATGCGGGCGGCGGCCTCCTTCAGATACCCGGCCGCCTTGAGCCGGGCGATGTCGTCGGGCAGGGCCGACGCCGGGGCGCACAGCCATTCGTTCTCATCCTGCGCCGCGGCAGGGCTCGTATGCCGCTCGTTCATCTCATTCATGCCATTCATGTCATTCATGCTGTGACCTCCTCCCAGAATGCGGCGGCGTCGGCCAGCCAGCCGGCGGCGTCGGTGCCCTCGCCGCTGCCCGACCCGTGGGGCGCGTGGCCGTAGACCGCCATCCGATGGGGCACCCCGCACTCTTCCAGGGCCCTGTCCAGCGCGGGGCCCTGCCACGGGGTGAAGATGGCGGCCAGCGTCAGGTCGTCCCGCCCGAACCAGTGGAAGGTGGGCGGGAAATCGGCCGTCACCTCGGCGTTCAGTTCAATGTTGTAATAGTAGTCCCCGGGGGCCAGATGGTCCCCGGGCCGGGCCCCGTCGTAGACGTAGAAAAAGCCCGGCTTGCCGTACATATAGTTGACGATGGGGTAGGCCAGCAGCAGGGCCCCGGGTTTGGGCAGGCCGTAGGTCTTGTACCCCATCCGGTCGGTGCCGAAGATGCCGCACAGATGCGCCCCCGAGGAAAAGCCCACCAGGGCGTAATCCTCCGCCTGCACCCCGAACTGCCCGGCGTGCTCGGTGATGTACCCCACCGCCCGCGCCAGGTCGGCGTAGTTGGCGTTGTCGTGGATGTCGTGCCCCGACCGGTACTTGAGGATGAAGGCGGTGTAGCCCATCTCGTGCAGCCGGCTGACCGCGCCGCAGGCTTCCTTGACGCGGCTGGTCCGCTCCAGCATATTGCCCGAGAGGACGAGGGCGTACTTGCCCCCCGGCTCTTTGCCGGGGAAATAATAGAGCTCCGCCTCAGCCTTGGCGGGGTCGGCGGCGATCTCTTCCGCGGTGTAGAGGGGGTAGGTCACCTGCACCCCGGCGTTGTAGTTGTCGACGATGAGGTTGAGGCCGGCCACCGCGTCGTTGACCACCCCCTTGGTGTAGCGGCGGAGGGTCCAGTCGGCGTACTGCCAGGGCTGTTCGGGCAGCAGGCTGCCCCGGTCCCATGTGTCGAAGCCCGACCCCGCGATGGCCTCGTTGGCCCGCATCTCGGCCACGGTGGTCTCGGGGGTCAGGTAGGGGGCGGCTGCCGCGGCGGGCAGGGCGGCCAGAAAGGCAAACAGGGCGGCCGCCCCGCCGGCGGCGAGGCGTTTCAGGGTCGTTTGGGTCATAGTCAGTCCTTTCCTGTCGGGAGGGGAAATTTCCCTTCTATTGTACCCGCAGCCGGCCCGCTTGTCAAAACCTTTGGGGCCGCGGCATTGTACTTTGGCGCAAAATCTGCTATACTGGGGCAGTCCGAACCCCTGAAAAACACCAAAGGAGGTTGTGTACCATGTGGACACGCGCCCTTTTGAAAGCCAACGCCAAGACGGTGCTGCGCCGCAGCTACGGGCGGGTCTTTCTGGCCTGCCTTGTCACCGCCGTCCTCACCGGCGGGCTGAACATCAACTATAACTTCGGCTCCACTTCCGCCGACCCGGCGGTCGACTTTTTCTACACCGTGGGCTCCGCTTTGCCCGGCGGGGACGTCGCCGCCCTCATCCTCGGCACCGCCGCCGTCATGCTGGGCATCCTGGCGGCCGTGCTGCTGTTCATCCTGGGCCTGCTGGTGGCCCTTCTGTTCGTGCCGGCGGTGCAGGTGGGCGAAGCCCGCTACCTGCTGCGCAACCGCGGGGAGGACCCCGGCTTCGGCACCCTCTTCTCGGCCTTTGGCAACGGGCAGTACTGGAACGTGGTGGGGGTGATGTTCTGGATGAACCTGCGCGTCTTTTTGTGGAGCCTGCTGCTGCTCATCCCCGGCATCATCAAGAGCTACCAGTACCGCTTCGTCCCCTACCTGCTGGCCGAGAACCCGGCCCTCGACGCCGCCCGCGCCCTTGAGATCAGCACCGCCATGACAGACGGCGAAAAGCTGAACATCTGGGTGCTGGACCTGTCCTTCTTCGGCTGGCATCTGCTGGGGACGCTGCTGTTCGGGCTGGGCGGGCTGTTCGTCGCGCCCTACACCCACGCCACCGAGGCCGAGCTCTATTCGGCGCTGCGGGCCAAGGCCATCGCCTCCGGCGCCGTCACCGAGGCCGAGCTGGCCGGCCCGTCCCTGTATGACTGAGCGGCCCTTTCCATAACGCTACAACGAAAGAACGATGCTGTTTGCAGACTGACACCATGAAAATACGCCCGATGGAGCCCGCCGACTGGCCCGCCGTGGCCGAAATTTACAAGGAGGGCATCGCCACCGAGCACGCCACCTTCCAGACCGCCTGCCCGCCCTACCCCGCCTGGGACGCCGCCCACATCAAGGAGTGCCGGCTGGTCATCCTGACCCCGGACGGGGCCATCGCGGGCTGGGCGGTGCTGGCCCGGGTGAATATGCGCTGGTGCTACCGCGGCGTCGCCGAGGTCAGCATCTACGTCGGCGAGCGGTACCGCGGCCGGGGGTACGGCTACCACCTGCTGCGGGCCCTCTGCGCCGCGGCCGAGCAGGCCGGCTACTGGACCTTGCAGTCCACCGTCCTGCAGGACAATGAGGCCAGCTACCGGCTGCACCGCAAGTGCGGCTTCCGGGAGGTGGGCCGGCGGGAGCGGATCGCCCGCGACTGCCACGGCCGCTGGCTGGACACCTGGCTGATGGAGCGCCGCTGCGCCCCCAACGAGCCCGCCGGGTACTATAAGCTCTGAACAAAGGCCCTGCCGTTTCGTTTGTGAAACGGCAGGGCTTGTCAATTTTCCGTTTTTATGCTATTTTTTTGGTGGGTGTTGTCGATAAACGGCAAGCGGTGTGTCCCCCTTGATTTGATCGGGGGCGCTTCTTTGCCCTCCGATCACAATGAAAGGAGGGCTGACAATGGGCACTTTTTCCGATCTAATCCAGACCGACATCCTGGTCGTTGCCATTATTAGCCTGTTCGTTCAGGTCAATAAAAAATAAAAAGAAGTAACCGCCCCAGTTCCCCAACTTGTGCGGTTACTTCTCTAACCAAACAGGGGGACTACCGTTTGTCCGGCAGCACCCTTTTCTATGTTCAGTATAGCGCAAATCCAG
>DWXX01000186.1 GCA_019118985.1 Candidatus Faecalibacterium faecipullorum
TACACCCAGGCCGACGTCATCGAGTATATGGGGGTCATCACCGAGCACGTCGATATGGACCACCCCGTGCTGCTGGACAAGTACATCCAGGGCACCGAGTGCGAGGTGGACGCCATCTGCGACGGCACCGACTATCTGATCCCCGGCATCATGGAGCAGGTGGAGCGGACCGGCGTCCATTCCGGCGACTCGATCTGCGTCTACCCGGCGCAGCACCTGACCCAGGATGTGATCGACACCATGGTGGACTACACCGGCCGCTTTGCCCGCGAGCTGAAGGTGGTGGGCCTGGTCAACGTGCAGTACGCTGTCTCGGACGGCAAGGTGTACGTCATCGAGGTCAACCCCCGCTCGTCCCGCACCGTGCCCTATATCTCCAAGGTCACCGGCGTGCCGATGGTCGACCTGGCCGTCCGCTGCTGCCTGGGCGAAAAGCTGGCCGACATGGGCTACGGCACCGGCCTGCACCCCAACGCCCCCTACGTGGCGGTCAAGGTGCCGGTGTTCAGCTTTGAGAAGCTGCACGGGGTGGACACCCAGTTCGGCCCCGAGATGAAGTCCACCGGCGAGGTGCTGGGCATCGCCCCCAACTACCACGACGCCCTGCTCAAGGGGCTGATCGGGGCGGGTTATACCTTCAAGACCCCCGGCCCGGCAAGCTGCTGCATCTTCACCGTCAAGGACAGCGACAAGCCCGAGTTCGTGGACATCGCCTGGAAGCTCAAGAGCATGGGCTACAAGCTGTACGGCACCTCCGGCACCTGCGCTTGGCTGAACAGGCACATGGTGCCCTGCAACGAGGTGCGGAACATGTCGGGCGAGAGCCCCAACATCGTCGACCTGCTGCAGAGCGGGCTGGTGGACTATGTCTTTTCGACCAGCGCCAAGGGCCGCGACCCCCGGCGGGATTCGGTCCGTCTGCGCCGCAAGGCAGTGGAGCTGAGCATCCCCTGCATCACCGCGGTGGACACTGCCAACGCCCTGGTGGACTGCCTGCGCAGCGAGCACAGCCTGAAAAACGTGCCCCTGGTCGACGTCGCGACCCTCTACAAAGGGCAGTGAGCCCGGCGCGCCCAAACGCCGCCCTGCTGAAAATTTGCAAAAAAACGCTGCTTTTGCGGGCCTTTGGGGCGGGATGCCCCGGCGAATGGCCCCGCAGCATGATCAAACAGTTCCAGGAGGATAAAAATACATGACCCGTTCCCAGATGATCGAGACCGTCGCGCGCAAGACCGGCTTCCCCGAGAGCCAGGTGGAGTCCACGATGGACGCCATGTTTGACCAGATCGCCGAGTGCCTGCGGGCGGACGAGAAGGTGACCATCGCCGGCTTCGGCCGCTTCGAGATGCGGCCCCGCAAGCCCAAAGCCTACACCAACCCCAAGACCAAGGTGTCCAGCCGGCTGGAATCCACCTCCATCCCCGGCTTCAAGGCCAGCGGCCGCTTCAAGCAGAAGCTGGAGGCCGCCCGCGCAGCCTCGGCAGAGAGCAAGACTCTGGAAGAGACGGCGTAACCCCACAGCGTACAAAGGCCGGGCGGCGCGCCCGGTCTTTTTCTGTACAGGGTGACTTTTTGCCCCGGCCGTGTTATACTGGTACAAACGAATGGCGCCGCGGCGCGCAAGGAACGGAGAAAAACATGCGTTACAGTGAATTACAGTGCAGCGAGGCCATCCACCAGGCTGTGGAGCGGATGGGCTTCGATGAGATGACCGAGATCCAGGAAAAGGTGATCCCGCTGATGATGGCCGGCCGGGACGTGATCGCCAAAGCCCCCACCGGCACCGGCAAGACCTGCGCCTTCGGCATCCCGGTGGCCGAGCACATCGACCCCGAACAGGCGTGGCCCCAGGCGGTCATCCTGGCCCCCACCCGGGAGCTTGCCCAGCAGATCGCCGGCGATATGGAGGATCTGACTTACTTTATGCCCAAGATCAAGGTGGCCTGCGTCTATGGCGGGGCCAACATGGACAAGCAGGCCAAACGCCTGGCCGAGGGCTGCCAGATCGTGGTGGCCACCCCCGGCCGGCTGATGGACCACTACAAGCACCGCAGCATCGATCTGAGCCATGTGACCCAGATCGTCCTCGACGAGGCCGACGAGATGCTGAACATGGGCTTTTACAAGGACGTGCGCCGCATCATCGACCTGATGAAGAACCGCAAGGCGCTGTCCATGTTTTCGGCCACCATCAGCCGCGAGGTGATGGACATCGGCTGGCTGTACCAGCGGGACGCCGAGGAGGTCACCGTCCAGCCCAAAGAGGAGAGCCAGCCCAAGATCACCCAGTACAAGCTGGAGACGTCGGGCCGCAACAAGCTGTCCGATCTGGCGCAGCTGATCATCGGCGAGGGGTACAAGCGGGTGATGGTGTTCTGCGACACCAAGTTCGCCACCGCCACCCTGGCCAATCAGCTGGCACGGCTGGGCTTTTCGGTGGACTGCCTGCACGGCGATCTGTCCCAGAAAGACCGCAACCGCATCATGCAGAGCTTCCGCGACGGCAAGGTGTCCATCCTGGTGGCCACCGACGTCGCCGCCCGCGGCATCGACGTGTCGGACGTGGACGCCGTCGTCAACTACGACGTCCCCTCGGACAACGAGCACTATACCCACCGCATCGGCCGCACCGGGCGCGCCAAAAAGGAGGGGGTCAGCTATCTGTTCTATATGCCCGACGAGAAAAAGCGGGTGGACGAGCTGCTGCGCATGACCCGCAACACCGACCTGTGCACCCCGGTCCACTTCGACTTCAACCACGAGCGGATCGTGGTGGAGGAAAAGAAGGACAGCGGGGATAAGTTCCAGATCAGGAGCTACTT
>DWXX01000187.1 GCA_019118985.1 Candidatus Faecalibacterium faecipullorum
GCTGCGACTGCGACCGCTATATGGAGATCTGGAACCTGGTGTTCAGCCAGTTCGACTCGGACGGCAAGGGCCACTACGAGCGGCTGCCCCGCCCCAACATCGACACCGGCATGGGCCTCGAGCGTCTGGCCTGCGTGATGCAGGGTGTGGGCAACCTCTTCGAGGTGGACACCGTCCAGAGCGTGCTGCACCACGTCGAGCACATCGCCGGCAAGACCTATAAGCAGAACGAAAAGACCGACGTCTCCATCCGGGTCATCACCGACCACATCCGCAGCTGCACCTTCATGGTGTCGGACGGCATCCTGCCCTCCAACGAGGGCCGCGGCTATGTGCTGCGCCGCCTGCTGCGCCGCGCCGCCCGCCACGGCCGGCTGCTGGGCATCCAGGGGCCCTTCCTGGTCGATTTGGTCGAGACGGTCATCCAGTCCAGCGAGAGCGCCTACCCCGAGCTGCGCGAGCACGCCGCCTACATCAAGAAGGTGGTGGGCACCGAGGAGGCCAACTTCGCCCGGACCATCGACGCCGGCATGAACATCCTGAACACCATCATCGACGGGATGGAGAAGGCCCATCAGCACATCCTGAGCGGCCTGGACGTCTTTAAGCTGAACGACACCTTCGGCTTCCCCCTCGACCTGACGCGGGAGATCGCCGCCGAGCAGGGCCTGGAGGTGGACGAAGAGGGCTTCCACGCCGAGATGACCAAGCAGAAAGAGCGCGCCCGCGCCGAGCGCCTCAAGAAGAACATCTCGGGCTGGAGCGCCGACCTGTTCGGCGCGCTGGACGCCGCCCCCACTGTCTTTACCGGCTACGACACCCTGGAGGACACCGGCGTGGTGGTGGCCCTGTCGGACGAGGAGACCCTGACCGACGCCATCGCCACCGACGACCAGGCCAAGGAGGGCGTCCTGGTGGTGCTGGACAAGACCCCCTTCTACGCCGAGATGGGCGGCCAGACCGCCGACCACGGCACCCTGACCGGCGCTGACTGCGCCCTGCGTGTGCTGGACGTCAAAAAGACCCCCAAGGGCTACTTCGTCCACACCTGCGTGCTGGAGAGCGGCTACGTCCGGGTGGGCGACACCCTCACCGCCCGGGTGGACAAGGAATACCGCGGCGCCATCGCCCGCAACCACACCGCTACCCATCTGCTGCAGGCCGCTCTGCGCGAGGTGCTGGGCGACCACGTCCATCAGGCGGGCTCTTACCAGGACGCCCACGTCACCCACTTTGACTTCACCCACTTCAGCGCCGTCACCCCCGAGGAGCTGGCCCGGGTGGAGCAGATCGTCAACGACAAGATCTTTGACGCGCTGGACGTCACCGTTCAGAGCGTCCCCCTCGAAGAGGCCAAGAAGATGGGCGCCATGGCCCTCTTTGGCGAAAAGTACGGCGAGATCGTCCGTGTGGTGGACGTCTGCGGCTGGTCGACCGAGTTCTGCGGCGGCACCCACGTCAAGAACACCGCCCAGATCGGCTGCTTCAAGATCGTCAGCGAGTCGTCGGTGGCGGCCGGCATCCGCCGCATCGAGGCGGTCACCGGCAAGAACCTGCTGCTGCGGGCCAACGCCAACGAGATGGCCCTGCGGGCCACCGCCGCCGCCCTCAAGGCCAACAACGTGGCCGACCTTGCCGCCCGCGCCGAGGCCGTCATGGCCGAGAACAAGGCCCTGGCCAAAGAGCTGGACACCGTCAAGGCCGAGGTGGCCGCCGCCAAGATCGAGAGCCTCTTTGAAGGGGCGCAGGAAGTGAATGGCGTGCGGGTGATCACCGCCTACTTCTCGGGCACCGCCTCCGACACCCTGCGCGCCATGTGCGACACCCTGCGCGACAAGGCGGTCAAGCCGGTGCTGGCTGTCCTGGTGGGCAGCGACGGCGGCAAGACCACCATGGCCGTCTCGGTCAACAAGCTCGCGCAGGCCAAGGGCCTCAAGGCGGGCAACCTGGTCAAGGAGCTGTCCGCCATCGCCGGGGGCAAGGGCGGCGGCAAGCCCGACTTCGCCATGGCCGGCCTGAAGGACCCCAACAAGATCGACGAGGCCCTGCACGCCGCCGCCGAGGTGGCCGCCCGCCAGATGAACGGCTGAGCTTTGTCCCCAAGGCACGACGCGCCCCCGCGGGCGCTGCACCCACCCCACACACCATCTTATGGAAAGGAGCTGCCCACTATGGAAGACTGCCTGTTCTGCAAGATCGCCGCAGGCCAGATCCCCTCGAACAAACTGTATGAGGACGACCAGATCCTGGCGTTCTACGACATCGACCCCCAGGCGCCGGTACACTTTCTGGTCATCCCGAAAAAGCACATCCCCTCGGCTGCCGCCCTCACCGAGGCGGACGGGGCCCTGCTGGGCCACATCTTCGCCACCATCGCAAAGCTCTGCGCCGAGCTGGGCTGCGAGGGGGGCTGGCGGGTCGTCTCCAACGTGGGGGCGGACGCGGGGCAGAGCGTGCCCCACCTGCACTTCCATGTGATGGCAAAGCGCCCGATGGGCTGGCCTGCGGGCTGAGCGCCGGGCGAAAAGGAGGAATCATACCATGGCTGAGACCTATACGCTGCACGTCGCGGGGCTGACCCGCGAGCTGACCATCTGCAAGGTGAACGACCACATGGACATCGCGGCCTTCATCATGCTGGGCGACACCGAGCTGACGGTGGCCGCAGCGGCCGCCCTGCTCAAGAAGTGCCCCGCGTTTGACATCCTGCTCACCGCCGAGGCCAAGGGCATCCCCCTGGCCCATGAGATGAGCCGGCAGAGCGGCAAGCCCTACGTCTGCGCCCGCAAGAGCACCAAGCTCTACATGAAGGACCCGGTCATCGTCGAGGATCAGTCCATCACCACCGAGGGCAAGCAGAAGCTGGTCATCGACCGCAAGGAGCTGGACGAGATGAGCGGCAAGCGGGTCCTGGTGGTGGACGACGTCATCTCGACCGGCGGCTCCCTCAAGGCGCTGGACGCCCTGGCCGAGCAGACCCGCTGTGAGATCGTGGGCCAGGCGGCCGTCCTGGCCGAGGGCGACGCAGCCAAGCGGGAGGACATCATCTTCCTCGAGCCGCTGCCCCTGTTCTTCCACTGATGGGGTCAGGCGGCCGGTCTGTGCGCTGTTCATAGGGTCGCTGTGCGCACAGTTGACAGCTGCTTTTGAGCCGCAGGTGGTCTGGATGCCGCTTGCGGCTCTTTTTGCAGCGTTCTGCCTGCTGGTGCTGGCCTTCGGGGGCAGCAGCCGGGGCTATGGGCTCTGGCTGCTGGCCGGCGCAGCGCTGGGGGCCTGCTTTGTCCTGCGCAGCGCAGGCAGGATCGAGGCCCTCACCGCGCAGTACGGCGGCCGGACGGTGACCCTGACCGCCTGCGTCGAGGAGGTGCAGCCGGGCTACACCCGCTCCACCGTCCGGGCCCGGCTGCGGGTGGAGACCGCCGACGGCGCCCCCGCCGCCTTCTGCTGCCAGTGCGACGGGCTGCCCCTGTGCGAAGCGGGGGAGAAGATCGAGGGCGCCTTCACCCTGGAAGCGCCCGACCCCGCCGACCGCCCCGGCCGCTACGCCGACGAGGTGGTCTTTCTGGCGGGGTACGAGCGGCGCTTTGCCCGGCTGGGGGAGGGGACGACCTTCCGCGCCCGGTCGGCGCGGTGGCAGTCGGCCCTCAGCGACGCGCTCTGCCAGAACATCGGCGGGGATGCGGCCGGCGCCCTGGCCGCCATGATCGTGGGGGACCGCGCCCGCATCAGCTCAGAGCTGAACGGGGCCTACCGCGCGGCGGGGCTGTCCCATGTGCTGGTGGTCAGCGGGATGCACGTCACCATCCTATGCGGGGCGCTGTCCCCCAAATTGTGGGACAAGCGCCGCTGGCTGGAATCGGGGCATAAGCTGGCCGGGCATCTGGCCCAAAAACTGCCCGGCAGGCTGTGGCAGAAGCTCTACCGCCGGCTGGGGCTGACTTTGGTGCTGGACCAGATGGCCCCGCCCCGGCCCGCCGTCGGGGGCGTCCACCCCGGGGCGGTGTGGGCCCGCCGCGCGCTGGCGCTGTGGCCGGTCTGCCTGGCCGCCCTGCTGGCCGGCATCACCGGGATGACCCCCTCGGTGCTGCGGGCGGGGGCCGCAGTGGCGATCGGCGCGGCGGGGGTCTGGGTGATGGCCCCGGCCGACTCTCTGACCAGCCTGGCCGCGGCCGGCCTTGTGATGAGCGCGTTCAACGGCTACGCCGTCTGCGACATCGGCTTCGAGCTGTCCTTTGCGGCGGTGGCCGGCACGGTGGCAGGGGTGGAGCTGGTCAGCCGCCGGCGTGAAAAGCGCCGCAGAAAGCAGGAGAACGCCCCGCACCTCCGCCGCAGCCCGGCCCGCCGCGGCTGGGACGCCATCCGGGACGCCGTTTGGGAGAACGGGTGCGTCTCGGTCTGCGCGTCGGCGGCCACCTTCCCGGTGCTGGTGCTGCGCGGGCTGAGCACGAGCCCCTACGCCCTGCTGTCGGGGGTGGCGGTGCTGTGGATGGTCAACCCGATGATGATTCTGGGCATCGCGGCGGCGCTGGCGGGGCTGGTGCCGGCGCTGCGGCCGGTCTATGCCGTCTGCGCCTTTGGCGCCTCGGCGCTGGTCCGCCTGCTGAACGCCTGGGCCCGGATGGTCGCCGGGTGGCCGGCGGCGCAGCTCGCCTTTGACACCGGCTACGCCGCCGCCGTCAGCCTGGCCCTGATGGCCCTCTGCCTGCTGGCTTACCGCTGGCGGGTGCGGGCCCGGGTCTTTCTGCCCGCGCTGGCGCTGGCGGCCGCGGTGGGGGTGGGGGCAGGCTTTGCCCTCGGCCGCGGGGTGGTGCAGGTGGCCCTGGTGGGCGGCGCGCGCACCCCGTCGGTCATCCTGGCGCAGGATGGGCAGGCAGCCGTCCTCTACCGGGGCGGCAGCAGCGGCCGGGCCGCCGTCGAGCAGTGGCTGGCCCGCCACGGCATGGGGGAGCCCGAGCTGCTGATCGACCTGCGCAGCGACCCCGGGGCCGACCCGCCGGCTGCCGGGCGGGTGATCACCGCAGCCCGCCTGGGGGACTACAGCACCTGGCGCGGCAGCTGCGGGTCGGTGGAGATCGAAGTGCTCTGCCTGCCCGGCGGCAGCGCCGCCCGCCTGACGGTGGACCGCTGGCAGCTGGCGGCGGTGAGCGGGACCTTTGAACTGGCGGGGCCGGTGGCGGTGGACTGGCTGCTGGCAAGCCCGGCCGACCCGTCGGCCTTCCGCTGGCAGGGGGTGCTGGCCCTCGGCAGCTACAGCTGGATGGGTGCCCACACCGACGAAACGCCCCCGTCCGGGCTGCTGCTGCGGCCGGGCGGAGGCGTCAGGACACGATGATGCGTTGCAAAGGAGGCGGAGCGATGGCTGCGCAGACCAAATGGGAAGAGCTGGCCCAAAATGGGTGCGGGGTGTTCTATTTCTATTCCACCGAGCCGTACCTGGTGCGCCGGCAGGTGCGCAGGGCCTGCGCCCTGCTGGCGGCCGGGCAGCAGGAGGACGGGGAGGAGCCCACCGTCCTGGACGGGCCCGCCCCCGATGTGGAGCAGGTGATGATGGCGGCGGGGACCATCTCCTTTTTCGGGACGCGGCGGGTGGTCTGCCTGCCCGAGCTCGACCCCGCCGCCTACGGTGAAAAGGACCTGGAAGCCCTGACCGACACCCTGATCAGCCTGGAAAATGCGGTGGCGGTGCTGGGCAGCGTCTTTGAGGCCGACCGCAGCGGCAAGGCCCGCCCCGGCAAACGGGCGCAGAGGCTGATCGACGCCTGCCGCAAGCTGGGCTGGGCCGAAGAGCTGGCCAAGCCCGGCCCGGTGCAGCTGCGTCAGATGCTGGCCGACCGCGCCGCCGCGCAGGGGGCCGAGCTGACCGGCCCGGCCGCCGCCGCCCTGCTGGAGCGCTGCGGCGAGGACCTCTGCCTGCTGGAAAACGAGGTGGACAAGCTGGCCGCCGCCGCGGGCTACCGGACCATCACCCCGGCGCTGGTGGCCGGGATGGGGGTGCTGAACCTTGAGGCCGACGTCTTTGAGATGGTGCGGATGGTCACCGCCCGCAACGCGGCCGCCGCCTGCAAAAAGCTGCGGGCCCTGCTGCGGCTCGGGCAGGAGCCCATCGCCGTCACCGCCGCGCTGATCGGCAGCTACGTCGACCTGTACCGGGTCAAGCTGGGGCAGCAGAAGAAAAAGAGCTACAGCGCCGTCTTCAAGGACTTCGGCTACAAGGGCAGCGACTACCGGCTCAAGCGGTCGGCCCAGACGGCGGCGGGCTACACCCTCGAACAGCTGGACGGGTGCCTGCGCATCCTGCTGGAGCTGGACAGCGCCCTCAAGAGCAGCCCGGCCGACTCCGCAGCGCTGCTGGAAGCCGCCCTGTGCAGCCTTGCCCTTCAGGGCGGGCCGGCGTCCGCCCGGCGGGAGGTGCGGCGATGAGCGCCCCCTCCGCGCGGCTGCACACCGGCCGGGTGCTGGTGGTGGAGGGCAAATACGACGCCGCCCGCCTGGCCGGCATCACCGACGCGATGATCCTGCCCACCGGGGGCTTTGCCATCTTCTCGGACAAAAAGCGGCAGCGGCTGCTCAAGGAGCTGGCGGTGAAAAACGGCCTGATCCTGCTGACCGATTCGGACCGGGCGGGCTTTCAGATCCGCACCTACGTCACCAACCTGGTGGGGGCGCAGCATGTGGTGCAGGCTTACGTCCCGGCCATGCCCGGCAAAGAGCGCCGCAAGGCCGCCCCCGGCAAGGAGGGGCTGCTGGGGGTGGAGGGGGTGCCCGACGAGGTCATCCTGCGGGCGCTGCGGGAAGCCCTCGGCCCCGAGCTTGACCCCGGCGCCGGGGCCGCCCCCCGCGGCCGCGCGGTGACCTACGGCGATCTGTACGATTGGGGCCTGTCGGGGACGGCGGGGGCCGCGCAGCGCAAGTACCGGCTGCTGGCTGACCTGGGCCTGCCGCCCCGCCTGTCCAAAAAGGAAATGCTGGAAGTATTCAACCGCCTGTATAGCTTTGAAGAGCTGGACGCCATGATCGCCGCCCTCGACGCCGGGTGCGGCTAGCCCGGCGCTGCGCCCGGCGGCCGCGAACGGCCATTGACGAACCGGCCAAAACGCGGTATACTATACAGGCCGCCGGGGTGTTGCGCAGTTGGTAGCGCGCCTGCTTTGGGAGCAGGAGGCCGCGAGTTCGAGTCTCGCCACTCCGACTTTGGGCGCACGCCGTCCCTGCTTTGCAGGGGCGGCTTTTTTGCTGTCAGGGGCCACGGGGGCAGCAAAAAGCCGCCGCCCGTGAAAGGGCGGCGGCAGGCAGGCTGAAAGGGCAGGGGGTTACTCCAGCACGGCGCCGTAGTTGGCGCTGGTGACCAGGCGGGCGTAGCGGGCCAGCCAGCCGGAGGTGACGTTGGGGGCGGGGGCGACGTAGCGGGCGCGGCGGGCGGCCAGCTCCTCGTCCGAGACCTCGAGGGTGATCTTTGCGTTCGGGATGTCGATCGAGATGGTGTCGCCCTCTTCGACCAGGCCGATGGGGCCGCCGGCGGCCGCCTCAGGGCTGACATGGCCGATGGAGGCCCCGCGGCTCGCGCCTGAGAACCGCCCGTCGGTGATCAGGGCGACGGTGGTGTCCAGCTTCATGCCGGCCAGGGCGGAGGTGGGGTTGAGCATCTCCCGCATGCCGGGGCCGCCGCGGGGGCCCTCGTAGCGGATGACCACCACGTCCCCGGGGACGATCTTGCCGGCGTAGATGGCGGCGATGGCCTCGTCCTCGCTGTCAAAGACCCGGGCGGGGCCGCTGTGGCACTGCATCTCGGGGGCGACGGCGCTGCGCTTGACCACGCACCCGTCGGGGGCGATGTTGCCCCAGAGGATCTGCAGCCCGCCGGTGGCGCTGTAGGGCCGGTCGATGGGGCGGATGGCGTTCTCGTTCAGGATGCGGGCGCCGGCGATGTTCTCGCCCAGGGTCTTGCCGGTGACGGTGGGCACGTCGAGGTCGAGCAGGCCCTTCTTGGCCAGCTCAGCCTGCACGGCGGGGATGCCGCCGGCGGCGTACAGGTCGGGCATGTGGGTGGGCCCGGCGGGGGCCAGGTGGCAGAGGTTGGGGGTGCGCTCCGAGATCTCGTTGAAGAGGGCGAGGTCGATCCTGACCCCCGCCTCGTGGGCGATGGCCAGCAGGTGCAGCACCGTGTTGGTCGAGCAGCCCAGGGCCATGTCGCAGGTCAGGGCGTTGCGCAGGCTGCGCTCGTTGATGATCTGGCGGGCGGTGATGTTCTTTTTCACCAGCTCCATGACGGCCATGCCGGCGTGCTTTGCCAGCTGCAGCCGCTTGGAGTAGACGGCCGGGATGGTGCCGTTGCCGGGCAGGGCGATGCCCACCGCCTCGCACAGGCAGTTCATGCTGTTGGCGGTGTACATCCCCGAGCAGCTGCCGCAGGACGGGCAGCAGTTGCAGGTGCAGTCCTCCAGCTGGGCGTCTGAGATCATGCCGGCCTTGTAGGCGCCCACCGCCTCGAACATCTTGCTCAGGCTGACCTCCTCGCCGCCGTAGCTGCCGGCCAGCATGGGCCCGCCGGAACAGACCACCGCCGGCACGTCCAGCCGGCAGGCCGCCATCACCATGCCGGGGACGATCTTGTCGCAGTTGGGCACCAGCACCAGGCCGTCCAGCTGGTGGGCCATGAACATAGTCTCGACGCTGTCGCAGATCAGCTCGCGG
>DWXX01000188.1 GCA_019118985.1 Candidatus Faecalibacterium faecipullorum
CTTTGTGAGAAGCGCTGAAAAAACAGGCAAAAGTGCAAAACTTCCTGCAAAATTTCTATCTGTTTTTTGCGCTTGGGACCGTATAATAAGAAATACCAAAAAGGCGTGTCCACTGCACGCTGAATTTTAAGGAGGAGAAATACTTATGAAGAAGCTCTTGGCTTTGACGATGGCCGGCGCCATGGCGCTGTCCCTGGCTGCCTGCGGCGGCGCGGCGAGTGAATCCACTGCCGAATCCACCGCCAGCGGCACCACCGAGACTGCGGAGAGCAGCGGCGAAGGCGTTACCCTGAACTGGGCGGTCTGGGACCTGGAATCCACCGCCTACTGGCAGGCAATGGCCGACGGCTACATGGCTTCCCACCCCGACGTCACCATCCAGATGACGGACCTGGGCTCTACCGACTACATGACCCAGCTGGCCACCCAGCTGGCCGGCGGCAACGGGGAACTGGATATCCTGACCATCAAGGATATCCCCGGCTACTCCAACCTCATCAACCTGGAAATGCTCGTTCCCATGAACGACATCCTGACCCGTGACACCGCGGACTTCGGCGGCGTGATCGAGCAGCTGACCGCGGACGACGGCAACTTCTACGCCGTTCCCTTCCGCTCCGACTTCTGGGTCCTGTTCTACAACAAGGACATGTTCGACGAAGCGGGCATTGAGTACCCCACCAACGATATGACCATGGAGCAGTTCGACCAGCTGATCCGTGATGTTTCCGCCGCCACCGGCGCTTACGGCAACATCTACCATACCTGGCGCTCCACCGTCACCCTGTTCGGCATCCTGGACGGCCAGAACACCATCATCGACGGCAGCTACGACTTCCTGAAGCCCTACTACGAGATGGTCCTCTCCGAGCAGCAGGACGGCGTCGTGCCCGACTACGGCGTGCAGAAGACCTCCAACCTGCACTACTCCGGCGCGTTCCAGAGCGAGCAGGCCGCCATGTGCAACATGGGCAGCTGGTTCATCGCGACCATGCAGGAGTACAACAACACCGCTGCCGAGAACGGCGTTGAGCCCATCAACTTCGGCATCGTCAAGTACCCCCATCCCGAAGGCGTCGAGGCCGGCACCACGCTGGGCACTGTGACCAGCCTGGGCATCAACCCCTACAGCGAAAATCAGGAAGCCGCCGCCGACTTCATCAACTGGTGTGTCTCTGACGAGGGCGCTGCCGCCATCGCCGCCACCGGCACCTTCCCGGCTGTTTCCAACCCCGACATCAACTCCATCATCGCTGCGACCGAAGGCTTCCCCACCGACGAGGCTTCTGTCGAGGCTCTGAACACCACCGCTGTCTACCTCGAGATGCCGCTGTCCAGCAAGGCTTCCGAGATCGAGAGCGTGCTCAACGAGGAGCATGACGCCATCATGACCTACGCCAAGACCGTGGACGATGGCATCGCCAGCATGAACGAGCGCGTTGGCGAGATCCTCAGCGCTGCGGAGTGATCCACACAGCATCATTCGCGTACAGCGGGGCGGGCGGACGCCCGCCCCGCCTTTGTTTTTTAGAAGGAGGGAATCAAGATGCCCGGAACTGCGGCTCCGGCAAAAGCAGCCCCCAAAAAGGGAATGAATAAGTCCCTGCGGGAAAGCTTGATCGCCTACAGCTTCATTGCCCCGAACTTCATCGGTTTCTGCATCATCACCCTGGTACCGATGGTCATTTCCATCGGCCTGGCATTCTGCGACTGGGACGGTGTGCACCCGGTCGAGTTCATCGGCCTGCAAAACTTCCTGGACCTTTTGAAAGACGATACCTTCAAGGCGTCTTTCGTCAACACCATCGTCTATACCGTCGGCACGGTGCCGCTCACGCTGGTCTGCAGCCTGGGCCTGGCCATCCTGCTCAACCAGAAGGTCAAATTCCGCAATTTCTTCCGCACGGTTTCGTTCTTCCCCTACGTGGCCTCCCTGGTCGCGGTGGCGGCGGTGTGGAACATGATCTTCAACCCCGCCATGGGCCCCGTCAACCAGCTGCTCTCCATGCTGGGCGTGGCCCAGCAGGACCTGCCCCGCTGGGCGGCCGGCCGCGACACCGCCATGATCACGGTCATCCTGTTCAGCGTGTGGAAGAACATGGGCTATTACATGGTCATCTACCTGGCCGGCCTGCAGGGGTGCAACCCCGACCTGAACGAGGCCGCTGAGCTGGACGGCGCCAACCGCTGGCAGCAGTTCTGGCACATCACCCTGCCGCAGCTGCGGCCCACCACCTTCTTCGTGGTCATCATGCTGACCATCTCGGGCTTCAAGGTGTACGATCAGATGTACATGATCACCCAGGGCGGCCCCGGCAACGCGACCATGACCCTGGTGTACTACATCTACAACGTGGCCTTCGTCAACACGCCCAAGTACGGCTATGCAAGCGCCATCGCCATGGTGCTGTTCGTACTGGTGCTGATCGTGACCATCGTGCAGTTCCGCGGGTCCCGCGGCGAGAACTAAGGGAGGAGGATCAACCATGGCTGTCACTGCTGTCAAGGACCATGCGTCCCAGAAACGGCGCAATGCGATCATGCGCTTTTTCATCTACTTCTTCCTGATCGTCATCACCGCGTTCATGCTGCTGCCCTTCCTGTGGATGCTGTCCTCTTCCTTCAAGGAGAACAAGGACGTCTTCGGCTTCCCCATCGAGTGGATCCCCGCCAACCCCCGCTGGCAGAACTACGTCGACATCTGGACCGAGATCCCGCTGCTGACCTTCATCGCCAACACCGCCAAGATCACCATCGTGGTCACTTTGCTGCAGCTGTTCACCTCGTCGTTTGCGGCCTATGCCTTCGCCAAGATGCAGTTCCGCGGCAAGAACGTGCTGTTCCTGGGCTACATCGCCACCATCGCGGTGCCCTGGCAGGCGTACATGGTGCCGCAGTTCATGATGATGAGCTCCTGGGGGCTCAACAACACCCACCTGGCCATCATGTGCCTGCAGGCGTTCAGCGCATTCGGCGTGTTTTTGATGAAGCAGTTCTATGAAGGGGTGCCGAGCGAATTGTGCGAGGCGGCCCGGATAGACGGTCTGACAGAGTACGGCATCTGGTGGCACATCATGCTGCCGCTGAGCCTGCCGGCGCTGTCGACGCTGACCATCTTCACCTTCGTCAACACCTGGAACGACTTCCTGGGACCCCTGATCTACCTGACCCGTACCGAGCTCAAGACCATCCAGATCGGCCTGCGCATGTTCATCTCGCAGTATTCGGCTGAGTACGGCCTGATCATGGCGGCGTCGGTGGTCGTGCTGATCCCGGTGCTGATCGTATTCCTCTCCCTCCAGAAGTACTTTGTCCAGGGTGTTGCATCCTCGGGCATCAAGGGTTAAAATCAGGGGGGACCCTAGTTACCCAAACGCTATCTGATCGACGCAGGGGCGGGGCCGGGGCTTTTGCCCGGCCCCGCCCTTTTTGCGCCGCCCATCAATCAAAGGAGAACCGACCATGAGAACCTTTGTCAACCGCGCCATCACCGATGAAGAAGCCCGCGAGGCATTGGCCGGCGCCTGCCGCCAGGTCAAGACCAACCTGCCTTTGTACACCTGGCAGTGCCAGAACCATTCCAGCGTAGACGGCATCTACCCCGGCTGCGCCAACAACCAGTGGACCTGCGGCTTCTGGCCGGGGGAGATCTGGCTGGCCTATGAGGCCACCGGGGACGAGGCCTTCAAGCAGGCGGCCCTTGTGCAGGTAGACAGCTTTGCCGACCGCATCGCCCGCAAGGTGGAGGTGGACCACCACGACATGGGCTTCCTCTACAGTCCGTCCTGCGTGGCCGCCTGGAAGCTGGTGAAGAGCGAAAAGGGCCGGGACGCCGCCATCGCCGCGGCCGACCAGCTGCTGACCCGCTACCAGCCCAGCGGGCGGTTCCTGCAGGCGTGGGGCACCATGGACGACCCCGACAACTACCGCTTCATCATCGACTGCATGCTGAACGTGCCGCTGCTGTACTGGGCCAGCCGGGAGACCGGGGACGACAAGTACCGGGCCATCGCGGCGGCCCACACCGCCACCTGCCTGGCCAACTCCTTCCGGCCGGACGGCAGCACCTACCACACCTTCTACATGAACCCCGACGGCACCCCCAAGGGCGGCCGCACCTGCCAGGGCTATAAGGACGACAGCTTCTGGGCCCGGGGCCAGGCGTGGGGCGTCTACGGCAGCGCCATCGGCTACACCTACACCCACGACGAGAAGTTCCTGGACGTCTTCCGCAAGGCGCTGGACTTCTACCTCTCCCGCCTGCCCGAGGACATGGTCCCCTGCTGGGACATGATCTTCGCCCCCGACAGCGGCGAGCCGCGGGATTCCTCCTCGGCGGCCATCGTGGCCTGCGGCCTGCTGGAAGCGGCCAAGTACGTCGGCGCCGAAGAGGCCGGCAGCTGGTATACCCTGGCCCGGCAGATGCTGGCCGCCCTGGCCGACCACTACGCCGTCCAGCCGGGGACCCTCGGCTCGGGGCAGCTGCTGCACGGCACCTACAGCAAGAAGAGCCCTTACAACACCTGCACCCCCGAGGGCGTGGACGAGTGCACCAGCTGGGGCGACTACTTCTACATGGAAGCCCTCACCCGCCTGACCCGGGATTGGGAGATGTACTGGTAAGGCAGGACGATGGGAGGGAGACCTATGCTCTATCCGCAGCAGAATGCCGCCCGGCTGACCATCAGCCTGGACGGCGTATGGAACTTCGCGCTCGACCACGGGGACCCCGCGGCCCCCACCCTCGACCCGGCCGCGCCCCTGCCGGGGGCGGAGACGGTGGCGGTGCCGGCCAGCTACAACGACCAGAAGCCTGACCGCGCCTGGCGGGACCACTACGGGTGGGCCTTCTATCAGCGGCAGATCACCCTGCCCCGGGCCTGCGCCGGGCAGCGGGTGGTGCTGCGGTTCGGCGCGGTGACCCATCAGGCAAAAGTCTGGCTGGACGGGGCCCTGATCGCCGAGCACAGAGGGGGCTTTCTGCCCTTTGAGACGGACATCACCGACCGCCTTGCCCCCGGGGCGTCCGCCCTGCTGACCGTCGCCGCCGACAACCGGGTCAGCCATGCCACCCTGCCGGTGGGCAACGAGCCTGGGCAGATCGCCTTCTTCGGGTCGGACAACGCCGGCATCCCCTCGGTGGAGCACGCCAAGGCGGGCGCCCGGCCCCAGAACCGCCCCAACTTCGACTTTTTCAACTACGCCGGCATCCACCGGCCGGTGACCCTCTACACCACCCCGAAGGACTACATCGCCGGCATCACCATCGTCCCCCACTGCGACGGGCGGGTGGACTACGCCGTCGAGACGGTGGGCGCGGGCAGCGTGACGGTGGAGTTTCTCGACCCGGCCGGCCGCTGCGCGGCAAGAGCCGCCGGCGCGGCGGGCAGCGTCGTCCTGCCCGACCCGCAGCTGTGGGAGCCCTGGCCCGGCACCCCCAACCTCTACACCGCCCGCGTCGCCTTTGGGGAGGACTGCTATGACCAGACCTTCGGCATCCGGGAGGTGAAGGTGGAGGGGACCAAACTGCTGCTGAACGGCAGGCCGCTCTACCTGAAAGGCTTCGGCAAGCACGAGGACAGCCCCCTGCACGGCCGCGGCACCGACACGGTGTTCAACGTCGCCGACCTGCATCTGATGCACTGGATGGGGGCCAACAGCCTGCGGACCAGCCACTATCCCTACGCCGAGGGGTTCTATGACCTGTGCGACCGTGAGGGGGTGCTGGTCATCGACGAGACCCCCGCGGTGGGGATCGGCGGGGCGGACGGCGACCCCTACAAGACCTACCCGCTGGCCGACCATCACCGGCAGGTGCTGCAGGACATGATCGACCGGGACAAAAACCACCCCTGCGTCATCCTGTGGAGCCTGGGCAACGAGCCCGACCTCGAGCATTACCCCCAGTCGGCCTGCGACTACTGGCGGCCGCTGTATGAACAGGCCCACGCGCAGGACCCGCAGGACCGCCCGGTGACCCTGGTCTGCTGCCAGAACGACTACACCAAGGACCTCACCACCCGCACCATGGACGTGGTCTGCATCAACCGGTACTACGGCTGGTACAACCTGTCCGGCGACCTGGACGCCGCCTGCGCCGCCCTCAACGAGGAGCTGGACTTCTGGCAGGAGGTCGGCAAGCCGGTGGTCATCACCGAGTACGGCGCCGACACCGTGAACGGCCTGCACGACGCCTGCGGCGGGATGTTCAGCGAGGAGTACCAGGCCGAGTATTATGAGCGGATGGGGGCGGTGTTTGACAAGCGGAGCTTCTTTGTCGGGGAGATGCCCTGGAACTTCGCCGATTTTGCCACCATCCAGGGCCCGATGCGGGTGGGCGGCAACCGCAAGGGCCTGCTGACGCGGGACCGCCGGCCCAAACTGGCGGCCCACACCCTGCGCCGCCGCTGGAACGCCATCCCCAACTTTGACTACAAGAAATAAGAGGTAAGCGCCATGAAACTTTCCACCAAGCAGGACTTTCAGGCCCTGATGCATCTCTTTCTCGACCCGCTCAAGCCGTACTATTCGGCCGGCGGGGCCCGGCTCCATCTGGGGGAGACGGGGGTGACCTACGGGCAGGCGGCCATCGAGCTGGAAGCATTCAGCCGCCCGCTCTGGGCGCTGGTGCCCTACTGGGCGGGGGGCGGCTCTGACCCCGTCTTTGAGGACATCTACCGCCGCGGCCTTGCCGCCGGCGCCGACCCGGAAAACCCCGAGTACTGGGGGGCGTGCAAGGACTACGACCAGTGCTTCGTCGAGATGGCGGCCATCGCCTGCGGGCTGCTGACCACCCCCGAGAAGCTGTGGGACCCCCTGTCCGACGCAGAAAAGCAGAACCTGGCCCGCTGGCTGGACCAGATCAACCACCACACCATCCCCGAGTGCAACTGGCAGTTCTTCATGATCCTGGTCAACCTGGCGCTGAAAAAGTGCGGGATGCCCTATGACCCCGAGAACCTGGCCCGCGGCCTTGCCCGCATCGACAGCTACTACAGCGGCGACGGCTGGTCCACCGACGGGGCGAGCCCGCAGAAGGACTACTACATCCCCTGGGCCATCCAGTATTACGGGGTGCTGTACTCGAAGTTTGCGGCCGACACCGACCCCGAGCGGGCGGCGCTCTACCGCAGCCGGGCCGAGCTGTTCGCGCAGCAGTTCATCTACTGGTTCGACGACAACGGCGCGGCGCTGCCCTACGGCCGCAGCCTGACCTACCGCTTTGCCCAGAACTGCTTCTGGTCGGCCTGCGTCTGGGCGGGGCTGGAGCCCTTCCCCCTCGGGGTGATGAAGGGGCTGATCGCCCGCAACTTCAACTGGTGGCTGGAGCAGAAGATGTTTGACCGGGACGGCGTTTTGACCATCGGCTACTGCTACCCGCAGATGTACATGGCCGAGCGGTACAACGCCCCTGGCAGCCCCTACTGGGGGATGAAGAGCTTCATCCTGCTGGCCTTGCCCGACGACCACCCCTTCTGGGCCGCCGAGGCTGAGCCGCTGCCCCCCCTCGACGCCGTCAAACCGATGCCCCACGCCAATATGCTGGTGACCCGCACGAACGGCCGCGTGACCGCCTACGCCGCCGGCGTCAACGAGGGGCACGGGCACGGGCAATTCCCTGAGAAATACGCGAAGTTCGCCTACGACACCCGGTTCGGGTTCTGCGCCTCCCGCAGCCGCGAGGTGATCTATCAGGCCGCCCCCGACAGCATGCTGGCCTTTGTCATCGACGACAACGTCTTTGTCCGCAAGGTCTCCCTCTCCCACGAGGTGAAGGCCGACCGTGTGGTCAGCCGGTGGTCCCCCTTCCCCGGCATTATGGTGACCACCACCGTCATCCCCACCGCCGAGGGGCACATCCGCCGCCACGAGATCGACAGCGACCGCGGCTGCGAGGCATACGACTGCGGCTTCGCGGTGCCGAACTTTGCCGCCGGCTACGTCGAGTCCACCGCCGGCGGCGCCGCGTCGGCCCGCAACGCGGCCCTTTCCTGCACCGTCTCGGGCGCAGGCGAAGGCACGGTCATCAAGTGCGACCCCAACCTCAGCCTCTACAGCACCAACGTCTGCATCCCCGCCGTCCGCTACGCCATCCCCCAGGGCCACAGCGTGGTTGAGACGGAGGTGAAGGCGAAGGGGTAAGAGCGCCATACATCATACATAGAACCATATAAGAGAACCGCCCCCGGCATGTTCGATGGATGCCGGGGGCGGTTTTGCTGTACAAAAAACTAGAGCCGCAGCATACGCCGCGGCCCTTACAAAACAAACTGTTTTTCTTAGTAAGATCATTATATGCAAAAATGAGAGAGATGTCAACAGGACGCGGCCAGACTGTGCGCCAATTTTTGAAAATACTGGTGGGTGGATGTAAGAAGTGAATTGGACTGGAAATATTCCTGATGCTGAAGCATGCGCTGGTCGAGCAGTGCCTGTAGTTCAGACAGGCGCATGGCCCGTGTATTTTCACTTGTGACCACCTGGTCGTAGACAATACAGGAGATGTGTGATTTGATTGATACGCTGATTGGATAATTTTTTCCGGCGCATCGTTTCGCCTATCCCCGCACGGGCTGCAAACTGTGTGATAAAGGGCGGGGCGCTGGATTTTTGTGTGGTGTTCAGGTCGTTGATGATGCAGCTGTTGTGAGCGGCGGCGTTCCGAATCTGCCGGACCCGGTCCACGCTTTTCAGGTCGACAGGCAGGGGCAGCCCGGTCTTTTCGGCATAAAAGGCGATCAGCTCGACCAGATCGCCGAAGGATATGACCTCAACGAACACCCACACAGGCATTTCACTTTTATATTTGGCCATCAGACCTTCACAGTAGGGGTTCATTCGGTTCTGACGGATTTTTCTTGCGATGGAACCGGAGCGTTTGGAGATGTGGCTGGCCCTGCTTTCAAAGTCGGACGTACCGGTATCGGTCAGAAAGTCGGTCACGATCTGATAGCCGTCCTCGCTGGAAGATGGCGAAAAAACGTTGTTTTCCACCGCTTTGATCAGGCGGACCTTGAGAAAATGCTCTATATCAAGGCACATCTTCAGAAGGATATGGCGCACTTCCACATCGATGCGCGCCAACTCGATGAGATAGGCAAAGTCTAAATTTTCATACTGACCCTGCTTTGGACCGTCCGTGAACTTGGGATAGTTCTTCCGGTAAGAAGCCAGCTTGAAATAATTGTTGTTGCGGGCAAGATAATCCTGCGCTTCGGCTTCTGATATACTATTGAACTGGATTCCCTTTTTCTTTGGAATGAACGATCAGGTCCTGAACGCTCAGCATGGGTTTTTGGGGCATAGACATCCTTCTTTCGCTCAGAAAAAGATGAGATGCCTTTATTATAGCATAGAACAACGCAAATGGGCAGAAAAACTTTTATGCAAATACAAGCCTGAAAATAACGCATAAACATCCAAAACAACCACAATAAAACCTCCAAACATACGCATACAAAATCCCGCAAACTTTCAAAAAGAAAGCAAAAACCAAAAAATGCTAAATCGGGCCTTGACACCGGGGGGGGGTATGCTATAATGGCTTTCGAAAGGAAAAGGACCTTCCTTTCGCCTGTTTTGGGTCTCTATCTTTTATAC
>DWXX01000189.1 GCA_019118985.1 Candidatus Faecalibacterium faecipullorum
TCCCGCGCGTAGAAGTGGTGGGCGCCGGTACGCCGCTGGTTGGTGGCCAGCTCGATCTGGACGCAGCCGGCTGCGCGGGCGTCGGCGCAGGCCCGGGCGAACATCTCCTTGCCGATGCCGCGGCTGCGGCAGGCCGGGTCGACCGCGAACTCCATGATCTCGGCGATGCGGGCGGCGTGGTGCAGCTGCTGCTCCATCCGCATGTTGAGGACGGACGGCAGTACGGATGGTCATGGCAGGGTGTTCCTTTTTCATTTTGTGATCGTATATGTTACAGCCGCCGCAGCCCCTCCCACAGGGCCATCAGGGCAGCGTCGGACAGGCACTTGGAGGCATAGCGGTGGACGGTGCAGACCGCCCCCGGGGTGGAGACGGCCCGCCCCCGCCGGCTGTCCAGCAGGGCGCGGGCGGCCACCCGCCCGGCCCGGGTCGCCAGCGGGAAATGCCGCACCGCGCCGCCGTCCCCCTGCTTTGCCGCGGGGATGAACTCGGTATCCTTGATCCAGTAGGGGCAGACGGCGGTGACGGTGATGCCGCGCCCCCGCAGCTCCTGCCCGAGGGCCCGGCTGTACCGGTAGAGGAAAGCCTTGGTGGCGGCATAGACGTTGAGATAGGGGAAGGGCTGGAAGGCCGCCGTCGAACATATCTCGAGGATGCGGCCGCCACGGCCCATCCAGGGCAGGCAGACCTGGGTCACCTCGACGGCGGCGGTGCAGTTCAGCGCGATCATGGCGGCGGACTGCTGCCGGGGGACGGCGCGGGCGTCCCCCATCCGGCCGAAGCCGGCGGCGCAGACCAGCACCCGCACCTCGGGGGCGGCGGCTTTGAGCTGCGCTTCCAGCGCGTCGGCCGCGCCGGGCGCAGTCAGGTCGAGGGGCAGCACCCGCAGCGGCAGGGGGCAGCGGGGGCGCAGGGCCTCCAGCCGCTCCTGCCGGCGGGCGATGACCCACAGTTCATCCAGTTGTTCGGTGCGGGCCAGCTGCAGGGCGAACGCCCGCCCCAGCCCGCTGGACGCGCCGGTCACCACCGCGATCTTCATGGGCAAAGCCTCCTTGTGTGGGGTTCGCCCCTATGATACCCCCCGCCCTGTGCCTTGTCAAGGGGGCGGCGGGGGTCTTGACGGCAAGCGGCGGGGCGGGCTATACTGTATCCATCATGCGCCATGGGCGTACATCACAGATATGCGGAGGAGGGCGGCGCTTTTTGTACAGCGATAGGATCAGGACATTCATCCAGGTGGCGGAGATGGGCAGCTTCTCCCGGGTGGCGGCGGAGCGGTCGATGAGCCCCGCCTCCATCATGAAGCAGATGAACGTCCTGGAACAGCGCACCGGCGTCACGCTGCTGCGGCGCACCACCCACGGCATCGAGCTGACCGAAGCCGGGCAGTACCTCTACAGCAGGGCCAAAGAGCTGATCGCCGAGGCTGACGCCGCCGTCGGTCTGGCCCGGCAGATCGACGGGCGGAACACCCGCACCATCCGGATCGGCTCCTCGCTGCTGCGCCCCGGCATCGTCCTGACCGAGCTGTGGGACCAGCTGTGCCCCGACGGCGGCGGCTACCGCTTCCGTCTGGTGCCCTGGGACGACGACCGGGACCGCGTCCTCTCGGTCATCGCGTCGCTGGGGCGGCAGACGGACTTTCTGGTGGGGGCGTTTTTGTCCCGGCAGATGCTGCGGCTGGCCCGCTTCTGCCCGCTGGGGACCTATAACCTCTGCGTGGCCGTCCCCCGCAGCCACCGGCTGGCCGGGCGGGACAAGCTGACGCTGGAGGACCTGCACGGCGAGCGGCTGTACATGGTCAAGGGCGGGGACATCCCGCAGCTGTGCCGCCTGCGCGACACCCTGCGGCGCAAGCACCCCGACATCCGCCTGACCGACGCCGGCTTTTTCTACGACCGGTCGGTCTTTCGCGCCCGGGAGGGCTCGGGCGGGGCGCTGCTGACCCTCGACGCCTGGGCGGACGTCAGCCCGGGGCTGGTCACGCTGCCGGTGGACTGGGACTTCACCGTCCCCTACGGCGTGCTGTACGCCCCCCAGACCGCCGGCCCCGCCGCCGACTTCCTGCAGGCGCTGCAGGAAAAACTGGGGGAAAGGGGCGGGGAAGGCGTCTGATCTGCCCGTTTGTCACCCTGGAAAAGCCGCCCCCTCTGCCATCCGGCAGAGGGGGCGGCTTTGGCTTTTTGGCGGCTGTCAGCAGATGCGGGGCAGCTGGGCGCCGGTCAGCTTGCCGAGGATGCGGCTGCCGCCGAAGCTGTTGCGCAGCACCACCTGCCCCGGGCGGGCGGCGGTCAGGCGGCCGATGCGGGCCGCGCCCTCCCCGCCGGGGGTGGCGCGCAGCGCCGCCAGGACGGCGTCCGCCGTCTCGGGGGCGCAGACGGCCAGCATCCGGCCCTCGCAGGCGGCGTAGAGGGGGTCGAGGCCCAGCAGGCCGCAGGCCGCCGCCACCGGCCCGTCCACCGGGATGGCGTCCTCCTCCAGCTCGATGCCGAGGGGGCCGCCCTCCACAAATTCGTTCAGGGTGGTGGCGACGCCGCCCCGGGTGGGGTCGCGCAGCATCCGCACGCCCCCCGCCGCCAGGGCCGCGGCGGCGATGTCGTGCAGCGGGCGGCAGTCCGAGACAAGCGCCCCCTCGCAGGGCAGGTCCCCGCGGGCCATCAGGACGGCCGCCCCGTGGCAGCCGACGCTGCCGCTGACAAGGACGGCGTCCCCATCCCGCAGCGCCCCCCGCCCGAGACCGGGCGCGCGCAGCACCCCCACCCCGGCGGTGTTGATGTAGATGCCGTCGCCCCGGCCCCGCTCCACCACCTTGGTGTCGCCGGTGACGATCTGCACCCCGGCGGCCCGGGCGGTCTGCGCCGCAGAGGCCACGACGGCGCGCAGGTCGTCGAGGGCAAAGCCCTCCTCCAGGATCAGCGAAAAGCTCAGATAGAGCGGCGCGCCGCCGGCCATGCACAGGTCGTTGACGGTGCCGCAGACCGCCAGCTTGCCGATGTCCCCGCCGGGGAAGTGCCAGGGCGATACGACAAAGCTGTCGGTGGAAAAGACCGGCGGCCCGGGCAGGGCCGGCAGCACCGCGCCGTCCCCCAGCTGGCTGAGGGCGGTGTTGGCAAAGGCCGGCACCAGGATCTGATCGATCAGCTGCGCGGTCTTGAGGCCGCCGCTGCCATAGTCCAGTGTGATGATGTCCTGCATGGTGTACCTCGCTTTGTTACAGATCGCCGTATTTCCACGCCGCCGCGCAGGCCCCCTCGGAGGAGACCATGCAGGGCCCCACCGGGTCGGCGGGGGTGCAGGCGGCGCCGAACAGGGGGCAGTCCCGCGGGGCGCACGCCCCCCGCAGCACCGCTCCGCACCGGCAGCCGGGGGGCTCGGCGCCCGCCCCGGGGCGGAGGGCGAATTTCCGGGCCGCGTCCCAGGGGGCGTATGCTTCCCGGATGGCAAGGCCGCTGGCCGGTATCTCGCCCAGGCCCCGCCAGACGCTGGCCGCCGGCCGGAACACCTGTGCGGCGGCGGCGCGGGCGGCGGGGTTGCCGCCGGGGCGGACCAGCCTGGTGTACTCGTTCTCAAGGGCGGGGCGGCCCGCGGCGTGCATTTGGGCCAGACGCCAGATGGAATAGAGGATGTCCCCGGCCTCGAAACCGCTGACCACCGCGGGCAGGCCGTACTCTTTGGGCAGGAAGGCGAAGGCCTCCGCCCCGGTGACGGCCGCGACATGGCCGGGGGCCAGCAGCCCGTCCACGCGAAAGCCGTCGGAGGCGGCGAGGGCGCGCAGGGCGGGCTCGGTCAGTTTGAGCAGGCTGAGGACCGAGAAATTCCTGACCCCCGCCTCGGCGGCGGCCAGGACGGCGGCGGCGGTGCCGGGGGCGGTGGTCTCAAACCCCACCCCCAGAAAGACCACCTCGGACGCGGGGTCGGCGCGGGCGGCCTCCAGCGCGTCGATGGGGGAGTAGACGGTCAGCACCCGGGCGCCGAGGGCGCGGCGGCGCAGCAGGGTGTTCCCCCGCGCGCTGCCCGGCACCCGCAGCAGATCGCCGTAGCTGGCGATGGTCACCCCCGGCTGCCCGGCAAGGCGCAGCACCGCGTCGATGGCCCCGGCCGGGGTGACGCAGACCGGGCACCCCGGCCCGGACAGCAGCTGAACCCCGGGGGCCAGCAGCCCCCGCAGCCCCGCTTTGGCGATGGCCATGGTGTGGGTGCCGCAGACCTCCATGATGCGCAGCGGGCGGGCTTTGTCTGTCAGCCGGGCGATCTGCCTGACCAGGGCGGCGGCGTTTTGGGGCCGGGCGAAGGCCGCCTCACTCAGATGCTGCATCGACGGCCTCCTGGATGCAGGCCAGGTTCTCCCGGGCCTGGGCTTCGCTCAGCCGCTGGATGGCAAAGCCGGCGTGGACCATCACATAGTCGCCGGGGCGGACGTCGGGGATGAAGTCCACCCGCAGCTTCTGGGTCAAGCCGGCGGCTTCGCCCACGGCCTGTTTGCCCTCCACCGATACGATCTTCAGCGGTACTGCAAGACACATGGCGTTTTCTCCTTTGCTTGGTTGTTACAGCGCGCTGCGGCGGGCCGCGACGGCCAGCTGGCCGAGGGGGACCCCCTCGTCGCCGGGGGAGACCCGGCGGTGGGAATAGACGGCATAGCCGTCCCCTTCCAGCAGGCGGGTGACCTCGCGCAGCAGGTACTGGTTCAAAAAGACCCCGCCCGACAGCACCACCGGCAGCCGGCCCGGGTTGAGGGCCCGGCACTGCTCCAGCGCGCAGCGGGCCAGGGCGTCCATGAAGCCCCGGGCGATGGCGGCCCGGTTCACCCTGGCGGCGGCGTCGGCGCAGAGGGCGCGGACCAGCGGCCGGGTGTCGAGGCGGCGGACGCCCCCGTCGTCGTAGTAGGCGGTGGGGTAGACCCGCCCGGGCAGGTCGTCCCGGGCGAGGGCTTCCAGCAGGGCGGGGGCCTGGCCGTCGTAACCGGCGTCTGCCCGCCCGGTCAGCAGGGCGTATACCCCGTCGAACAGCCGCCCGGCGCTGCTGGCCGGCGGGCAGGCGACGCGGCGCTCCAGCATGGCCAGCAGGGCGGCTTTGCCCGGCAGGGCGGGCAGCAAAGCGTCCCGGACCGCGGGGTCCACCCCGGCGTCCCAGGCGAGGGCCAGGCCGGTGCGGCCGATCTGCTTGACCGCCGCGTCCCCACCTGGCAGGGGGATGGGCCGGAGGGAGCCCACCCGCTTGAACCCGCCGCAGTCCCCCAGCAGGCACTCGCACCCCCAGATGGCGCCGTCGGCCCCGAGGCCGGTGCCGTCCCAGATGATGCCGAAGGCGGGGCCGGTCAGGCCGTTGTCGGCCATGCAGGAGGCCATGTGGGCCCAGTGGTGCTGCACCTGTACAAGGGGCAGCCCGCGCCCGTCGGCCATGGCCCGGGCCTCGCGGGTGGAGAGGTAGTCGGGGTGCAGATCGCAGGCCACCACCCGCGGCGCAGCGCCGAACAGCCGCAGCTGCGCGTCCAGGGCGGCGCGGTAGTGGTCGAGGGTCTCGGCGTTTTTGAGGTCCCCGATGTGCTGGCTGAGAAAGACATGCCGCCCCCGCCCGGCGGCAAAGCCCGCCTTCTGCTCGGCCCCGAAGGCCAGCACCCCGTCGGCGGCGCCGTCCGGCAAAAGCAGCGGCTGGGGCGCATAGCCCCGGCTGCGGCGGAAAAAGTAGGCCCGCCCCCGCCAGACCGAGACGAGGGAATCGTCGCAGCGGTTGACGATGGGCCGGTCGTGCAGCAGGTAGCCGTCCGCCACCCCCTGCAGCCCGCCGAGGGCCTCGGCGTTGTCGGTCATCACCGGGCAGCCGGGCCGGTTGGCGCTGGTCAGGACCAGGGCGGCCGGGCCGCCGGCGCTGCCGTCGGCCAGCAGGACGTGCAGGGGGGTGTAGGGCAGCAGGATGCCCAGCCGCCGGTTCTCGCTCAGGGCGGCGAGGGCCGGCTGCAGCGCGGGGGCGTCGGCCCGCTTTTCCAGCAGGACGATGGGCCGCCGGGGGCTCTCCAGCACAGCGGCCTCCTCCTCTGAGATATGGCACAGCCGCCGGGCGGCGTCCAGGCTGCGGCAGAGGACGGCCAGCGGCTTTTCGCCCCGGCGCTTGCGGCTGCGCAGCCGGCGGACGGCTTCTTCGTTCAGCGCGTCGCAGGCCAGGTGGATGCCGCCCGTCCCCTTGACCGCCACCGTCAGCCCGGCGGCCAGGGCCCGCTGGGCCAGGGCAACGGGGTCGCCGGGCACTTCCCGCCCGGCTTCGTCCAGGTAGAAGGCCCGGGGCCCGCAGGCCGGGCAGCAGTTGGGCTGGGCGTGGTAGCGGCGGCTGCGGATGTCGGCGTACTCGCCGGCGCAGGTGGGGCACATGGCAAAGCCGGCCATCGAGGTGGCGGCCCGGTCATAGGGCAGAGCCCGCAGGATGGAAAAGCGGGGCCCGCAGTCGGTGCAGTTGATGAAGGGGTAGCGGTACCGCCGCCCGGCGGGGTCGGCCATCTCCTGCAGGCAGGCCGGGCAGGGGGCGAGGTCGGGGGCGGCCAGGGTGTCGGCCGCCCCGGGGGCGCTGGGCAGGATGGTGAAGGCCCGCTCCCCCCGGCAGGCGGGCAGGGGAGAGACGGTCACCCTTTCCACCGCCGCGAGGGGCGGGGGTTCGGCCTGCACCGCCCGGGTGAAGGCGTCGATGGCGTCGGGGGCGCCCTCCAGCTCCAGCTCGACGCCGGCGGGGGTGTTGCGTGCCCAGCCGCCAAGGCCCAGCCCGGCCGCCAGGCGGTGCAGAAAGGGGCGGAAGCCCACCCCCTGCACCATGCCGGCGATCTGGACGCGGACCCGGCGCGCGCCGCCCTCAGGCCAGCGCGGCACGGATCCGTTCGGCCATGTGGGCGGCCAGGGCGTCCAGCCCCGCGCCGGTGCGGACCGACAGCTGGAACAGCGGGCCGCCCGGGTTGACCCCGCGGTAGTCGGCCGCCACCCGCGCAAGGTCGAAGTCGAAGTAGGGCAGCATATCGCACTTGGACAGGGCCAGGCAGTCGGTGTCGGTGAACATCAGGGGGTACTTGGCCACCTTGTCGTCCCCCTCCGGCACGCTCAGCACCGTCAGGCGGAAGTTCTCGCCGATGTCGAACTCGGCCGGGCAGACCAGGTTGCCGATGTTCTCCACGAACAGCACGTCCAGCCCGTCCAGATCGAACTGGGGCAGGATGTGCTGGATGCTCATGGCCTCGATGTGGCAGGCGCCGTCGGTGTTCAGCTGGACGGCGGGGATGTTCAGGGCGGCGATCTTCTCGGCGTCGATCTGGCCGGTGATGTCCCCCTCGATGACGCCGATGGCAAATTCCGCCCGCAGCCGCTCGATCAGCGCGGTGATCAGGCTGGTCTTGCCCGCGCCGGGGCTGCCCATCACGTTGATGAGGCACACTTTGTGCTCCTGCAGGGCGCTGCGCACCTCGGCGCTGACGTCGTCGTTCCATTCCATGACCTGATGCAGGACTTTGATCTCCATTATACGTCTACCTCCAGACTGTCTACTGTGCATTCCCGGCCGGACAGCCGCTCCAGCTCCACCCCGCCGCAGTTCGGGCAGGCGATGTGCCGGCGGTCGATCTCGCTCTCCTGCCCGCAGGCACGGCAGCGCACCCGCAGCGGCAGGGCGGCCGCTTCGATCTTCGCCCCCTCGGCGATGGTGCCTTTGGCCAGCACGTCCAGGTACATCTGCACGCACTCGGGCACCACCCCCGAAAAGGGCCCGATGGTCAGCCGGATGGCCCGGATGCGCCGGGCGTGCTGCGCCTCGGCGGCGGCAAGGGCGATGGTGAGGATGCTCTGGGTGATGGCCAGCTCGTGCATGGGGCGGCTCCTTTCCTTGGGACAGTTTCGGGGGCAGAGCGCCCCGGGCAGCACCCATTATAGCACCGCGGGGATGAAAATGCCAGTGCGCGGCGCAGGGCGCGGGGGCTGCTTGTGAAATAATAGACAAATTTCGCGCCGGCCCTTGTCAAGCGGGAAAAGGGGGAGTATAATGAAAGCTGTGCAAAAATTTCAACAAATTTTTTCCAAAGGGAGCGTGTGTGAATGGGCGCAATACCAATCCTGCTGATCGGATGGCCTGCTCTGGCGGCGGTCGTCCTGCCCTGTATCCGCGACCGCAAGGCGCGGGGCGCGGCCGTCTATGGGGCGGCCGCCGGGGTGATGGCCCTGGCTGCGGCGCTGCTGGCCGCCTGGATGGCGGGCGGCGGGGGCCGCATCGAGCTGTATGCCGAGACCGAGCTGGCCGACCACGCCATGCTGGCGGGGGAATTCGTCCTGATGGGGCTGGTGGTGCTGCTGTCGGTGCGGCACGGCAAGTACCCGGTCATCCTGCTGTCGGCAGGGCAGACGCTGCTGGTGGCCTGGGCTGAGCTGAGCTGCCCGGTGGCGCCGGCGGCCCATATGCGGCTGGACGGCCTGGCCATGCTGCTGTGCATCATCGCGGCCTTTGTGGGCGGCTTCATCTGCATTTATGCGGTGGGCTACATGAAGGGCTACCACGAGCACCACACCGAGTACATCGACCGCAGCGGCTTTTTCTTCTCGATGCTGTTTTTGTTTTTGGCGGCGATGTTCGGGCTGGTGCTCAGCGAGAACCTGGTCTGGATGTACTTTTTCTGGGAGATCACCAGCGTGGTCTCCTTTCTGCTGATCGGCTACACCCGCACCGAAGAGGCGGTGAACAACAGCTTCCGCGCCTTGTGGATGAACCTGCTGGGCGGCTGCGGCTTTGCGGTGGCCATCGCCTGGGCGGCGGCCATGGGCGGCTCGGTCCAGCTGAATGAGGTGGTGGCCTCGGGCGCGGCCGTGCCGGTGGCGATGCTGGCCTTTGCGGCCATGACCAAATCGGCGCAGATGCCCTTCTCGTCCTGGCTGCTGGGGGCGATGGTGGCCCCCACCCCCTCCAGCGCGCTGCTGCACAGCGCCACCATGGTCAAGGCGGGGGTCTACCTGCTCATCCGGCTGGCCCCGGCCCTGGCGGGCACCCTGGGCGGGATGATGGTCTCCTTCATCGGGGGGTTCACCTTCATCGTCTGCAGCATGATGGCCATTGCCCAAAACGACGGCAAGAAGGTGCTGGCCTTTTCGACCATCTCGAACCTCGGGCTGATCGTGGCCTGCGCCGGCATCGGCGCGGAAGAGACGGTCTGGGCCGCGGTGCTTCTGACCATCTTCCACTCGGTGGCAAAGTCCCTGCTGTTCCAGGCGGTGGGCTCGATCGAGAACAGCCTCGGCAGCCGCGACATCGAGTCGATGCACGGGCTGCTGCTCCGCCTGCCGATGCTGACCTACCTGATGGGCATCGGCATCGCGGGGATGTACCTGGCCCCCTTCGGGATGCTGATCTCCAAGTGGGTGGCGCTGAAGTCCTTTGTGGATTCCGACAACTACCTGCTGGTGCTGTTTTTGGCCTACGGCAGCGCCACCACCATGCTCTACTGGACCAAGTGGCTCAGCAAGCTGATCTCGCTGCACCACACCAAAGAGGTGGTGCACGACAAGACCCATACCAACCAGTACCTGTCGATGGTCACCCACGCCGGGGCGATGCTGGCCCTCTGCCTGCTGTTCCCGCTGGTGTCGGCCTACATCGTCGACCCCATCGTCCGGATGCTGTTCGGCTCGGCCCACGAGGTGCTGTCGATGGACGTGCTGACCACCATGGCCGTCATGCTGGTGTCCATTCTGTTCGTGCCCACCCTGATGTTCCTTCTGACCCGCAGCGCCCACCGGGACTACGTCCCCATCTACATGGGCGGCGCGAACATGGGGGACAACACCTACTTCCTCAACAGCTACGGCGAGCCGGAGCACCTGTACCTGAGCAACTGGTATCTGCGGTTTGAGTTCGGCCGGCGGCGGCTGATGCGCCCGTCGGTCATCGTCTCGACCGGGGTGATCGTGGTGGTGCTGTGCATGGTGATCGGGGGTGCGGTATGATGCAGGCTGTAAGCGTCGTTCTCTATCTGCTGCTGGCCCCGCTGGCCGGCGGGCTGCTGGACGGGGTGGACCGCAAGATCTCCGCCCGGATGCAGGGCCGCCAGGGCCCGCCGCTGCTGCAGCCCTTCTATGACCTGGCCAAGCTCTTTACCAAACAGATGCTGGCGGTCAACAGCGTGCAGATCTTCCTTTTGCTGAGCTATCTGATCTTCCTGGCGGTGGCGGGGTCGATGCTCTTCGCCGGGGCGGACATCCTGATGTGCCTGTTCATCCTGTCCACGGCGGATATGTTCCTGGTCATGGCGGCTTCGAGCGATTCGTCGCCCTTTTCGACCCTGGGCGCCGGGCGGGAGATGATCCAGATCATGGCCTATGAGCCGATGACGCTGCTGCTGGCGGTGGGCTTTTACCTTGCCACCGGCTCGTTCCAGGTGGCGGACATCGTCAGCCAGCCCATACCCGCGGTGGTGAGCATGCCCGGCTTCCTGCTGGGGCTGATGTTCGTCATGGCCATCAAGCTGCGCAAGTCGCCCTTCGACCTGGCCACCAGCCACCACGCCCACCAGGAGATCGTCAAGGGCCTGACCACCGAGATGGCCGGCCCGGCGCTGGCGGTGATGAACATCGCCGAATACTACGAGATGACCCTGATGCTGGGGCTGGCGGCGCTGTTCTTCCTGGACAGCGACCCGATGAGCTGGCCGGTGGCCTTGGTCGCCTGCCTGGCGGTCTACTTCCTCGAGATCCTGTGGGACAACGTCAGCGCCCGGGTCAAGTGGAAGCTGCTGCTGGACGGCTGCTGGGTGGTCACCCTGCTGACCGGCGGGCTGAACGGCCTGATCTTAATGCTGATCCGATAAGGGGGCGGGAAGTATGGCAAACAAACTGGCAAAGTCGCCCTGGCTGCTGCACTACGACGGCAGCAGCTGCAACGGCTGCGACATCGAGGTGCTGGCCTGCACCACGCCGCTCTACGACATCGAGCGGTTCGGCATCATCAACACCGGCGACCCCTTCCAGGCGGACATCCTGCTGATCACCGGCGGGGTCAACCACCAGAGCGAGAGCGTCATCCGGCAGATCTACACCCAGATGCCCGACCCCAAGGTGGTGGTGGCGGTGGGCATCTGCGCGTGCACCGGCGGGGTGTTCAAGGACTGCTACAACATCAAGGGCGGGGCGGACACCGTCATCCCGGTGGACGTGTATGTGCCGGGGTGCGCCGCTCGGCCCCAGGCCATCATCGACGGGGTGGTCAAGGCGCTGGAGATCCTGCAGAACAAGCGGGAAG
Organism: Candidatus Faecalibacterium faecipullorum; assembly: GCA_019118985.1. Classification (GTDB taxonomy): domain Bacteria; phylum Bacillota; class Clostridia; order Oscillospirales; family Ruminococcaceae; genus Faecalibacterium; species Faecalibacterium faecipullorum. The sequence goes on from DWXX01000189.1 coordinate 11,251, forward strand.
CCTACGCCGCCGCCCGCCGCGGCAAAGCATGACAAAGGAGGAGCGCGCGAATGGAAGGATGCAATACCATTGAGCCGGTGGACATGGCCGGGTTTGTGCCGGCGGTGCTGCGGTTCAAGATGGACGGCTGGCGTGTGGTGCAGATCTGCGCCGCCCGCCTGGCCGAGGGGTACGAGCTGAGCTACTCCTTCGGTAAAGAATACGATATGCGCACCCTGCGCCTGACGGTGGGGGAAGAGGAAACGGTGCCCAGCATCACCCAGATCTACCCCGGGGCCTTTTTGCAGGAGAACGAGGCCGCCGAGCTGTTCGGCGTCAAGATCGAGTGCATGGAGCAGGATTACCACGGCAAACTCTACCGCATCGGGGTGGAGACGCCGTTCAAGCAGAAGGGGTGAATAGGCTATGGCAAAACAGAGTATCGTGCCCTTCGGCCCGCAGCACCCCGTCCTGCCCGAGCCGGTCCATCTGGACCTGGTGCTGGAGGACGAGGTGGTGGTCGAGGCGGTGCCCAGCATCGGCTTTGTCCACCGCGGGCTGGAAAAGCTGGTCGAGACCAAGGACTTCAAGCAGTACGTCTACATCGCCGAGCGGGTCTGCGGCATCTGCAGCTTCGGCCACGGGATGGGCTACTGCCAGTGCCTGGAAAAGATCATGAACATCGAGCTGCCGCCCCGGGCGGCCTACCTGCGCACCATCTGGATGGAGCTCAGCCGCGTCCACAGCCACCTGCTCTGGCTGGGGCTGCTGGCCGACGCCATGGGCTTTGAGAGCCTGTTCATGCAGAGCTGGCGGCTGCGGGAGAAGGTGCTCGACCTGTTCGACATGACCACCGGCGGGCGGGTGATCTTTTCGGTCAACTGCGTGGGCGGCGTTCTGAAGGATATGGACCAGACCATGCTCAAGACCATCGCCGCCGCCACCCGCGAGATGGAAAAGGAGCTGCGCCCCCTCGCCGAGACCTTCCTGAAGGACTACACCGTGGGCCACCGGCTGCGGGGGCTCGGGGTGCTGGACGCCGAACACGCTAAGCTGATGGGCGCGGTGGGGCCCATGCTGCGGGCTTCGGGGGTGGCGTTCGACGTGCGCAAGCTGGGTTACGCCGCCTACGGCGAGCTGGACTTCGACCCGGTCACCGCGTCGGACGGCGACTCCTTCGCGCGGTGCGAGGTGCGGATCAAGGAGATCTTCCAGTCCCTCGACCTGATCCGCCAGGCGGTGGGGAAGATCCCGGACGGGCCCATCGCGGCGCCGGTCAAGGGCAACCCCAATGGCGAGCACTTCATGCGGATCGAGCAGCCCCGGGGCGAGGCCATCTACTACGTCAAGGCCAACGGGACGAAATTCATCGACCGGTTCCGCCTGCGCACCCCCACCACCAGCAACATCCCGCCCATGCTGGAGATGCTCAAGGGCTGCCAGCTGGCCGACGTGGCGCTGCTGATTTTGACCATTGACCCATGCATCAGCTGTACCGAGAGGTGAGGAAGATGGACCACAAACACGATCAGACGCCGCCCCCCTGGCGGCTGTTCCCCTTTGCGGGCACGGCGTTCAAGAACCTGTTCTCCAAGCCCGCCACCACCGGCTACCCCTTTGAGCCGGCGCACTACCCCGACCGGATGCGCGGCCATGTCCGGGTGCGCATCGAGGACTGCATCGGCTGCGGGCTGTGCGCCCGCAGCTGCCCGCCCGGGGCGCTGCAGGTCGACCGCGCCGCCGGCAGCTGGACCATCCATCGCTTTGACTGCGTCCAGTGCGGCAACTGCGTCAACGTCTGCCCCAAAAAGTGCCTGGACATGATGCCGGGCTACACCGCCCCCGGCCCCGTGAAGGCCGTCGAGACCTTCACCCGGGCCCCCAAGGAGCCGCCCAAAACGCCGCCCAAGCCGGAGGATGCCAAGACCTGACCGCACCCCCTTGCGCTTGGGGCGAAAGTATGGTACAATATGAGCTGCCCACAGCCAGTTCTGTGGCGCGAACGGTCCGGACAGCGCGCTGCTGCGCGGTTCGGCCTACGGATGCGGGCCCTGTACGACTGGGCCGCTGCGAACCAGGTCAGGTGGGGAACCAAGCAGCCTTAAACGGCGCGCACGGTGCGTTTCAGCCAGCCTGCATCCGTATGCCGAGCTTCGCAGGGCAAAAGGGGGTCGGCCCCCGGGCGCTGCCGGCTTTTTTTGTATTCGGGAGGTGCAGGCTATGTATCGCGCGCTCTACCGCAAGTGGCGGCCGGCCCGCTTTGAAGACGTGGTGGGCCAGCAGGCCATCGTCGCGGCGCTGAAAAACCAGGTGGCCGCCGGCCGGGTGGGCCACGCCTACCTCTTTACCGGGGTGCGCGGCACCGGCAAGACCACCTGCGCCAAGATCTTCGCCCGGGCGGTCAACTGCCTCCAGCCCCAGAACGGCGACCCCTGCGGGGTCTGCCCGGTCTGCCGCGGCATCGAGGAGGGCAGCGTGCTGGACGTGGTCGAGATGGACGCCGCCTCCAACAACGGCGTCGACGACATCCGCGATTTGCGGGACGAGACCGCCTACACCCCCAGCGTCTGCAAGTATAAGGTATACATCATCGACGAGGTGCACATGCTGTCGACGGCGGCCTTCAACGCCCTGCTCAAGACCCTGGAAGAGCCGCCCGCCCATGTCATCTTCATCCTGGCCACCACCGAGATCCAGAAGGTGCCGGCCACCATCCGCTCCCGCTGCCAGCGGTACGACTTCACCCGCATCCCGCCCGACGCCATCGCCGCGCGGCTTGCCCGGGTGGCCGAGGCCGAGGGCCTCGCCCTCACCGGCGGGGCGGCCGACCTGATCGCACGGCTGGCCGACGGGGCGCTGCGGGACGCGCTGTCCATCCTGGACACCTGCGCGGGGGTCACCGCCGACATCGACGAGGCCGCCGTCCGCCGGATGGCCGGCGTCACCGACCGGGGGTATTTGTTCCGCATCTCGGACGCCCTGGCCGCCGGGGACGCCGCGGCCGCCCTGGCCGAGCTGGCCGCGCTGCGCCAGCAGTCGGTGGACGTCAAGCGGCTGGCCGAAGAGCTGATCGCCCATTACCGCAGCCTGATGCTGGCGGCCCTGCCCGGCGGGCAGGAGCTGCTGACCGGCGTGCCCCCCGACGAGGAGGCCCGCTACCTCGAGCAGGGGCCGGTGCTCGGCCGGCGGGCGGCGGTGGAAGCCATCCGCACCCTGGGCAAGGCCCTCGAGCACATGGCCCGGGGCGCCGACCAGCGCATCGAGCTGGAGCTGGCCCTGTGCGCCCTGGCCGCGCCGCAGCCCGCCGCAGCGCAGGCCCAGCCCGTATTTGAGCAGGCCCGGCCCGCGCAGCCCGCCCCGGAGCGGGCGCCGGCCCAGGTGCAGGAACAGCCGCAGCGTGCCCAGCCCGCTGCAGCGCAGGCGCCTGTGTTTGAACAGGCCCCGCCGCCCGACGAAGGATCCCTGCCGCCCTGGCCCCTTGACCCCGAGCCGGCGCAGCCCGCCCCGGCCCGGCCCGTGCCCATATTTGAACAGCAGGCCCCGCCCGCGGCCGAACCGCCCCAGCCCCCCGCGCAGGGGGCGGCCCCCTGCGATTACTGGCCGGAGGTGGTGGCCCGCATCCAGGGCTGCGACCCCATGCTGTACGGCTACCTCAAGAATTCCCGCGCCTACTTTGACGGCGTGCGGGTGCTGATCGACGGGGGCAAGACCTTCCGCGACTTCATCCGCGCCAACAAGAACAGCCAGCGGCTGATCAAAAAGCTGATCGCCGAGGTGACCGGCAAGGCGGCGCCCATCGGCCCCTATGAGCCCAAAAGCGCCGCCGCCCCCGCCCACGCCAGCGCCGAGGACGCCCTGCGCCTGCTGGAAGCCCAGGGGGTGACGGTCACCGTCCAGGACACCCCGCGGGACGCCCCGCACCCCATCACACCCAAGGAGGACACCAAACCATGAAAGCAAGGATGCCCGGCGGCTACGGCCGCCCCGATATGAACAGCCTGATGCGCCAGGCCCAGAAGATGCAGAGCGATATGCAGGCCAAACAGGCCGAGCTGGAGCAGACCGAGTACACCGCCGCCGCCCCCGGCGACATGGTCGCCGTCCGGATGAACGGCAAGCATGAGGTGCTTTCGGTCACCATCAAGCCCGAGGCGGTCGACCCCGACGACGTCGAGATGCTGCAGGACCTGGTGGCCGCCGCCGTCAACGCCGCGGTGCAGAAGGTGGATGAAGCTGCCGCCGCCGAGATGGGCAAGCTGACCGGAGGGCTGGGCATCCCCGGCCTCGGGCTGTAAGCGGAGGCGCCGGATGGACCGTACCGCCGTACCACTCGAGGTGCTGATCGACGAGCTCAAGCGGCTGCCCGGCCTCGGGGAAAAGACCGCCACCCGCCTGGCCTACCAGCTGATGAACCTGTCGGAAGAGCAGACCGGCCAGCTGATCTCGGCCATCCAGGGGGTGCACACCCGCCTCAACCGCTGCCGGCTGTGCCAGAACTACACCGAGGGGGAGATCTGCCCCATCTGCGCCGACAAGGCGCGGGACCATGCCACCATCTGCGTGGTCGAGACCTCGCAGGACGTCCAGGCCATCGAGCGCACCCGGGAGTACCGCGGCCTGTACCATGTGCTGTACGGGCTGCTCAACCCGGTCAAGGGGGTGGGCAGCGAGGACCTGACCATCCGCGCCCTGCTCGACCGTCTGGCCGACGACACGGTGAAGGAGGTCATCCTGGCCCTGCCCCCCTCGGTGGAGGGGGACGCCACCTCGCTGTATATCGCCCGGACCATCAAGCCGCTGGGGGTGCGTGCCACCCGCCTCGCCTCGGGGGTGCCGGCGGGCAGCCGCCTCGAGCAGGCCGACCGCCAGACCATCTACCGCGCCCTCGAGGGCAGGCGGGAGATGTAAGGACCCCTGCAAGACCGCGCACCATCGAAAATTTACACCTTCGACACAAACGACCCCTTGCGCTTTTGCAAAGTTGTGGTACAATAGCTACACCCAGGGAAAGGAGGCGGCGGTATGGCGCCCATCAAAGAAAGACCGGCGACCAAACCCATCGCCACCAACCGGCAGGCCCGGCATGAATACTTCGTCATCGAGGCGCTGGAGACCGGCATCGAGCTGCGCGGCACCGAGGTCAAGAGCCTGCGCGCCGGCGGGGTCAACCTGAAAGACAGCTGGGTGGACGTCGACGGCGGCGAGCTGGTGGTCAAGGGGATGCACATCACTCCCTACGACCACGGCAACATCTTCAACGCCGACCCCGCCCGCGAGCGGCGGCTGCTGGCCCACAAGAGCGAGATACGGCGTTTGGCGCAGCAGTGCAAGCTGCAGGGCTACACCCTGGTGCCCCTCTCCCTGTACTTCAAGCGCGGCCGGGTCAAGCTGGAACTGGGGCTGTGCAAGGGCAAAAAACTCTACGACAAGCGGGCCGACGCGGCCAGACGGGACGCCAGGCGGACCATCGACCGGGCCCTGAAATCCAACGGGCGCTACGACTGACGCGCCCCGGGCCGGTATGCGGCCCCCCAAAGACCCCTCGCGCCGTCGGGCGCTTTCATGGGGGCGTAAAGGTTTCGACGGGGGGAGCGCGGCCTGAGCAGCGGGTAGCAGCGGGGGACCTGCTCTAAAATCCTCCAAAACAATAACTGACAACAACCGTTATCAGCTCCAGGCAGCCTGAGCGCTGCCTCGTTCCGCCCGCGTTTGTGTCGCGCGGGGCCGGGGCGTCCTTTAGACACAGCACGTGAACGGACCTAAGCTTTGCGGACCGTCATGAACTTATGAAGCTACCAAAGCGTTAGCCTGGCGACCGGCGTGACGCGGCGGGAATGCTGTAGATCGCCTGCACCCGGAGATACTCACGCCAAACTCCTTTCGGACATGGGTTCGACTCCCATCGCCTCCACCACCTGCCCCTGCCGGTTTTGCCCGGCGGGGGCTTTTTTGCGCGCACGGTGCGGGGCCGCCGGGCGCCCGCCCCTCGACAGCGGCGGGGAAATCGTGTATAATAGGCCGGAAAGGCTGCGACAGGAGGGCGTATATGAAGGCGACGGTCATCATCCCCAATATCAACGGCAAGGGCTGGCTGCGCGACTCGATCGAGTCGGTGCTGGCCCAGACCGAACAGGACTTTGAGCTGATCGTGGTGGACAACGGCTCCACCGACGAGAGCCTTGCCGAGGCGCGCAGCTACTGCGGGCGGCCGGGCTTTACCCTGATCGAAAACGGGGAGAACACCGGCTTCTCCCACGCGGTCAACCAGGGCATCGCCCGGGCAAAAGGGGAGTATGTCGTCCTGTTCAACAACGACGCCTTTGCCGAGCCGGACTGGCTGGCTGAGCTGATCCGCGCCGCCGAGGCCGACCGGCGGATCTTCGCGGTGCAGAGCTTGATGATCCGTCACTTTGAGCGGGACCTCGCCGACGACGCCGGGGACTACGTCACCTGGATGGGCTTTGCCTGCAAGACGGGGGACGGCCGGCGGGCGAGCCGCTATACCCGCCCGCGGCGCATCTTCTCGGCCTGCGGGGGGGCGTCGCTCTACCGCAAGAGCATCCTTGACGAGATCGGCGTCTTTGACGAGAATTTCTTCGCCTACTTCGAGGACGTCGACCTGAGCTGGCGGGCCAACAACGCGGGCTACAAGTGCGTGTTCTGCCCCGCCGCCCGCTGCTACCACATCTGCGGGGCCAGCACCGGCGCGGTGCGCTACAACGCCTTCAAGAGCCGTCAGAGCGGCCGCAACAGCCTTTTGCTCCCCCTCAAAAACCAGCCCGCGCTGATGCTGGCGGTCAACGCGCTGCCTTTGGCCGCCGGCTACCTGCTCAAATGCTGGAAGTTCCACCGCCAGGGCTTCGGCGATGCGTGGGACGCCGGGATGCGGGAGGCCATCGCCATTTTGCGGGCCGGGCGGCTGGGCAAGCGGCCCTTCCGCCTGCGGGACACCCCCCACTATCTGCTGATGGAGCTGTGGATGATCTGGAACATGGCGCCCTATCTGTGGTACCGGCTGGTGGTCGTCCCCCTCAAACTGAAATGAAAAAGCCGCCGCGCCCCGGCAGTGGGGTGCGGCGGCTTTCGGTTTGATGCGCGTGTTATGCGGCGGCGTCCTCACCGTCGGCCTCAGCTTCAGAGGAGGCGGCGTCCGCCTCATCGTCGGATGCGGCCTGGCTGTCCGCCCCGGCTTCCGAGCCGGCGGCGGGGGCGCTTGCTGCCTCAGAGCTGCTGGCGGCGTCGGGGTCGGCGGCCTGGCGGATGGCCTCCTGCAGCTGGTCGGGGTCCATCATCACCACCGAGCTGGCCGTGCTGGACGACGCGGCGTCGGCGGGGCGGGCGGCGCTCTCGGTCAGGCCGGTCAGGTACCAGCCGCCGTCCTGCCGGTCGAACAGGTAGTCCATATACTTGACCGGCTGGTCGGTGCCGCTGCCGATCAGGTCGCCCTGCCCGCCGAGGGGGATGTACCCCACCGTCACGTGCAGCCGGCCGCTCTGCTTGAACAGGGCGGTCACCTCGGCGCGGTAGTACCCCACGTCCCCGGTGACCGGGATGCTGTAGCAGCCCGACGCTTCGTCGTAGGGGATGGTCATGTCGTCCATCTCAAAGCTGCGGTGGCTCAGCCGGAAGCTGGGCCCCACCAGCCGGGCGAGGTAGGCGTCCACCTCGACGGCGGGCAGCAGAAGCTGCTCGGTCACGGGGTCGTGGGCGTAGGCGTCAAAGCTGCCCTGGCTCTCCTGGATGCTGTACAGGCACCCCCAGACCGCCGCCTCCCGCAGGGTGAGGTCGTCGATGTTCTCGATGCCGTCGAAGGGCAGCGGGTCGAACAGCACCAGCCCCTCCAGCTTATCCTGGTATTCCAGCATCTCGTCGGTGTTGTCGAACAAGGCGGCCACCAGCCGCGCCGCGGCGGCTGCCACCGTCAAAAGCCCGATGACCAGCAGCACCGCCATCACCAGCCCCAGCGCCTGACGGCGGCGGCGGCGGTGGATGCGGGCGTGCTCTTCGGGGG
>DWXX01000022.1 GCA_019118985.1 Candidatus Faecalibacterium faecipullorum
GTTGACCCCGTCCTCCACCACGCCGTCGAGGCAGGGGTCGGCCCGGACGATGGCGGGCAGCCCGCAGGCCAGCGCCTCAAAGTAGGTCAGGCCCTGGGTCTCGCTCTGGGAGGCGCAGACAAAGGCGTCCCCCGCCTGGTAGTAGCGCACCACCTCGCCGGGGGGCACCATCCCGGCGAACATCACCCGGTCCACAAGGCCGAGGTCGGCGGCCTGCTGCTCGAGCTGGAGGCGGACCGGGCCGTCCCCCACGAACAGCAGCAGCGGCCGGCGGCCCGCCGGCTCTTTTGCCAGCAGGCGGAGCAGCTCGCCGTGGTTCTTCTCGGCGGCCAGCCGCCCCACCGACACCAGGATGGTCTCCCCTTCCGGCAGGCCGAGGGCGCGGCGCAGCGCCGGCTTGTCCGACGGCGGGATGGGGCGGAACGCCTCCAGGTCGATGCCGGTGGGGACGGTGTAGACCGGGCAGCTGACCCCGTATTCCTTCAGCAGGCCCGTCACCTTGCCGGTGGGGGCCAGGATGGCGTCGCACCGCCCCGACACCAGCCGGGTGAATTCCTTGACCGCCACCCGGCCGCACCGCTCGCTGGGGATGAGGTAGCGGGTATAGTCCTCATAGACGGTGTGGTAGGTGTGGACCAGCGGGCAGCTGCACCGCCGCGCCAGCTGCCACGCCGGCAGAAAGGTGGAAAACTCGCACTGGGAGTGGATGACGTCCGGCCGCCAGTCGGTCAAAGCGCGCATCCAGCGGTTCCACGCCGCAAAGCGGACCCGCGCGCCGGGGTAGACCCGGTCGGCCGAAAGGCTGCCCAGGTAGATCACCCCGTCCTTTTCATACGAGCTGCGGTCGGGCGAGAGGGTCAGTACCCGCACATCGTGGCCCTGCGCCAGCAGCTCCCGCCGCAGCAGCATCACCGAGCGGACCACCCCGTTCACCGCGGGGGCCCACCAGTCGGTGGTCAGCAATATCTTCATGTTCGACACCTCCGTGCCGGAGAGATTCCTTCTGTATCTGTATACGAATGAGGCCCGCCGTTTTTTGCACGGCGGGCCGCCGCATCTGTATTGTAGCAGGTTTCGGCCCCCGCCGCAAGGCGGTTTACCGTTTCTTTACAGCCGGGCGAAGCGTTTTGCCCCGCCCCGCCGCAGCCAGCCGAGGGCCCCCGCGCACCCCGCGGCCATCGCCGCGCAGCAAAGGGCCAGGGCCCCGCTCTCCCCCAGGGGGCGGCGGGCGGCCAGCCACAGCCCGCACAGCACCGCCAGCGCCGCCCAGTTGACAAAGAGGGCGGCCACCGGCGCGGCCCCCTGCTTGACGGCGGCGGCCTCGTTCGTCCAGTGGAGGTTCGCCAGGCAGACCCCCAGCACAAGGCCCGCCGCCCCGCACAGCAGAGCGTACAGCCCGACGGCCAGCAGCGTCAGCGCGGCGTCGGCCGGGCGGGGGGCCAGCACCCACAGCCAGGCGAGGGCGGCCGCCAGGGCGGGCGGCCCCACCAAAACCATGTGCAGGTCGAGCTTTGCCCGCAGGGCCTGCCAGGGCGTGACCGGCAGGCTCTGCAGCAGCCAGAGGGTCCGCCCCTCCAGCGAGACCGACGGCGGGGTCAGCAGCGCCATCGACACAAGAGAGCACAGCGCCGCCGCCCCGAGGGCCGGGGCCGTCCCGGCCGGCAGCCGGGCCAGCAGCCCCCGCGCCGCCCCCGCCTGCCAGACCAGGGCCGGCGCAGCCGCCGCAAGGCAGAGGGAGCCCAGCATCCCGTTGACCATATAGCTGGTGCAGCCGGCCAGGCGGCGCAGTTCCCGCCCCAAAAGGGCCCTGCGCAGGCTGCGGCGGCGGGGCGGGCGTTTGGCGGCGTCCCAGGCGGCTTTGGGGGCGGCGGGGCGGGCGGCGAGCAGCCGCGGGTAGCTTCTGCGCAGCCACAGCCAGGCCAGCGCCAGCGCCCCCAAACTGACCGCGGCCAGCGCCGCAAGGGCCGCCGGCTGCCCGGCGGCGGCGCAGCCCAGCAGCCAGAGCGCCCCCGCGTCGGCGCGCAGGCCGGCGGCGGCTTCTTCCATATGGGTCAGCAGCCAGGTCAGCCCCCGCTGCATCAGCAGGTTGAGCCCGACGGCCAGCCCCAGCAGCAGCGCGGCGTACAGCAGGCTGAGCGCCGCCTTGTACCGGGCCAGCCGGCCGCTGAGCGCGGCGGCCGCCCACCCCGCCAGGCAGGACGCCGCCAGCGTCAGGCAGGCCAGCAGCACCGTCACCGGCAGCATGGCCAAAGCCGTCGGCCCCGGCTGCGCCGCCAGCAGGAAATAGGCGATGTACCCCGGCACCAGGATGACCGCCAGGTACCCCGCACCCCACAGCCAGACCGCCCCCATCCGCACCGCCAGCAGCAGCCCCGGCGGGATGGGCAGGGCCAGCAGCAGCTCGTTGTCCCGGGGGCAGTAGAGGGTGCCGTAGGCCGCAAAGCCGCCCCCCATCACCCCCACCGCCAGCGCCTGCGCGCCCAGCAGGGCGAAGTAGAGCGGCTCCAGCCCGGCGGCGGCGAGGGGGGCGCAGAGCAGCGCCGCCAGCACCCCCACGCTGCCCATCACCAGCAGCAGCAGCGCGGCGGCCAGCGCACCGGCCGCCGCCAGACGCCAGCCGCTGCGGCTGCGCCCGGTGACGCTGCTGCGCCGCAGAAAGGCGGTCATCTCCAGCAGCTGTTTCTTCAGCAGGGCTTTAAGCATGTTCCCCCTCCTGCTCCAGTTCGAGAAAGACTTCTTCCAGGCTGTCGTCCCCCCGCACCTCGTCCATGCTGCCGGCCCGGACGAGTTTGCCCCCGCGGAGGATGGCCACCTTATCGCAGAGCTTTTCGGCCACCTCCAGCACATGGGTGGAGAAGAAGATGGCCCCGCCCTCGTCGCACAGCTGCCGCATCACCGTCTTGAGCTGGTGGGCGGCCTTGGGGTCCAGCCCGACGAAGGGCTCATCCATCAGCAGCAGCCGAGGCGCGTGGACCAGCGCCGAGAGGATGGCCAGCTTCTGCTTCATCCCGTGGGAGTAGGCCGACACCGGCTGCGCCAGGTCGCCGGTCAGCTCAAAGGCGTCGGCCCAGCGGCGGATCCGCTTTGCCCGCTCATCCGCCCCCACCTCAAATATGTCGGCGATGAAGTCGAGGTACTGTATGCCGGTCATGTACTCATAGAGGTCGGGGTTGTCGGGGATGTAAGCCAGCTTCCGCTTGCAGGCGAGGGGGTCGGCGCGGACCGACACCCCGTCCACCAGGATGTCCCCGCCGTCAAAGGGCAGGATGCCGCAGCAGCTCTTGAGGGTGGTGGTCTTGCCGGCGCCGTTGTGGCCGATGAAGCCGTACAGCTCCCCCGGGCGGATGTGGAGGGACAGATCGTCCACCGCCCGGCGCCCGGCGTAGGTCTTGGTGAGATGTTGGATGTTCAGCATGGCGTTGCGCCTCCCGTCGCGTTGTACCATCATCCTATGCGCAAAGGGCCCAGTCCATCAGGGCCGGGCCGCATCTTGCCGTTTTGGGTCTTTACAGGGTCACCGCCGCCCGCCCGACGCCGTAATAGCGGAAGAGGGCGACGGCCGCCGGGCCGATCTCCTCGCCGCTGACCGCGATGGGGATGGCCGGCGGGCAGCCCACCGTGGGCAGGGCGCAGACCCGGCCGAGGGCCGCCGACGCCTCCACCTGCTCCTGCCGGGCGAAGACCGCCTGCCGGATGGTCAGGCGGGGGGCGGCCTCCCGCTGCAGCTGCCGCCAGATGCCGGCGGGCAGGGCTGGCGGCAGAGCGGCGGCGGGGCCGGCGGCGGCCGCCCCTTGTACGGCGGCGCGGACCCGGGCGTAGTCCCGCGGCGGGTTGTCGGGCGCGAACATCAGCACCACCAACCGGCCGTCGGCGTACTCGCACTCCACCCGGCCGGCCCGCAGGCGGTCTGCCAGCGCCCGCCCGCTCAGCCCGAGGGCCGCGGCGTCGAGGGTGACCTTCAGCGGCTCGGAGGGGCGGACAAGGCCCGGCGCAAGGGCGGCCAGCTCTTCTTTGAGCTGCGCCACCGCTTCGCAGCAGGCCGCCAGGCGCTGCGGCCACCCCCCCGCGAGGGCCTCGGCCGCGAGGTCGAGGCTCTGCAGGATCAGATAGGAGGGGCTGGTCGAGCCGAACAGGCACATCGCCCCCCGCACCGCCGCCGGTTCGGGGGCCAGCAGCCCCCGCCCGACGTGCAGGTACGCCCCGCCGGTCAGCACCGGCAGGGTCTTGTGGGCCGAGTCGCAGCACAGGTCGGCCCCGAGGCCGATGGGGTGGCGGCTGCCCCCCGGCAGAAACCGCAGGTAGGCCCCGTGGGCGTTGTCCACCAGCAACGGCACCCCCTGCCCATGGCAGACCGGCGCAAGGGCGGCGACGTCCTGCACCCCGCCGAGGTAATCGGGGCTGGTCAGATAGACGGCGAAGGGCCGCCGCCCCGCCCCCGCCAGCCGGGCGAGGGCGTCCGCCAGCTGCCCGGGTTCCACCGGGCAGGCGCAGAGGCTGCCCCCCGCCCCCGGCTCACCCGGCCAGAGCCACTCGATGTCAAAGTCCAGCAGCGCCGCGGCGTACAGCAGGGCCTTGTGGGCGTTGCGGGCGGCCAGCAGCAGCGGGCGGGCGGCAGCATCGGCGGCCTGCATCGCCAAAAACAGCATGGCCCGGATGCACTGGGACGAGCCCTCGGCGCCGTAGAAGCTGGCCGCCGTGCCGAAGAGGCGGGCGGTCTCGGCCTCGCTGGCGGCGATGACCCCCTCCGCCTCATACAGTTCGTCCGCGCCGGCGATCTCGGTGATGTCGAGCGCCTCGCAGCCGAGGGGGCCGCGGCCCTTGTGCCCCGGCATGTGCAGCCGGGAGAGGTCCGCGGCGGCGTACCTTGTTACAAAGTCATGGATGGGGGCGGGCATACCCTCACCCCTCGCCCGGGGCGGCGCAGCCCTCCCCTTCGCCGGTCAGGCAGGCGGCGCAGGGCGCGCCCAGCTGGACGCCGGGGTCCTCCCCGCGGGCGGCGCGGTCCTGGCTTTCGGCCACCTGGATCATGATGGCGCACTCGATCCGCTTTTTGAACAGCTCGCAGCCGTACTCATACACCCCCGCGATACTGCCGGTGGCGTGGTAGGCGTTGGCGGCGCACCCGCCCGAGCAGTAGAGCTTGGCCCAGCAGTCCCTGCACTCGGGCCGGGCGTAGGCGTTGCAGTGGCGGAACTCGTCCTGGGCAGCGGTGTTGGTGACTCCCTTCCAGATGTCGCCCAGCAGGTACTTGGGGTCGCCGACGAACTGGTGGCAGGGGTACAAATCGCCCCAGGGGGTGACGGCCATGTACTC
>DWXX01000190.1 GCA_019118985.1 Candidatus Faecalibacterium faecipullorum
CTGGATGGACAGGGGATAGGCCGACAGGGTGTTCTCCTGCATGGTGTCGATGTAGTCGGTCATCCCCCGGGAAATGGACAGGATCAGCGCGATGCCGATGATGCCGATCGACCCCGCAAAGGCGGTCAAAATGGTCCGCCCCTTTTTGGTGAAGAGGTTTTTCAGCGACAGCCCGAAGGAGGTGGTCAGCGACATCGACGGCTTGCGCTCTTTCCCGGCCTCGCCCGCGGCAAGTTCGGCGGCGTCGGCGGCCTCCTCGGCGGCCAGCTCCTCGGCCGTCAGCGGGTTGGAGTCGCTGACCACCTGCCCATCCAGCACCCGGATGATGCGGGAGGAATACTTTTCCGCCAGCGCCGGGTTGTGGGTGACCATGACGATCAGCCGGTCTTTGCTGATCTCTTTCAGCAGCTCCATCACCTGCACGCTGGTCTCGGTGTCGAGGGCGCCGGTGGGCTCGTCTGCCAGGATGATGTCGGGGTTGTTGACGATAGCCCGCGCGATGGCCACCCGCTGCATCTGCCCGCCCGACATCTCGTTGGGGCGCTTGTACAGCTGGTTGCGCAGCCCCACCTTGTCGAGGGCTTCGGCGGCGCGGTCCCGCCGCTCGTTCCGGCTGACGCCCGACAGCGTCAGCGCCAGCTCGACGTTCCGCAGCACCGTCTGGTGGGGGATGAGGTTATAGTTCTGAAACACAAACCCCACCGAGTGGTTGCGGTACGAATCCCAGTCCCGGTCCTTGAAGGATTTGGTCGAGCGCCCGTTGATGACAAGGTCGCCGTCGGTGTACTGGTCCAGCCCGCCGATGATGTTCAGCAGGGTGGTCTTGCCGCAGCCCGACGGCCCCAGAATGGAGACGAACTCCGACCGGCGGAACTGTATGCTGACCCCTCTGAGGGCGTGCACGGTGGCGGGCCCCATGGGGTAATCTTTTTTGATGTCGCGTAACGTAAGCATGGCGGGTCTTTCACTTTCCTTTTGTGCAGCGCAGTATTCGTCTATAGTATACCGTACAATTGTGAACGATTTCTATCCGCGCCCCGCCGATTCTTCAAAAATTTCACTTTTTTCTTACACGGATTTACAGCGACGAGACGAAGATCTCCACCCCGATGAAGATCAGGATGGCCCCGCCCAAAATCGACGCCCGCCCGGCCAGCCGGGTGCCGAACTTCCGCCCGATGACAAGCCCGGCGGTGCAGATGACGAAGGTGACCGCCGCGATCAGCAGCGCGCAGACCACCGCCATCACCGGGCCGTACTCTGCGATGGTAAAGCCCACCGACAGCGCGTCGATGGAGGTCGCCACTCCCTGCAGCAGCAGCCCTCCGCCGCTGACCGCCGCGGCTTCCTCTCCCTCTTTGTGGCGGATGCCCTCCAGCAGCATCTTGCCGCCGATGTAGGCCAGCAAAATCAGCGCGATCCAGGGGATCAGCACTGTGAACCACTCAAACAGCTGCAGCACGGTGTGGACGCAGACCCACCCCGCCAGCGGCATCAGCGCCTGAAAAGCCGCGAACACCCCCGCGATGGCCCCCATCCGGCGGCGGCTCATCCCCGGCTCGTTCAGGCCGTTCGCCATCGACACCGAGAAGGCGTCCATCGCGAGCCCCACCCCCAACAGCAGACTGTTGACAAAAAAACCGATGCTCCATTCCATAGTTCGTTCCTCCCTTTGGCATATCGGCGCAAAAAACGGGCCCAGCCATCGGCTGCGCCCGCAGAGCGTCTATCCCAAACCTGCCAAACGAGGGAACAAGGCTCCATGTACACAGCACGTCCTGCTGAGTGACATGAGTCTCGCGGCAGGGGCATACGCCCCCTCTGCAAGCCAGGCCCGCGACCAACGGGCCAGTATGTTGACTTGCCGCGCCGCCGGCTCCCCGCCGCCAGCGCCCGCTACTCCCTCATGGGTTCTTTCGCATTTGCATCCCCAGCATACCACACCCCCCGCCGGTTTGTCTACCGCAACTTTTCCACCCCCGCACCCCCCGCCGTGGAAATGTTCCATGTGGAACAATGGGGGCTTTGTCGGCCCTGCGGGCCAACAAAGTGCTTTTCCGATTATGACGCCCCTGCCCTCTGAAAACGAAACCTGTCTTGTCTCCCCCGCGTGCGGGGGAGATGTCGAGCGTCAGCGAGACAGAGAGGGCACGAAAAGCCCGCGGGGGAGCTGTCAGCAAAGCTGACTGAGAGGACAGCCCGACGGGGTGCGGATGCACCACGGCGGGCAGGTGAGGGCCCATCAAAAAAGAGGACACGCTTTTCGCGTGTCCTCTTTTTGCATCTTTGTCCTGTTTATTACAGTCTGTTTATTCCTCGGCGCCGTCGTCGGGGGCGGGGGCCTCGGCAGCGGCGGCTTCCTCGGCGGCTTCGAGGGCGGCCAGCTCCTCGGCGGTGGGCTCGGCGTCGCCGGCCTCCTGCTCGGGTTTGGCGGTCTCGGCCTCGTCGTCGTGGTCGGTGCGGGCCACCACCGTCACACGGTCGGTGTCGCCCAGACGCATGACGCGGACGCCGCCGCCGTAGCGGCTCTGCACCGTGATGTCGGCCGCGTGCATCCGGATGATGACGCCCTCCTGGCTGCTGAGCAGCACGTCGTCGGCCTCGTCCACCACCTTGATGCCGGCCACCTTGTCCTTGGCGGCGTCGTAGTTGCGGATGCCCTTGCCGCCGCGGCCGGTCAGGCGGTAGTCCTCGATGCGGGTGCGGCGGCCCTTGCCCTGCTCGGTGACGGTCAGGACGGTCGCCCCCTCGCGGCAGATGGCTACGCCCACCACCTCGTCGCCCTCTTCCAGGCGGATGGCGCGGACGCCGTGGCCGCCGCGGCCCATCGGGCGGGCGTCGCTCTCATAGAAGCGGATGGCCTGGCCGTTGCGGGTGGCCACGATCAGGGTATCGTTGCCGGTGGTCAGCCGGGTCCAGGCGATGGAGTCCCCCTCGTTGAGGGAGATGGCGATCAGCCCCGACTTGCGGATGTTGGCGTACTGCCCCAGCGGGGTGCGCTTGATCAGGCCCTGTTTGGTCACCATGGTGACGTAGCCTTCCTCGCCCTTGTCGTCCCGGGTGGACTGCCGCAGCATGTTGGTGACCTTTTCGCCCTCGGCCAGCTGCAGCAGGTTGACGATATGGGTGCCCTTGCTGGTGCGACTGCCCTCGGCGATGGTGTAGCCCTTGTTGCGGAACAACCTGCCCCGGTCGGTGACGAACAGGACGTAGTCGTGGGTCGAGCCCACGAACATCTCCTGCACGATGTCCTCTTCCTTGCGGGTCATGCCGAGGATGCCGCGGCCGCCGCGGTGCTGCGCCTGGTAGATGGCCTTGGGCTGGCGCTTGACGTAGCCGGCCTCGGTCAGGGTGTAGACGCACTGCTCTTCGGCGATCAGATCCTCGATGTCCACCTCGCCGGTCACCGTCTCGATCTCGGTGCGGCGCTCGTCGGCAAAGCGGCGCTTGATCTCGGTCAGTTCCTCCTTGACGATGGCCAGCACCCGGCTGTCGTCGGCCAGGATGGCCTGCCAGTCCTCGATCTTTGCCCGCAGGGAGGCCAGCTCCTCTTCGATCTTCAAAATCTCAAGGCCGGCCAGACGGCCCAGCTGCAATTTCACGATGGCGTCGGCCTGCGGGTCGTCGAAGCCGAACTTCTCCATGATGGCGGCCTTGGCCTCGGCCATGCCGCCCTTGCAGGCGCGGATGGTGGCGATCAGCTCGTCCACGATGTCGGTGGCCTTTTTCAGGCCCTCGAGGATATGGGCGCGCTCCTGCGCCTTTTTCAGGTCATAGCCGGTCCGCCGGCGGATCACCTCGTCCTGGAACTCGACGTACTTGGCGATCATCTGCTTGAGGGTCAGCACCTTGGGGGTCTTGTGGTCGATGGCCAGCATGATGACGCCGACGGTGTCCTGCAGCTGGGTGTAGCGATACAGCTGGTTGAGCACCACCTGGGGGTTGGCGTCCCGCCGCAGCCCGATGACGATCCGCATCCCCTTGCGGTTGGTCTCGTCGTTCAGGTCGGTGATGCCGTCCACCCGCTTGTCCTTGACCAGCTCGGCGATGCTCTCGATCAGGCGGGCCTTGTTGACCATGTAGGGGATCTCGGTCACCACGATCTGAAAACGGCCGTTCTTCTTTTCCTCAATGACGGCGCGGCCCCGCAGGGTGATCTTGCCCCGGCCGGTGGCGTAGGCGGCGCGGATGCCGCTGCGCCCCATGATGATGCCGGCGGTGGGGAAGTCAGGGCCCTTGATGTGCTCCATCAGCCCGGCCAGGTCGATGTCGGGGTTATCGATATAGGCGATGCACCCGTCGATCACCTCACCCAGGTTGTGGGGCGGGATATTAGTGGCCATGCCCACCGCGATGCCCTGGCTGCCGTTGACCAGCAGGTTGGGGAAGCGGCAGGGCAGCACCTGCGGCTCCTTCTTGGTGTCGTCGTAGTTGGGGTCCCAGTCGACGGTGTCCTTGTCGATGTCGGTGAGCATCTCCACGGCCATCCGGCTCATGCGGGCCTCGGTGTAACGGTAGGCGGCAGGGGGGTCGCCGTCCACCGAGCCGAAGTTGCCCTGGCCGTCCACCAGGGGATAGCGCATGGAAAAATCCTGGGCCAGGCGGACCATGGCGTCGTAGACCGACGCGTCGCCGTGGGGGTGGTAAGAGCCCAGCACCGCGCCGACGGTATCGGCCGACTTGCGGTAGGGGTGGGCGGGGTCGTTGCCGCGCTCGTGCATGGTGAACAGGATGCGCCGGTGGACCGGCTTCAGGCCGTCCCGGACGTCGGGCAGGGCCCGGGAGACGATGACCGACATGGAGTAATCCAAAAAGGCGGTCTCGATCTCTTTTTTGACGTCCCGGATGATCTTTTTGGTCCCGGTGCCGGGTATCATGACGTAATCTTCTTCCATAGTTCCTCCAGAGTGTGTGAATCTCCCTTTTCAGCCCTGAAGCGCAGGGCAAAGGGCCGCGCGGCGCTGCTTACACGTCCAGTTTGGCGTACTGCGCGTTGTTCTCGATAAAGCGGCGGCGGGGCTCCACCTGGTCGCCCATCAGGATGGTGAAGGCTTCGTCGGCCTTTTCCGCATCCTCGATGGTGATCTGGACGATCACCCGGTTGTCGGGGTTCATGGTGGTCTCCCACAGCTGCTCGGGGTTCATCTCGCCCAGGCCCTTGTAGCGGTTCACCTTGGCCCCGGGCATCTCCCGGGTCAGGGCGGCCATTTCTTTTTCGTTGTAGGCGTATTTGACGGTGTTGCCCTTCTGCACCCGGAACAGGGGCGGCTGGGCCACATAGACGTGCCCCTGCTCGATCAAAGGCCGCATATAGCGGAAGAAGAAGGTCAGCATCAGGGTGCAGATGTGGGAGCCGTCCAC
>DWXX01000191.1 GCA_019118985.1 Candidatus Faecalibacterium faecipullorum
GCCTGCGCCCCCTGCGCGGCGATTTCCTGCTCGAGCTGCAAAATGCGCTCGGCTTGCCGGGCGCCGCTTGCCTTGAGTGCTTCGCGCTTGTCCGCAAGCACCTGTTCGTACCGCGCTTCGCAGCCCTCAAGCGTGCCCAGCTCGCTTTCATACCGTGCAATGTCCTGCCGGACGGCTTCCAGCTCGCGCACCGCGCTGTCGTGCTTGACCGCGGCGGCATAGGCCTCCTGCTGTTCCTTGTCCAGCTGCTCGTCCTTTCTGCCGAGCACGCTGTAAAACAGCGCGGCAAGGCTGCGCCCTTCCAGCCGGTCGACGTCGGCCTGCTCTTTGTGCATGGCCTGTTCCAGCTGCCGCGCCTGGGCGGCCAGCTCCCGCCGCTGCGCCTTGAGGTCGCGGTACTTGGCCTCCAGGCCCTCTTTTTCGGCAGACTGCCGCCACAGCTCCTTCAGGTTGACATCGTTCATGCTGCCGCACCTCCTTTTGTTCATTCTACCACAGCCGGCCGGCAAAGAAAAGGGCCAGACGCCTTTGGGGCGTCCGGCCCATGGAAATGCAGCCGTTCAGACGGCGGGTGCCGACCGCTTACAGCTCGCCCAGGGCGTGCTTGGCGGCAATCATGCCGAAGGTGTAGCAGCGGCCCAGGGACAGGCCGGTCTGGTGGAAGGGATAGTCGGCGCCGCCGTAGAAGGTGCCGCCCAGGTTGCCCACGCAGTACAGCCCGTCGATGACGTTGCCCTCAGCATCCAGGGCCTGGCCGTAGGCGTTGGTGTTGACGCCGCTGTCCACCGAGGAGACCCGGATGTGCTTGCGGATGCCCCAGAAGGGCGCCTTCTCGATCTTGTGCATGTACTTCATGCTCTTGCCGAAGTCGACGTCGGCGCCCTGGTCACACAGCTCGTTGTAGCGGGCCACCGACTCTTCCAGCGCGTCGGCGGGGATGTCCAGCAGGGCGGCCAGCTCTTCGAGGGTGTCGGCCTTATAGGTGTCCAGCAGGTTCTCAAAGACGCCCTCGGGGTTCTCGACCGCGCCGGGGATGTACTTGAGCATCCCCGCCTCGGGGACGGGGGCCTTGGCGTAGCTCATGTAGTCGCTGTCGTAGATCTGGCAGTACCAGCCCTGCGAGCCGTTGGGGTGGTTGGAGTCGACGTTGTTGCCGTTGTAGGCGGGGGTGTACTTGGTGATGTTGCCCATGTAGACAAAGCCGGTGTCCTCGTTGCAGAAGCGGTGGCCCTCCATGTCGACGTAGAGGAAAGGCTCCTCGTACATCAGGCCGGAGTCAAAGTCGTGCATCATCTTGGTGTGGCCGAGGTTCTCCATCTTGGCGCCGGCTGCGATGGCCATGATGTGGCCGTCGCCGGTCTTCTGGAACTGCTTTTTGTCAAAGTTCTCGATGTCGGGGCACCAGCGGCGGACCATGGCGTCGTTGTTCATGTAGTCGCCGGTGGCCAGGATGACGCCCTTGGCGGCGTTGAACTGGATGTACTTGCCGTCGGCGTCCTTGCCGATGACGCCGGTCACCTTGCCCGCGTCGTCCACCACCAGCTTGACCGCCGGGGTGTTGAAGAAGGTCTCAAGGTTGGGGCACGCGGCCTGGACGTTCTCCAGCACCACCGCCAGCACGTCGCCGACGTTCTTGGGCTTGGGGCCGATCCAGGGGGCGAAGAAGTAGCAGTGCTCGCCGCCGAAGTCGTAGGTGTCCATCCGGTCCTGCCAGACGCCGGTCAGGTCCTGACTGGTGCACATGTAGCAGTTGATCTCTTTTTCATCGTTGTGCAGCAGGGCGGAGGGGTTGGCGTTGTCGTCCACCAGGCTGCCGTCGCCGTACTCGGTCTCAGCGGTCAGGCCGGCGCGGTTGAGGTACCACATCAGGGCCTCTTCGCTGTGCTCGACGTAGGCGTTGAGCAGGTCGGTGTCGGCACGCCAGTCGCACAGGCCGTTGGTCATGTGGACCCACATCTTCTCGCCGGCGGGGGTGGACTTGGAGTGGATGATGGCCGAGCCGCAGTTGCCCTGGCTGACCACCACGCTCTGCTTTTGCAGCAGCGCGACGCTGGCCCCCAGTTCGGCCGCCCAGCCCGCCGCGGGGACGCCGGCTGCGCCTGCGCCCACCACCACGATGTCAAAGTCCATGGTCTCGTCGGGGGTGATGTCGCCCAGCTCGACCACCGAGGACTCGACCTCTTCGGTGGTCAGGCCCTCGGGCACCACCGTCTCAGCCTTGTTGGAGGTGGTGGGGGCGGTGGCCACGCCCTTGGCCTGGTTGATGCAGTTTTCGGCCGCCTTCTTGATGGCGTCGGAGGTGATGGTCGCGCCCGAATGGCCGTCCACCTCGCTGGACTGGGCGCTGAGGATCTTCTCGATCATCTCGTCGCCGATGTCGGCGCCGTAGCCCGCCGTCTCGCCCGAGACGTCGATCTGCACGTCGGTGATCTTCTCGGCGTCAAAGGTCATGGTGACGGTAATGGGGTTGGCGCCGATGCCGGTGGCCTCGGCGGTGTAGGTGCCGGGGGTGTACACGCCGGCTGCCGCCGACGAGCTGGCCGCCACCGAAGAACTGGCCGCCTCACAGGCTGCCAGGACGCCGGCGGTCGCGCCGCTCATGGCGGTGGCCGCGGCGATCTTCAAAAAGCCCTTGCGGGAGATCTTGTTGCTCATGGGGATCTGCTCCTCTCTTTTTCTTCGTATGCATTTACCTTCTTGCAGGCGGCGCCCGCGGGGGCGGGCCCTGCCTATAAAAAAGTGTACCGCATCCAAAAGACGGCTGTCAAGGCGCAGATTGACGGAATCGACCCTTCAAAATTGTGAGTTATCACAAACAAAGTCCCGGGGCAGCCTGCAGCGGCCGCCCCGGGGCGATGCTTTCGCCTGATGTTACTGGAACCAGAAGCCCTTGTAGTCGTACTTGAAGGTGCGGTAGCCCTGCATGGTACACTCGTAGCTGTACTGGCGGATCAGCCGGCCCGCGCCGTCGTACTCGCCAAAGACCATCGCGATGCCGCTGTTGACCGCCCAATGCCCCGTCGCATCGCTGCGGGTGGCGTTGGAGACGATGCTGGAATAGGGCACCGGGAACGCTTCCGTCAGCTCGACGGTGCCGGCCTTCTCGTCGACGCGGTAGACGTAGACATAGCTGCGGTCCGCCCCGCCGCCGTCGCCGTAGAGGTCGGTGCCGACGGTGTCGGGCAGGTCGGGCTGGTAGTCGTCGCGGGAGGACAGGGCCCAGTAGTTGTTGTTGAACATACGCAGGTAGCCCACCCCTTCCTCGTCGGGGTCGGGGGCCCAGGCCACGCTGTGCTGGCCGTACTGCCAGGTGAAGTCCCCCACCGGCGCAAGGCAGTACCCCTCATAGCCGGTGCCCTGCCAGAAGGCGGGGTCGCCGCAAAGCCAGCCGACGGACGCCTCGCCGTGGATGTTCTCCGCCTTGATGACGGTGGAGGTCTCCCGCGAGGAGACCACCAGGCTGTCGCTGTCGGGCAGGTACTGGATGGTGTTGAGGTGGATCCAGTCCTGCTCCCCTGCCTGCCAGAAGAAGGGGTCGGTGGGGCCGATGGGCCGGGTCTGTTCATAGTAGCCCGCCATCAGCTTTTTGAAGTCCAGCAGCTCGGTCACTTCGCCGGTGGCGAGGTCGACTTCCAGGACGATGTCCTCGACGTTGGCGTCCCCCGCCTTTTCGGCCAGGGCCACCACCTTGCCGTCGGGGCCGTAATCGATGTCGTGGTGCAGCTCATAGTCCCCCAGGGGGTAGACCTGCAGCACCTCGCCCAGGCCGTTCATCCGGGCGAGCTTGTTGGAGGACACGCAGGTAACGATCTCGTCCCCCGCGGCCTTGTCGTAGAAGAGGATGCGGTCCAGCCCGAAGCCTTCCAGCACCATCTCGTACCGCATCACCCCGGCGTTGTCGTAGAGGAAGCCGTACCCGAGGTAGCCGTTGGTCCGCATCATGGTGAACAGCCCGTCGTCCAGCGCTTCGCCGCTCTCGCCGTCGGTATGGTCGAGGAGGGTGTCGTAGCCCGAGTGGGTCTCGGGCATCTCGATGGTGAAGCGGACGGTCTGCCGCACGTTGCCCCAGCTGCCCCGCAGTTTGAGGGTGACTTCGTTCACTTCCCCCGGCACCAGGCCGATCAGCTGGAGCTCATGGCTGGTGGTATACGCCTGCCCCGAGGCGTCGGCGGCGGTGGCGGTAAAATCGGGGATGCGCTCGTCCTCCACATGGACGGCGTACTCCACCCGGGTGGGCAGGTCGGTCTCAAAGTAGAGGTAGAGCCCGTTGGCCCCGGTGCCGAAGGGGTCCAGTACCGCCAGCGGGGTCTCGGCGGTCCACTCCACCCGGCCGTCCGGGATGGCCTGCCCCAGATCGAGCGTCCGGCGCAGCCGCTGCTGCACGCCGGTGTCGTAGTATGTAAAGCCCTCCGCCTCGATGTCGGTGGGGACCAGCTGCAGCACTGTGATGCTCGCTTCCACCGGGGCGGTGCGGATCTCGACCTGCTCGGCCTCGACCACCCCGATCAAATCGCCGACGTCGACGGCCCAGCCGTCCCGCACTTCGCTTTCCTGCGCGGTGAACCACTTGCCCACCGCCGGCGCCAGCACCGGCACCAGGGCCAGCAGCACCGCGATGACCCCCGCGGCCACCGCCAGCGGCAGCCAGAGCCGCGCCTTCTTCTTCGGTCTCGTTTTCATCTGTATGCCGTCCTTTCCGGGCCGGGCCCTGTCTTGACAGCCCGGCAGACCGCCCTAAGTATAGCACCGCGCCGCCCGGATAGTATAGCCAAATCGTGACAATTGTGTTGCTGGGGCCACAAACGCCAGGTAAAATGTATGCAAAACCCGGCGCCGGGCCTCTCCCCTGTTTGACAAGCTACCGCGCGCTGTGCTATTCTGGTGCCATCCGACCGCTGCGCAGCAAGACAGGAGGGACCCCCATGCAGGACAGACAGGACAGAAAACAGGTGCTGGGCCGGCTGTTTGTATCAACGCTCTATCTCAGCGCCTTCACCTTCGGGGGCGGGTACGTCATCGTCACCCTGCTCAAGAAAAAGTTCGTGGACGAATACCACTGGATCGAGGACGGCGAGATGCTCGACCTTGTGGCCATCGCGCAGTCGGCGCCGGGGCCCATCGCGGTCAACGGGGCCATCGTGGTGGGCTATAAGCTGGCCGGGATGGTGGGCGCCGCGGTGGCGGCCGTCGCCACCATCATCCCGCCCTTCGCCATCATCTCGGCCATCTCGGTCTTTTACGACGCCTTCCGGGACAACTTCCTGGTCAGCCAGATGCTGGAGGGGATGCAGGCGGGGGTGGCCGCGGTCATCGCCTCGGTGGTCTGGCAGATGGGCACGGACGTCGTCCGCGCAGATGACAAAGCGGGCGTGCTGATCATGGCGGCGGCCTTTGCGGCCTGCCTGCTGGGGGTCAACGTGGTGCTGGTGGTGCTGGCGGCCGCCGGCATCGGGGTGGCCCGCACCCTGCTGAAAGGCCGCCATGCCGGAAAGGGGGGCGCGGCATGATCTATCTGCAGCTGTTCTGGAGCTTTCTGCAGATCGGGCTGTTCAGCTTTGGGGGCGGCTACGCGGCGCTGCCCCTGATCCAGGGGCAGATCGTCGACCGGCACGGCTGGCTGGCCATGGCCGAGTTTACCGACCTGATCACCATCTCCCAGATGACCCCCGGGCCCATCGCCATCAACGCCGCCACCTTTGTCGGCATCAAGATCGCGGGGCCTGCGGGGGCCGCGGCGGCCACCCTCGGCTGCGTGCTGCCCTCCTGCGTCATCGCCACCGTGCTGGCCAGGCTCTACCTGAAATACCGCACCATGTCCCTTCTGCAGGGGGTGCTGGGCTCGCTGCGGCCGGCGGTGGTGGCCATGATCGCGTCGGCCGGGGTCTCCATCCTCATCACCGCCTTCTGGGGCGAGGCAGTCATCGCCTTCGCCGCCACCAACTGGGTGATGGCTGCTCTCTTTGCCCTCAGCGTCTTTCTGCTGCTCAAGTGCAAGCTGGACCCCATCCTGGTGATGGTGCTGGCCGGGGTGCTCAAGCTGGCTTCGGCCGCCGCCGGGCTGTGAGCCCTGCCCTGCCCTTCGGAGATACAAGAAGGCCCCCGGCCCGGTACTCAAACCGGGGCCGGGGGCCATTTGTCTGTCCGAACGGTTTTAGACGCTCAGGTCGGCGTGCTGGTCGAGCACGTCGGGGCAGCCGTCAAAGATGGGCTGCAGGACGTTCGCCAAGAACTCCTCCACCTGCTGCGGGGCGCGGCCGACGAAGTTCTCGGGGATGAGCCCGGCTTCGATCTCGGCTTTGGTCAGGCCGAAGGCGGGGTCGGCGGCGATGCGGTCCACCATGTCGTTGGGCAGGCCCTCTTCCTTGACCTGCCTGCCGGCGGCGATGGCGTGCTACGCGGAATCCCCAGCTCAAGCAGGCGTCCGAGTCGTTGACCCCCCGCACCATCGAGTATTCAAAGCTGACC
>DWXX01000192.1 GCA_019118985.1 Candidatus Faecalibacterium faecipullorum
ATGGACGACGACGACCTGCGGCGGGGGCGGCCTTCCTGCCACAAGGCGTTCGGGGAGGCCACCGCCCTGCTGGCCGGGGACGTGCTGCTGACCGAGGCCTTTGAGGCGGCGGCGAACGCCCCCGCCCCCGCCGAAGTCTGCGCCCGGGCCGCCCGCGCCCTCAGCCGGGGGGCGGGCAGCCGGGGGATGGTCTACGGCCAGGAGCTCGATTTGAAGTACGAGCTGCTGGACCCCACCGAGAATCAGCTGCTGCTGATCCACCGCAACAAGACCGGCGCGCTGATCAACGCGGCGGTCCAGATGGGGGCGGCGGCCGCCGGGGCAAACGAGGCGCAGTGCAGCGCGCTGGAGCAGTACGCCTACGGGCTGGGGCTGGTGTTCCAGATCGTGGACGACGTGCTGGACGCCACCGCCACCACCGAACAGCTGGGCAAGCCGGCGGGCAGCGACCGCGACAACGGCAAGACCACCTTCGTCACCCTCTACGGCCCCGACGGGGCGATGACGCTGGCCCAGCAGGTCAACCAGGACACATGCGAGGCCGTGCACACGGCCTTTGGCGAGAAGGCGGCCTTCCTCGAAGAGCTGGCGGCCGCCATGCTGGCGCGGCGCAGCTGAGCGCGCCGCGGGATACAAAACAGGAAAAAGAAGGGGAACGGACGATGGAATTGATCCACAGCATTTTGACATGGAACGAGATATTGACCATCTCGATCCTGGGCTGGCTGACCGCGCAGCTGCTCAAGACCACTATCAGCTCCATCCTGGCAGGCAAGCTGCAGCTGGAGCGGATGGTGGGGGACGGCGGGATGCCCAGCGCCCACAGCGCCACGGTCTGCGCCATGGTGGTGGCCACCGGGCGGATCGAGGGGGTCCATTCGACCCTGTTCGCGGTGGCCTGCGTGGTGGCCATCATCACCATGCACGACGCCATGGGGGTCCGCCACGAGACCGGCGAACAGGCCAAAGTCCTGAACAACATCATCGAGATGTGGCTGGAAGAGAGCGAGACCCTCTCGCCCTTTCTGCAGAACATGCGCTTGAAGGAAATGGTGGGCCACACCCCGCTGCAGGTCTACGCGGGGATGATCGTCGGCGCGGCGGTAGGCTTCCTCTACCCGCTGGCCGGGGCGATCGCATGACCAAAGACAGACGGAAGGTCGGGTGACGACAGACAGGATGGATACCCCTCTGCTGGACCGCATCGCCGGGCCGGAGGACCTGAAACAGCTCAGCGAGCTGCAGACGGTCCAGCTCTGCGGCGAGATACGCCGCTTTCTGGTGGACAGCGTCCTGCGCACCGGCGGGCACCTGGCCTCCAACCTCGGCACCGTCGAGCTGACGGTGGCGCTGCACCGGGCCTTCGCCTCGCCGCAGGACAAGATCGTCTTTGACGTGGGGCACCAGTGCTATACCCATAAGCTGCTCACCGGGCGCAGGGCGGGGTTTGCCCGTCTGCGCCAGCTGGACGGCATCTCGGGCTTCCCCAACCCGCGGGAGAGCGTACATGACGCCTTTGTGGCCGGCCATGGCAACACCGCCCTCTCCCTCGCCATCGGGATGGCCTGGGCCAAAAAGCTGAAAGGGGAGCCTGGCTGGGTGGTGGCCGTCATCGGGGACGGCGCCTTCACCGGCGGGATGGTCTATGAGGGGATGAACAACATCGCCTCCCTGACCAACCTGATGGTGGTCTTGAACGACAACAAAATGTCCATCTCCAAGAACGTGGGGGCCATCGCCCGCTACCTGACCCATCTGCGGGCCAGCCCCGGCTATTTCAGGATGAACCGGCATCTCAGCGACACCCTCAGCGAGATCCCGCTGGTGGGGCCGCCGCTGCGGGCCTTCGTCAGCCGGGTCAAGGCCATCGTCCGGCGGAGCATGTACGACTCCACCATGTTCGAGGACATGGGCTTCCAGTACCTCGGCCCCCTGGACGGCCACAACGAGCCCGAGCTGGAACATACCCTGCGCAACATCACCCAGCGGGACGGGCCGCTGTTCCTGCACGTGGTCACCACCAAGGGCAAGGGCTACCCCCCCGCCGAGCAGAACCCCGGCGAATACCACGGCGTGTCGGCCGCAAGCCCCGGCTACGTCCCCGACCCCGAGGTGTCGGCCCCCGCGTCCTTCTCGACGGTGTTCGGCCGGGCGCTGTGCGAGGCCGCCGGGCAAGACGAGAGCATCTGCGCCATCACCGCCGCCATGAAGTACGGCACCGGGCTGCAGTTCTTCGGCCACGCCTTCCCGGGGCGGTTCTTCGACGTCGGCATGGCCGAACAGCACGAGGTCACCTTCGCGGCCGGCCTCGCCAGCCAGGGGATGACCCCGGTGGCGGCCATCTATTCCACCTTTCTGCAGCGCGCCTACGACCAGATCATCCACGACGTGGGGCTGCTGCGGGTCAAGGTGGTCTTTGCCATCGACCGCGCCGGGCTGGTCCCCGCCGACGGCGAGACCCACCAGGGCGTCTACGACCCGGCCTTCCTCAGCCAGGTGGGGATACCGACCTATTCCCCCTCCAACTACGCCGAGCTGCAGTACTGGCTGACGCAGCTGCTGCACCCCTCCTTCGAGGGGCCGCAGGCCATCCGCTACCCCCGCGGGGGGGAGACGGCGGCCCTCGCGGCCTACGGCTGCACCGGCCGGGCCTACGATATGCTGTCCGACCCGCCCGGCGCGAAGGCGCTGCTGGTCAGCTATGGCAGCGAGGTGGAGGACGTGCTGGCCGCCGCGTCGCTGCTGGCCGCGGAGGGCGTACGGTGCAGCGTCTGCAAGCTGGTCAAGATCTTCCCCTTCACCGAGGGGTTCCTGGCCGACGCCGCCCGCTTTGACACTGTCCTCTTCGCTGAGGAGTGCGTCGAGCAGGGGGGCATCGGGCAGCAGCTGGCCGCCCGCCTGACCGAGGGGGGCTGGCGGGGGGCGTTCGTCCACCGCGGGGTGGACAACACCAAACTGACCCACGCCACCGTCCCCGAGATGAAGGCCATCCTCGGCCTGGACGCCGCCAGTCTGGCCGGCGCGGTGCGGCAGGCTTTGCCCCGCAGAACAAAGGAGAAGCTATGAAAACACGATTGGACCAATACCTGGTGCAGCACGGCATGATCCAGAGCCGTGAGCGCGCAAAGGCCATGATCATGGCCGGCGTGGTCTTTGTCAACGGCCAGAAGGCCGACAAGGCCGGCGACATGGTCAAGGAGGACGCGGTGGTGGAGGTGCGGGGCCACGACATCGGCTATGTCAGCCGGGGCGGCCTCAAGCTGGAGAAGGCGATGCAGGTCTTCCCCCTCAGCCCCAAAGGCAAGGTCTGCATGGACATCGGGGCGTCCACCGGCGGGTTCACCGACTGTATGCTGCAAAACGGCGCGGTCAAGGTCTACGCCGTCGACGTGGGCTACGGGCAGCTGGCCTGGAGCCTGCGCACCGACCCCCGGGTGGTGAACATGGAGCGGACCAACATCCGCAATGTCACCCCCGAACAGCTGGAGGATGCCATCGCCTTTTTCAGCGTGGACGTCTCCTTCATCTCGCTGCACCATATCTTCCCGGTGGCGCAGGCCGTCACCACCCCCGACGCCGAGGGGGTCTGCCTGGTCAAGCCGCAGTTTGAAGCCGGGCGGGAGAAGGTGGGCAAAAACGGCGTCGTCCGCGACCCCGCCACCCACCGCGAGGTGCTGGTGCGGGCGATGGAGTACGCCGCCGCAAACGGCTTTGCGGTCCGCGGGCTGGACTACAGCCCGGTCAAGGGACCCGAGGGCAATATCGAATACCTGATGTTCGTGGAAAAGAGCGCCGCGCCCGTCACCCTGGGCGAGGAGGCTGCCGCCGCCGTGGTGGCGGCCAGCCACCAGGCGCTGGACCGCTGACAGATACAGCAAGGAGGTGCGCGTCCATGACCGTTACCATCGTCCCCAACACAGGCAAGAGCTCGGCCGGAGAGGTCGCCCTGCGGGCGGCGCAGATTTTGCGCAGCCACGGCGCGGCAGTCCTGATGGACCAGGCGCTGCAGCCCGCCTTCAACATCGCGGGGGTGCAGTACCTGCCCTTTGACGACTGCCTGCACAAGACCGACGTCATCCTCACCATCGGCGGGGACGGCACTATCCTCCATGTGGCCAACCTGACCCTCAACTACCACAAGCCCATCCTGGGCATCAATCTGGGGCGGTGCGGCTTCCTCGCCACCTGCGAGGTGGACGAGCTGGAGGCAAAGCTCTCGGCCGTGGCCGAGGGGCAGTACAATCTGGACCCCCGGATGCTGCTCTATGTGCAGGTGCTGGGGGACGACGACTGGGAAGGCCACGCCCTCAACGACGTGGTGGTGACCAAGGGCCGCCTGCAGCAGGCCATCGACTTCAGCGTCTACTGCGACGACATCCTGGTCGAGCACTTCCGGGGGGACGGGGTGATCGTGGCCACCCCCACCGGCTCCACCGCCTATTCCCTGGCGGCGGGGGGGCCCATCCTCGACTCGCAGACCAAGGGCATCGTGGTCACCCCGCTGTGCCCCCACAGCCTGGCCACCCCGCCCATGGTCTTCGCGCAGGAGCGCAAGCTCAACATCTGCGTGGGGCAGGTGGCGGACGACGAGGTGTTCATCAGCTGCGACGGCGACAGTGGCTACCCGCTGCGGGCCGGCGCGACGGCGATGGTCCGCCTGTCCGACCAGAACGTCCAGCTCATCACCTTCAGCCGGGCGGACCAGTTCCAGGCCATCGACCAGAAGCTGCGCAGCAGGCAGTGAGCCGCGCGCAGCCGCGCAGCGACCATCCATCCCACATCCGACAAAGACCGAAGAAGGAGGCGGAGCTATCATGAGCCGCAAATCAAAGGAAGACAGCAAGAGCAGGGCCGAGCGCCTGCAGGCCATCCTCCGGCTGATCCGGGAGCATCCCATCAGCCGCCAGGAGGAGCTGCAGACCTATCTGAACGAGGAGGGCTACAACGTGACCCAGGCCACCATTTCCCGGGATATACGGGAGCTGTGCCTGGTCAAGGCAGCCACCGACGACGGCTACCGCTATGTGTCCAGCCACAGCGACCGCTACGACCCCAAAGTGCAGGAGCGGTTCGAGACCATCTTCCGCGAGTCGGTGCTGCAGGCGGACTTTGCCGGGCACATCGTGATGGTCAAGTGCTATGCCGGCATGGCCAACGCCGCCTGCCAGGTCTTCGACTCGATGCAGTGGAAGAACGTCCTCGGCTCTCTTTCGGGGGACGACACCTTCCTGGTGGTGGCGCGCTCGGAGCGGGATGCCAAGAACATCTGCGCCGAGCTGGAACGCTATATCGTACGCAAATGAGGCGCCGCCATGCTGAGCAGCCTGCAGATCGAAAACGTGGCCGTCATCCAGAAGGCCGACGTGCATTTTGAAAAAGGACTGAACGTATTGACCGGCGAGACCGGCGCGGGCAAGTCGATCCTGATCGACTCGATCAACGCCATCCTGGGCAGCCGCACCTCGCGGGAGCTGGTCCGCACCGGGGCGTCCAAAGCGGTCATCCGGGCCGCCTTCGACCATGTCCCCGCCGCCGTCCAGGACAGCCTGGAAAAGGCCGGCTATGAGCGCAGCGACGAGCTGCTGCTGACGCGGGAGATCACCGCCGAGGGCAAGAGCAGCTGCCGCATCAACGGGATGCCGGCCACCGCCGCCGTGCTGCGGGAGCTGTGCGGCGGCCTGATCAACATCAACGGCCAGCACGACTCGGTGGGCCTGCTCAACCCGGCCCGCCACGAGGGCATCCTGGACGACTACGCCCAGAACCGGGCGGCCTACCAGGACTACTACCAGATCTACCGGCAGCTGATCGCCGTCAAGCGGGAGCTGGACAGCCTTGTCACCGACGAGGAGGAAAAGCGCCGCCGGACCGACCTGCTGCAGTACCAGGTGGACGAGATCGACGCCGCCGCCCTGGCCGCCGGCGAGGAAGAGACCCTCGAAGCCCGCCGCAAGGTGCTGGCCAACGCCTCCACCATCCGGGAGCAGATCGCCCGGGCCCACGCAGCCCTTTCGGGCGGGGACGAGGCGGCCGGCGGGGTGGACCTGCTGGGGGAGGCGTCCAACGCCATCGACGCCGCGGCCCAGCTGGACAGCGGCCTTGCCGACAGCGCCGGGCAGCTGCTGGACCTGTACTACACCGCCAAGGACCTCTCGGCCGAGCTTGCCTCCCATCTGGAGGACTACGAGAGCAACGACGGCGAGCTGAACGAGATCGAGCAGCGGCTGGACCTGCTGTACAAGCTCAAGCGGAAATACGGCGGCACGGTGGAGGACGTCATCGCCTTTGGCGAGAAGGCGCGGGAAGAGCTGGAGCGCATCCAGTTCTCCCAGGAACACCACGACCGCCTCGAGGCCGAAAAGCGCCGGCTCTACGCCCTTGCGCGGCAGGCCGCCGAGACCCTGACCCAGACCCGTCTGAAAGCCTTTGAAGAGCTCAACCGCCGCATCTCGGACACCCTCGACTTTCTGAACATGCCGGGGGTGCGCCTCAGCTTGCGCCACAGCCGGGGGCCGCTGGCCAGCCACGGGCAGGACAGCATCGAGTTCTACATCGCCACCAATCCCGGCGAGCCGCCCAAAGCCCTGGCCAAGATCGCCTCGGGGGGTGAGCTGAGCCGGATCACCCTGGCCATCAAGAACGCCCTCGCTGACCGGGACGCCGTCCCCACCGTCATCTACGACGAGATCGACAGCGGCGTGTCGGGCAAGGCGGCGGGCAAGATCGGCCAGGTGCTGCGCCAGAGCGCCCGCAGCGGCCACCAGATCCTCTGCATCACCCACACCGCCCAGATCGCCGCCATGGCCGACTGCCACATGCTGATCCAAAAGCGGGTGGAAGGGGAGCGGGCCTTCACCCAGGTCACCCCCCTCGGCCCCGAGGGCCGGGTGGACGCCTTGGCCCACCTCATCTCGGGCGACCAGGTCACCGACCTCGCCCGCGCCAACGCCCGGGAGATGCTGGAACTGGCAGGGCGGGAGTAGAAGGAGGGAGGACATCGCCCATGAAAATTGAAATTGGACGCGATTTTCCCGACTGGTTCCAGCCAGCCTATCCCGAGGAATTTGAGCTTTTCTCCCACTTTGAGGTGACGGCGGGCATCCCGACACCGCTCTTTGCTGTGACCACCTGGAAGGAGAACGGAAGGCCCAATGTCTGTTTCCATTCCTGGAGCTGTTTTCACGGGGATAAAACCGCCTTTTTCGCGGTGATGGGCAATCTCTATCAGCACACCCATACCTATGCGAACATCCTGCGGGAAAAGTGCTTTGCCGTCAATTTCCTTCCCCTGCGCTATTATGATGCGCTGGTGCAGACCATCCATCACAACGGAGAGGCTGACGATGAGTTTGCCGTCGGCGGGTTTACGCGCGCCGAGGCGAAAAGCATCCGCGCGCCGGTCATCGAAGAGGCTTTCCTCACGTTGGAATGCACGCTGGAACAGGTGCAGGACCTGAGCGGCGCGGGCATCACCGCCATGGTCGTTGGCCGGGTGCGGCACGCCTCAGTGGAGGAGGACTATGCCCGCGGCTACGGCAGGCGATATGGCCAGGATGGCTTTATGCTGCTGGTGCCGGCGCCGCAGGACCTTATAACTGGTGAGCCGGGGCAGTCCGGTATTGCCACCATTCGGGTGGAAAAGCTGGATTGAAAAAGCCCTTGACATTCCCGCCTTCTTCCGGTACAATAGACAAACGTAAAGGCGATGAAGGGAACCGAGTACCCTGATGCGCTCTGCCCAGAGAGGCCCCGGGTGGTGAAAGGGGCGTGCAGAGCGGTGGGGGAAATACATCCCGGAGCTGCAGGCTGAACCGGCGTTGCGCCGCAGTAGGCCCCGCCGCGTGCGAGCGTTATAAACGCAGAGTGTTGCCCCACCCACTGAAGGGCCGCACTTGTGAAGGCTGCCGCCCGTGAGGGGGCAGCAAACAGAGGTGGTACCGCGATTTTCTCGCCCTCTGCCAATTCACGTTGGCGGGGGGCGTTTTCTTTTGCCCTCTGCCCCAAAAACAGGAGGTAACCAACATGAAACTCTACGACGAACTCAAGGCCCGCGGCCTGGTGGCCCAGATCACCGACGAGGAGATCATCGACGTCATCAACGAGGGCAAGGCGACCTTCTACATCGGCTTTGACTGCACCGCCGACAGCCTGACCGCCGGCCACTTTATGGCCCTGACCCTGATGAAGCGGCTGCAGATGGCCGGCAACAAGCCCATCGCCCTGATCGGCGGCGGCACCACCATGATCGGCGACCCCTCCGGCCGCACCGATATGCGCAAGATGCTGACGCGGGAGGACATCGAGCACAACGCCGCCTGCTTCAAAAAGCAGATGGAGCGGTTTATCGACTTCGGCGAGGGCAAGGCCATCATGCTGAACAACGCCGACTGGCTGCTCAAGCTCAACTACATCGAGCTGCTGCGGGAGGTGGGCGCCTGCTTCTCGGTCAACAACATGCTGCGGGCCGAGTGCTACAAGCAGCGGATGGAAAAGGGCCTGTCCTTCCTCGAATTCAACTACATGATCATGCAGAGCTACGACTTCTACTACATGTTCCAGCACTACGGCTGCAACATGCAGTTCGGCGGCGACGATCAGTGGAGCAACATGCTGGGCGGCACCGAGCTGATCCGCCGCAAGCTGGGCAAGGACGCCTACGCCATGACCATCACCCTGCTGACCGACTCGCAGGGCAAGAAGATGGGCAAGACCGCCGGCAACGCCGTCTGGCTGGACGCCAACAAGACCAGCCCCTTCGAGTTCTACCAGTACTGGCGGAACGTCGACGACGCCGACGTCATGAAGTGCATCCGGATGCTGACCTTCCTGCCGCTGGAGCAGATCGACGAGATGGCCGCCTGGAAAGACCAGAAGCTGAACGAGGCCAAGGAGATCCTGGCCTATGAGCTGACCAGCATGGTCCACGGCAAGGAAGAGGCCGAGAAGGCCCAGGACGCCGCCCGCGCCCTGTTTGGCGGCGCGGCTGACACCGAGCACATGCCCACCACCACCCTGACCGAGGCCGACCTGACCGACGGCAGCATCGGCATCCTGACCCTGATGGTCAAGGCCGGGCTGGCGGCCTCCAACGGCGAGGCGCGGCGCCTTGTCACCCAGGGCGGCGTGCTGGTCAACGGCGAGAAGGTGGCCGCTCCCACCGCCAGCTACACGAAGGACCAGCTGGCCGAGGGCATCGTCATCAAGAAGGGCAAGAAGGTCTACCACAAGGTGACCCTGTAAGGGCGGCCCCAGACGCCCGGACGGCAGAATAAGAATACGGCGCCCGCCCCACCGGCTGTCAGGCCGGCAGGGGAGGGCGCCGTTTTTGGTTTTGTCTCTGTACACAGCCCCCGGACATGGCGAAGGCGGGGCCCCGCAGAGCCCCGCCCACGCGGCGCAAGATCCAAGACTCTCGCACCACAAGGAAGCCTGTTGTTATTTGACCAGAACGACCTCCTGGCCCTGGGTGACCTTGCCGGTGGCGGTGGGTTCGACGCTGGCAAAGTCGTCGGTGTTGGTGACCACAACGGGGGTGGTCAGCTTGTAGCCGGCCGCAGAGATGGCCGCCATATCGAATTTGAGCAGCAGCTGGCCCTTCTTGACCTTGTCGCCGACCTTGACCTGGGGCTCATAGCCCTTGCCCTTGAGCTCGACGGTGTCCATGCCGACGTGGATCAGGACCTCGAGGCCGTTGTCGCCCATCAGGCCCACGGCGTGGCTGGTCTCGGCCACCTGCTCGACGGTGCCGTCAAAGGGGGCCACCACTTCGCCCTTGGAGGGCTCGATGGCGCAGCCTTTGCCCAGCGCCTCGCTGGAAAAGACGGGGTCCTCGATCTCGCTCAGGATGCGCATCTCGCCTTCAAGCGGCGCGTAAATGATCTTGTCGCCGGCAGGGGCGGCGGGCTTGGCAGCCGGCGCGGGCTCGGCAGGCGTTTCTTTCTTGTGGAACAGATTGGAAAAGAATCCCATAACGTTTGCTCTCCTTCATCGTACCAATTTTACCGCCTGCTCCATACCGGCAGGGCCGGGTCGGGGAAAGCGGTCTGTTTCACCTGCAATTCTACCACATTTTGGAGCGATTTTCAGTATAAAATCGGCACAAAAACAGGCAAACGCAATATTTCGTGAATCAGACCAAATCGCCCGGGCGTTTTTTGTGGAACTTCACCACGGCGCCCCGCCCGCTCAGAGGGCGTAGGCTTTGCACAGCGCCTCGTAGGCGGCGTCCTCGTTTTCGGTGCGGACCAGAAGGGAGATGTCCAGGTCGCTGGTGGTGATCAGATGCACCTCGATGCCGGCGGCCGCCAGGGCGCTGAGGGCGCGGGCCGCCACCCCGCAGCTTGCGACCATCTCCTCGCCGAAGAGGTTCAGCTTGGAGTAGCCGACGCTGATCAGCGGGGCGGACTTGGCGTCGGGGTCGAGTTTGGCCGCCGAGATGGCTTTCATCACCAGGGGCAGATCGCCGCTGAAGGCGGTGAAGCTGAAATCCAGCCGGGTGCCGTGGGGCGCGCTCTGGCTGATCATATCCACCACCACACCGGTGTCGGCGAAGATCTGCAGATAGCGCGCCAGGCTGCCGGCGCTGAAGGCTGCATCCTGCACGCTGATCATCATGACGCCAGGCTGGATGCTGATTTTCGATACTCCGTACATAGGAACGCTCCCTTCTGCCTTTCTAAAGAAGGCGCAAAGCTGTTTTACTTGACAGGTCTTTCTCCGCGCTCAGTCCAGTACAAGGAACGCCGGGTCGATGTACTGCTGCGCTGTGCCGCGGATGTAGTCATAGCCGAATGTACTGTAGGCGTCCCGCACCCCGTGGGCGTCGGCGAGCTCGGGGGTGTAATCCCGGAAAAGCCAGGTCTGCACCTCCGATTTGCCGGGCCCGTAATGGGTGACGGTGGGGTGGAGCTGCGGGTCGAGCACCTCCCGCCGGACGCTGCCGCCGGGGTCTGTGGTCTTTTGCAGCCGCAGGGTGAGTACCGCCCCGATCAGCTGGTCGGGCTTGCTCTGGGTGCTGAGGAAATTGCCCAGGGAATAGGCCACGAAGGCCCGGCGCCCGTCGGCGGCGGTCAGCCATGTGGCGTTCTGCAGCACATGGGGGTGGGTGCCGACGATGACGTCTGCGCCCCAGTCGGCCAGCTGCTGGGCCAGGGCCTGCTGCCCGGCGGTGACGGTGTGGCTATCCTCCACACCCCAGTGGACCCCCACCACCACAAAGTCGGCCAGGCTGTCCGCCTGCCGCACCTGCCGCTCGATCAGGTCGGTCTCGGCGGTGTAGACCACCCGCGCCTCCATGGCGTCGCTGCGGGGGATGCCGTTGGTGTGCTCGGTGTAGGCCAGGTAGGCGATGGTGACGCCGTTGACGGTGTGGACCGGGATGGCGCCGGCGCTTTCCGTGTCCCGCCACAGCCCGGTGGTGACGGCGTCCGCCGGCATCGAGCCCCAGAAGCGGAGGGTGGCGGATATGCCCGCCGCGCCCTTGTCGTAGCTGTGGTTGTTGGCCAGGCTGAACACCCGGAAGCCCGCCCGGTAGAGGGAGCGGGCGCAGTCCCCCGGGGTGGAAAAGCAGGGATAGGTGGAGGGGGCCAGCTCGTCGGTGCAGAGGGTCTCCTGGTTGATCCAGTTGACGTCAAAGCCGCCGTAGAAAGAGACCAGCTTCTCGTAGCAGAAGTCGAAGCTGTAGTCGGCGTCCCCCACCGCCCGGGCGGCGGCCTGCTGATAGATCTTGGAATGGATCAAGTTGTCGCCGGTGGCCGAAAAGGTCACCGTTTCCACCACCGGCTGCGGCGCGGGCTCGGGGGGCGGTTCGGACGGGGCCGCCGGCAGGCTGGAAGAAGCGGGCGGCGGCTCGGCCGAGACCGGCGCAGACCCATGGTCAAAGCCGCCCAAAGCCGCGCACAGGGCGAGGGCGGCTGCCAGGGCGGCCGCCGCCCAGCCGCGGGGCAGGGGGAAGCGCCGGCGTGCCGGCGGCCCGTGGGTGGGCTGATGCATGGCGGAGACCTCCTTTCAGAGGCGGGGCCGGGCGGTCAGCGGGCGGCGATCAGGTCGCCCATGTTGTACAGGCCCGGTTCCTTCCCGGCCAGGTAGAGGGCCGCGTTGACGGCCCCGTTGGCAAAGATGCTGCGGGAATAGGCGGTGTGCTTGAGGGTGATGACCTCGTCCGGGCCGCAGAACAGCACCTCGTGGTCCCCCACGATGCTGCCGCCCCGCACCGAGCTGATGCCGATCTCCATCGGGTCGCGTTTGGCGCGCACCGAGGCGCGGTCGTAGACGTAGTGGTAGCCGCCGCGGTTCTCCTCGTTGATGGCGTCGGCCAGCATCAGGGCGGTGCCGCTGGGGGCGTCCAGCTTGTTGTGGTGGTGCTGCTCGACGATCTCGACGTCGTAGCCGCCGCCCAGGATGGCCGACGCCCGTTTGCACAGCTCGGCCAGCAGGTTGATGCCCATCGACATATTGGCGCTCTTAAAGACCGGCACGCTGCGGGACAGCTGGACGATCTTGAGGTTGAGCTCATCCGACAGGCCGGTGGTGCACAGGACGATGGGGGTCTTGTGGGCCTCGCAGTAGGGCAGGATCTTCTCGACGGCGGCAGGGGAGCTGAAGTCGATGATGACGTCGCCGCGGCCGGCCAGGGCTTCGGGGTCGCTGACCACCGGGATGCCGTCCTGTTCGCCCGCATGCAGGTCGATGCCGGCGACGACCCGGCAGTCCTCCCGCCCGGCGATCATATCGCAGAGGACATGGCCCATCCGGCCGCCGATGCCCTGGATGACAAGTTCAGTCATGGGGAACCATCCTTTCTTTTGCACATGGCGCAGTTTTTGACAGATGAGGCGAATGCCCGGGGAAGCTGTCGTTCACGCCGGGCATTCGCAGATGTGGCAGAAGGCCAGATCATTGCAGCAGGCCGCAGTCCTGCAGGGTCTGGCGGATGAGGGCTTTCTGTGCGTCGCCCGGCTCGACCAGGGGCAGGCGGCAGCGGCCGGCGTCCCAGCCCAGCAGGTTCATGGCGTACTTGACCGGGATGGGGTTGACGTCGCAGAACATGGCGTTGCACAGCGGCAGGATCTCCAGCTGCAGGCGGCGGGCGGTGTCGGTGTCGCCGTCGAACCAGGCGCGGCAGCACTCGTGCATCAGGGTGGGGGCGATGTTGGACACCACGCTGATGACCCCCTTGCCGCCCAGCGACAGCAGGGGCAGGACCTGGTCGTCGTTGCCCGAGTAGATGTTCAGCGCGTCGCCGCAGGCCGCCGCGATCTGCGCCACCTGGGCGATGTTGCCCGACGCCTCCTTGATGCCGTTGATCAGGGGGTGCTCGCTCAGTTTCTGGGCGGTCTCGGGCTTGATGTTGACGCCGGTGCGGGACGGCACGTTGTAGACGATGACCGGGATGCCGCCCGCCTCAGCCATAGCGGTGAAGTGGGCCACCAGCCCCGCCTGACTGGTCTTGTTGTAGTAGGGGGTGACCATCAGCAGCCCGTCGGCGCCGCAGCGTGCCGCGCCGGCAGCCAGCGCGCAGCCGTGGGCGGTGTCGTTGGAGCCCGCCCCCGCCACCACCGGCACCCGGTGGGCCACTTTATCCACAGTGAACTGGATGGCGGACAGCTGCTCGGCGTCGGTGAGGGTGGAGCACTCGCCGGTGGTGCCGCAGATGACGATGGCGTCGGTGCCCCGGGTGATCTGGTCGTCAAGGATCTGCCCCAGCACGTCGAAGTTGATGCTGCCGTCCTGGTGCATCGGGGTGATGACGGCCACGCCGGCACCCGTAAAAACAGGCTTTTTCATCATAACAAGGCCCTCCTTTTCTGATAGGACTCCATAGGACGTGCGGCGCGCGCTCAGTCCAGGTACCCCTTGGCCGCCAGCAGTTCGGCCAGCAGCACGCCGCCGCCGGCCGCGCCCCGCAGGGTGTTGTGGCTCATGCAGGCGAACTTGTAGTCGAAGATGGTATCCTCCCGCAGGCGGCCGATGCAGACGGCCATGCCGTGCTCGGTGTCGCGGTCCAGCTTGGGCTGGGGGCGGTCGTTCTCCTCAAAATAGTGGAGGAACTGCTTGGGCGCGCTGGGCAGGCCGAGCTCCTGGGCGGGGCCGCGGAAGTTCTTCCACGCCTGCAGCATCTGCTCTTTGGTGGGCTTTTTCGCAAAGCTGACAAAGACCGCCGCGGTGTGGCCGTCCGACACCGGCACCCGGAAGCACTGCGCGGTGATGACCGGGCTGTCGGCGTTGACGATGCGGTCCCCCTCGATATGGCCCCACAGCTTGAGGGGCTCCTGCTCGCTCTTTTCCTCCTCGCCGCCGATGTAGGGGATGACGTTGTCGATGATCTCCGGCATCCGGTCGAAGGTCTTGCCCGCGCCCGAGATGGCCTGGTAGGTGCAGACCAGCGCCTTGGTGACCTTGAACTCCTCCATCAGGGGGTGGAAGGCGGGGACGTAGCTCTGCAGGCTGCAGTTGGACTTGACGGCGATGAAGCCGCGCTTGGTGCCCAGCCGCCGGCGCTGTGCGGGGATGATGTCGACATGGTCGGCGTTGATCTCAGGCACCACCATCGGCACGTCGGGGGTGAAGCGGTTGGCGCTGTTGTTGGACACCACCGGGCACTCGGCTTTGGCGTAGGCTTCTTCCAGGGCTTTGATCTCGCTCTTGGGCATATTGACGGCGCAGAAGATGAAGTCCACCTGTGCGGCGATCTTCTCGACTTCGGCGGCGTTCTGCACCACCATCTGCTTGACCTGCTCGGGCATGGGGGCGGGCATGGCCCAGCGGCTGCCCACCGCCTCCTCATAGGTCTTGCCGGCGCTGCGCTCAGACGCCGCCAGGACGGTCAGCTTGAACCAGGGGTGATCTTCCAGCAGGGTCACGAACCGCTGCCCGACCATGCCGGTGGCGCCTACGATGCCCACCTTGTAAAACTGCTTATTCATTTCCAGCACCCTTCCTTTCCTCCAAAACCGGCCGCAACCGGCTCTCCTTTGCAAAAACCTGCCGCGCCGCGGCGGCTGACGGCTTGCAAACCAGACCATCTTGCAATATAATAAAGACCGGTTTGATAAACTTTATGATAACATTGATACGGCACCCGTGTCAACCCACTGGAAAGGCGAATACATCCCATGTTGAAAAAAGATTTTTGGTACGATTTACCCAAAGAACTGATCGCGCAGGAGCCCGCCAGCCCGCGGGACGCAGCGCGGCTGATGGTGCTGCACCGGGACAGCGACGCCATCGAGCACCGCATCTTCCATGACCTGCCGGACTATCTTATGCCGGGGGACCTGCTGGTGGTGAACAATTCCAAGGTGCTGCCCGCCCGCATCGTGGGGGTCAAGCAGCCCACCGGCGCGGTCTGCGAGCTGCTGTTGCTGCGGCAGGTGAAGGGGGACCAGTGGGAGTGCCTGGCAAAGCCCGGCAAGCGGATGCACCCCGGCAACCTGATCACCTTCGGGGACGGCACCCTCACCGCCGTGGTGGACGACACGTTGGAGGACGGCAACAAGCTGGTGACCTTCCACTACGACACCGAGACGCTGTACGAGAAGCTGGACGCCTTCGGCAAGATGCCCCTGCCCCCCTACATCACCAAGCAGCTGGAGGACCAGAGCCAGTACCAGACCGTCTACGCCAAAGAACTGGGCAGCGCCGCCGCCCCCACCGCCGGGCTGCACTTCACCCCCGAGCTGATGGACGCCATCCGCGCCAAAGGGGTGGGCATCGCCGAGGTGACGCTGCACGTGGGGCTCGGCACCTTCCGCCCGGTGCAGGAGGACGAGATCACCGACCACAAGATGCACAGCGAGTGGTACTCCATCAGCGAGGAGACCGCCGGCCAGATCCGCAAAGCCAAGGCCGCCGGCCGCCGGGTGATCGCCGTCGGCACCACCAGCTGCCGCACGCTGGAGGCGGTGGCAGCCCAATACGGCGAGATCAAAGCCTGCAGCGGCAACACCAGCATCTTCCTCTATCCCGGCGTGCCCTTCCGCTGCATCGACGGGCTGATCACCAACTTCCACCTGCCCGAGAGCACCCTCATCATGCTGGTGTCGGCCTTCTACGGCTACGAAAAGACCATGCGCGCCTACCAGACGGCCGTAGAGGAAAAGTACCGCTTCTTTTCCTTTGGGGACGCCACGCTGATTTTGTAAAAAACTGTTAGGAGGCAGCTATGACCGAACGCGAAAAGATGCACAGCGGGGACCTGTACCTCCCCGACGACCCAGACATCGTGGCCGAACAGACCGCCTGCCTTGAGCGGCTGTACGACTACAATCAGACCCGCCCGTCCGAAGGTGCGCGCCGCGCCGCCCTGCTGCGGGAGATGTTCGCCGAGATCGGCGAGGGCTGCTACATCGAGCCGCCCCTCCACTCCAACTTCGGCGGCAGGCACGTACACTTCGGGCAGCACGTCTATGCCAACTTCAACCTCACGCTGGTGGACGACACCCACATCTATGTGGGGGACTACACCATGATCGCCCCCAACGTCATTCTGGCCACCGCCGGGCACCCCCTGCTCGGCGCTTTGCGGGAGCGCAATTACCAGTACAACATGCCGGTGCGCATCGGGCGCAACTGCTGGCTGGGGGCGGGGGTCATCGTCCTGCCGGGGGTCACCATCGGGGACAACACGGTGGTGGGCGCCGGCAGCGTGGTCACCAAAGACCTGCCGTCGAACGTCCTGGCTGTGGGCGCCCCTGCCCGCGTGCTGCGCGAACTGGGCGAGCACGAGCGCACCTACTACTTCAAAGACCGCAAGATCGACCCCGCCCTGCTGGAGAGGATCTGAACCGGGGATCGAAACTGCCGTCAACATAAAAAGCGGAGCCGCCGCAGCGGTTCCGCTTTTTTCAGTGCGATCGTTTGAGCCTATTACAAGCCACCCCGCGGCTTTTTTCCAGAGGCAGTTTTGCGCTGGCGGGCGAGGTGGGCGAGGTAGTCGACGTACGCCCGGCGGAAGAAAACGCCCCCGGCGGTTGCAAAAGCGGCCCGCAGCAGATATAATAGAGCGGTATGCATGATGCAGCGCTGCCTGCACCAGCGCGCGGCTGTTCTCCGCGCAGGGATGAAAGGATCGACAAGATGGCTTCACTTACCACCTTCCGCATTTTGAAACAGGAGCACGCGGCCCGGCGGGGCGAGTTTCGCACCGTCCACGGCATGGTGCAGACCCCGGCTTTCCAGAACGTCGCCACGGCCGGCGCCATCAAGGGCGGGCTGTCCGCCTATGACCTCAAGCGCATCGGCGCGCAGGTCATGCTCTGCAACACCTACCACCTCCACCTGCGCCCGGGGGACGGGCTGGTGGCCGAGATGGGCGGGCTGCACAAGTTCACCCGGTGGGACGGCCCCATCCTGACCGACAGCGGCGGCTTCCAGGTGTTCAGCCTGGCCAAGCTGCGCAAGATCACCGAGGAGGGGGTCACCTTCGCCTCCCATCTGGACGGGCGGCGGATCTTCATGGGGCCCGAAGAGAGCATCCGCATCCAGGCGAACCTCGGCTCCACCATCGCCATGGCCTTTGACGAGTGCGTCGAGAACCCCGCGCAGCACGACTACGCCGAGGCCAGCTGCGCGCGGACCGTCCGCTGGCTGGCCCGCTGCAAGGCCGAGATGGCCCGGCTCAAAGCGGAGGGCAAGGCGGTCAACCCCCATCAGCTGCTGTTCGGCATCAACCAGGGCTGCACCTACCCCGACCTGCGGGTGGAGCACATGAAACAGATCGCCGAGATGGACCTGGACGGCTACGCCATCGGCGGCCTGGCGGTGGGCGAGCCCGCCGAGGTGATGTACGACATCATCGGCAAGGTGGAGCCCTATATGCCCCGGGAAAAGGTCCGCTACCTGATGGGGGTGGGCACCCCGGGCAACATCATCGAAGCGGTCTTCCGCGGGGTGGACCTGTTCGACTGCGTGATGCCCAGCCGCAACGCGCGGCACGGCCACCTGAACACCTGGGGCGGCATCATCAACATCAAGAACGCCAAGTATGAGCGGGACGAGCGCCCCATCGACCCCGCCTGCGGCTGCCCGGTCTGCCGCAGCTACAGCCGGGCGTACATCCGCCACCTGTTCAAGGCGGAGGAACTGCTGGGGATGCGGCTGGCGGTGATGCACAACCTCTGGTTCTACAACCACCTGATGGAGCGGATCCGGGACGAGCTGGACGCAGGCTCCTTCACCCAGTTCCACGACAGGTACGTCA
Source organism: Candidatus Faecalibacterium faecipullorum (assembly GCA_019118985.1). GTDB lineage: Bacteria > Bacillota > Clostridia > Oscillospirales > Ruminococcaceae > Faecalibacterium > Faecalibacterium faecipullorum. The sequence continues at coordinate 18,200 of DWXX01000192.1, forward strand.
AGCTGCTGGACAGCCGCATCTGAGCCGATTTTGGATGTTTTTCGCTTTTGGCCTTGCATCCGGGCGGACAAACCGGTATAATAACGATAAATGAATTTTTGAGAGGAGATTTTTCCCATGACTGGCACTGAAAGTATGGTCAGCTTGTTTTTTACCCTGGGCCTGATGGTGGTCCTGCTCTACTTCATGATCTACCGCCCGCAGAAGAAGCAGGAGAAGAAGGACGCCGCCATGCGCAACAGCCTTGAGATCGGCGACCAGGTCACCACCATCGGCGGCGTGATCGGCCGGGTGGTCGCCATCAAGGACGACACCTTCGTCCTCGAGACCGGCAGCGACCGGGTCAAGATCCGCTTCACCAAGACCGCCATCGGCTCGGTGGAGAAGCTGAACATGGACAACGCCCCCGCCGCCAAGTCCGCCGACGCCAAGGGCTCGAAAAAGTAAGACCGTCCTGCATACCCACAGCGCCCCTCTGCATAGAGATAGTGCAGGGAGGCGCTTTTTATGTCTGTACATTCAAACCATCTGGCGATACCCATCCATCTGCTGGCCGCCCTGGGCTTTGGGGCGGCCTGCGCCGCCGGCAGCGGGGCGGGGCTGGCCTGGCTGATGGCGTCCCGCGGCATGGGTCCGGGGGCGGCGTGGCCCTTTGCCACCGCGGCGGTCTGCCTGGGCAGCCTGCTGGGCGGCTGGCTGCTGGCCCTGCTGCAGAAGAGCCGGGGCCTTGTCTGGGGCGGGGCTTTCGGCCTTGCCTGCGCGCTGGCGCTGCTGGGGCTGCAGCTGGCCTGGGGCGGCGCCCCGGACGCGGCGCAGGCCGCCCGGCTGGCCCTGGTGACCCTGTCGGGGGCGGCGGGGGGATGCGCCGGCGCGCGCCGGGCCGCCCGGGCTAAAAAGCCGCGCCGGTGACCCGGCCGTGACTGCCAGCCGCACAAAAAAGGCCGGGGCTGCCTTATGCAGCCCCGGCGGGGAGGACAAGTGTATGTGGGTCTATCAGAGTCCGTCGAACCTTCCGCCCGCGGGCGGGCCGGCACCGCAGCCGGCAGGGCAGGCGGGGGCGCAGCAGGCGTCCTCCCGCCCGGCCGCAGCCGCAGAAACAGCGGCAACAGCGGAGAAACCGCCGCCGCCCGCCGCACCGGCTGCCCGCAGCGGACAGGCCGCCCCGGCGGCCGCACCCCGGCAGCCGCGGGCCAAACGCGGCGGCAGTCTTACCGCCGCCTGTCTGGCACTGGCGGGGGCCTACCTGTTCGGGGCGCTGCTGTCGGGGGTGATGCTGGCGTTCAGCCGGCAGCAGCCCGGCACCATGGCCCTTGCGTCGGCCTATCTCGGCCACTGGGCGAGGCTGTTCGACCTTGAGCAGCCGGGGGCGGTCTGGGGCCTTTTTGCCGCCGAGTACCTGACGGCGGCCTTCGGGGCCACCATTCTGCTTTTGCTGGGGCTGTCGGCCTTCGGGCCGGTGCTGATCTACCTGTTCGCCATGCTGTTCGGGCTGGGGGTGGGGGCGGTCGGCCTGCAGCTGTACTTGCAGTCCGGCTGGCGCAGCGCGCTGGCCGGGGCGGCGCTGTCGGGGCTGCCCACCGCGGCGGCGGTGACCGGTCTGTGCCTGTTCGGCGCGTCGGCCCTTGCCGTCAGCAGCAGCCTCCACCGCGCCGCCTTCGCCCGCCAGACCCCGCACCCCATCCCCGCCGCCCGCACCCTGCTCGCGCAGTACGCCGTCCTCAACGTCCTCTTCCTGCCCATCTGCGGGGTATCCACAGCGCTGGCGTGCCTGGCGGGGCAGGTGGGGGTGATATAGACCGCAAAAACAGCCCCCTCGCATCGGCCTTTGAACCGTGCAAGGGGGCTGTCCGGGTATGGGGTCAGATCATTCGCAGGCTATGCTCGCCTGGACATAGGTCTTGCCGCCCTGCTGCACCAGCTCGCCCATCAGCGAGAGGGTGCCGCCGGCAAGGCCCTGCCACTGCTCTTCGGTCAGGCTGTCCAGCGCGCTGTACATCTGCCGCACCTGCGCCAGCCAGGCGGCGAGGTATTCCTCGATCTCATCGCCGCTCTCGGCGTAGATGCACAGTTTATGCGCGGGGCGGGCGGCCCAGTCGTCCAGGGCGTCCTGCGTAACAGTCGTCACCGTCACATCCCCATCCGGCCGCCCGGGGCGTCCATCCTCATACTCCGCAAAGGCGGCGTACAGCTCGACGCCATGCCCATTCGCCAAACTCTCCACCCGCCCCAGCTGCTGCGCAATGCTCCGCATAGTCGCCTCCGCCCGGGCAGAGTATTCCTCGGTATCAAACCGATGCTCCACATCCGGCCCGCAGGCAGTCAGGGCGCACACAAACATCAGGGCGGATAGTAACAGGGTTATGTACTTTTTAAGTTTCATAGGGGGCCTCCATTTTAGTGCTTATATAATCTTCGAGTATCTAGTAGTCAATATGGTTTCAAGATAGTATTTGCCATTCTCCTCGACCATCGAACTTAACAAGTACATATCTGTTTTATCCTTGAACCCTTCACCTTTTTCCCACTCGTCGCCCAAACTCTGCAACGCAACGTAGAACTTGTTCATGTGGTTCATAACAATAGGCAGCTGCTCATACAGCCCGCCATCCGGCTCACATTCCGTGTAAATGCAAAGCCTGCTGTCAGGGTTTGCTACCCATTCGTTCAATTTTTCAGGCGATATGTCACGGATTGACACATCGTCCAGCGGTGGAGGATTTTTGGAATCAAAAAGAAAATCTTCTGGTTCAATGGTCAAAAATCCTATTTTTGCTTCGAACCCATGTTGTTTCAAATATTCTTCAAAAGTCTGTATGCTTTCTTCTGAATCGATAATATCCGTTACTGATTCAATTTGTGTTTGAGTTTCGATATGAAATTGATGCTCAATTACATCACGGCTGCATCCTGTAAACATTGCAATCGACATTATACCGATTACCGATTGCACAATAATTTCTTTTATTTCCATACCATATTTCCTCCTGCCGCAGACGCCAGCATTGCAACAATATAGTATTGATTACGTTCTGAGTGCCGATAACCCATTATCATTAAAGTTAATATATCCTTTCCGGGTTTCAATTCTGTCTTAAGAGCTTCTAATGATTCTGTGTCTAATTCCTCAAACGCACTGCAGAGTTGTTCGATAGCGTTCTCAGTACCAAGCATGAGATCACTCAGCTTAATTTCGTTATCATAGGGACCACCGCAACTAAAACAGAGTATAATAGCTCCGAGAAGAGGGTTTTGAATACCATTTGCTAGTGTTTCAGGGGAGACTACTGTATCTAAGGACATTTCGATATACATATTCCCCAAACCTTCCAGTTCATCTTGTGAACCTGTAGGTGCACTCAAGGACATACCTCCATCTGACAGGACACCCACTTCCAGTTTCAAATCATCCCCCAAAATCTCCTGCAATTCCTCAATCTTGGGAGTAATAGCCTGTTCGACAACTTCTGTATTGATCTCAGTTTCAGTCACAGTATCTGTAAAAAAATGGTGCTCCATCGTAGTTTGACTGCACCCGGTGCACAGGCTTGCGAAAAGCGCGCCGGATAGCAGGAGTGATATGCATTGTTTTCGATGCATGGATAACCCTCCTTCAAATAGGCTCGTGCGGTCAGTCCGGAAAAGTATACTTTTATAAACTCGAATTTTGGTCAAGTGTTACATTGTGCAAACGACGTGTTTATGTTATATTTTTTATGTACGAATTGAAACAAAGGCCAGTTCGGAAAAGTATACTTTGCCGAACTGGCCTTTTACTTTTTGGAAAAACAGCCGCTGCATCACCGCCGGCGGTCGGGGCGGAGGAAGGGCGGGCGGACTTCGGGGTTGGTCAGGGGGGCGTAGAGGGTGGGGCGGCGGTAGGCGTTGCCGTGGACTTCGGCGGCACGGTACCGGCGCAGCTGCGCAAGATCGAGCTTGGCAATGTAGATCCCTTCCGCGCCGCCGGCTTCGAGGATGCAGGTGTCGCGTGAACCGTCGGCATCCGGCAGATAGGCCACCCCGTCAAAGACGGTGGAATGGCCGTTGCAGTCGGGGACGCCGGCCGGATAGTTGCAGGTGGCGATGGCCAGCATATTCTCATAGGCGCGGCCCCGCAGTTGGGACAGGCGGTTCACCTCCATCGGGCAGGCGTTGGGGGTGAGGATCAATTCTGCCCCCTGCAGCATCAGGATGCGGGCGCTTTCGGGGAACTCGCGGTCAAAACAGATCATGGCCCCCACCTCCACCGGCCCGCAGGCGGTGTCCAGGGTGCAGACCGAAAAGCCGTCCCCGGGGGTCAGATGGCGTTCGGCGCCAAAGTCGCAGGTGTGCACCTTCGCATAGGTCAGCGCCCGCCGCCCCAAGCGATCCCATAAGACAAGGCTGTTGCGCACACCGGCGGGGGACTGCTCCAGAAAGGTCACGCCGATGGCCATGCCAAGCTCCTGTGCCAATGCGCCAAATGCCCGCACGAAAGTTCCGTCCGCCGGGATGGCTCCCGCCGTCCACTCCGCCGCCGGCCGGTCATAGATGCGGTAACCGATGCTCCACATTTCGGGGAACAGGGCGATGTCCGCCCCTTTTTGGCGGGCCTGCCGGCAGGCGGACAGGCCCTTTTGCAGGTTCGCTTCCAGCGTGGGACCGGGCGCGATCTGCAGCAATGCGATATTCAGGTGGGACATGGGATATACCTC
>DWXX01000193.1 GCA_019118985.1 Candidatus Faecalibacterium faecipullorum
GATGGGCAAGCTGCTGGACGCGCTGGAGGACGACGACGACGTGCAGAACGTCTGGCACAGCCTCGAGAACGAAGAGGACCTGCCCGAATAACAGATCAAACAGGAGCCGGGCCGCAGTCAAAGGGGCCCGGCTCCTGCTGTTGGGACATCTATATAAAAGGAAGAGAGGGAGCGAAATGGACGAGGGCAACATCCTGTGCCCCTACTGCATGGCCGAACTGCCCGCGGGGGCTTCGGGCTGCAGCCACTGCGGGCGCGCCTTTGCGGGGCGCAGCCAGGCGGGGGCGCTGCCGGTGGGGACGCTGCTGGCCGGGCGGTACACGGTGGGGGAGATGCTGCGCATCGACGGCGAGGGCATCCTCTACCGCGGGGTGGAGAACCGCGGCCGCTTCCGGGTGACCATCAAGGAGTACCTGCCCATCACCCTCTCGGCCGAGCGGGGGGCCGACTGCCAGCTGCGGGCAAAGCCGGGCAGCGAGGTGCTGCTCAAGACCACGCGGATGGACTTTGCCGATTTGTACCGCTCCATCCAGCGGATCACCCCGGCCACCGGCCTGGAGGCGGTGCTGGACGTGGTGGAGGCCAACAACACCGTCTACGCCGTGCTGGAAAACCCGGGGGGCGTCCCCCTCGACCAGTGGCTGGAAAAGCAGAAGCGCCCCGTCGCCCCCGAGGCGGCCATGGCCATGCTGCAGCCGGTCCTGAACGGGGTGGCGGCCATGCACCAGGTGGGGCTGGTCCACCGGGGCATCTGCCCGGAGAACATCCGGGTGCTGGACAACGGCCGCGCCCGCCTGGCCGGCTACGCCACCATCGGGCTACGGACGGCCGGCAGCGGCCTGCACGGCCAGCTGTACGAGGGCTACTCGGCCCCCGAGCAGTATTCGGCCGTCGAGTTCGAGGGGCGGTACACCGACGTGTACAGCCTGTCGGCGGTGTTCTACCGGATGGTGACCGGGCAGACCCCGGTGCCGGCCGCCCAGAGGCTGGTGGCCGACGCCAACCCTGCGGCCCGGCGGCTCAACCCCGGCCTGCCGGCCTATGTGTCGGACGCGCTGGAGCTGGGCCTGCAGCTCGACCCGGCCCGCCGCATCCAGACGGTGCCCCAGCTGGGGCGGGCGCTGTCCAGCCCCGAAGCCGCCGGCGAGGAGGCCCGCACCCTGCAGGCCGTCGGCCGGCGCGCCCGCCGCGGGCATGACGGACGCCCCGCCCTCAGCCTGACCGCCATCCTGGCCGGCATCCTGATTTTGCTGGCCATCCTGACGCTGCTGACCCTCTGGGGGCTGCTGGGGCGGGCGGGGCAGCCCGGGCAGCCGGAGACGACGCCCCCGGCCGCCTCTGCGCCGGCTGACAGCGAGCCCGAGGCGCCGGCGGTGCAGTATGTGCCCGACTTTGTGGGGATGACCTACGCCCAGATCCAGGCCAACCGCCAGTACAGCGGCATCTATCTGTTCTACGTCACCGAGGAGTACAGCGACAGCGCCCCCGCCGGCACCGTCCTCACCCAGGACCCGGCCGCCGGCACGGCCCTGCCCGAAGGGGAGAACACCACCATCCGCCTGGTCATCAGCAAGGGGCCGGCCATGGTCGAGATGCCCAACACCATCGGCTTCACCCAGGAGGGGGCCATCCGCGAGCTGGAGAGCCGCGGCCTTGTGCCCAGCTGCTTCATGGTGGTGAACGACGGCTCCTATGCGTCGGGCTGTGTGGTGGCCTGCAGCGTCGAGCCGGGGACCATGGTCGAGTCGGGCAGCACCATCGTGGTCTATATCGCCGCCGACCGCGACGTCCAGATCACCGCCACCCCCGAAAACACCCCCGAAAGCCCGTCTGAAACGGAATGAAGAGCAAAAACGGGAGCCCCGTCCGGCGATGGGGCTCCCGTTTTGCGTCCGGTCGTACCCGGCGGGTCACTCTTTCAGCAGGTGGATCATCAGGTCCTGGGCGATGCGGGCCTCCGGGATGGGGAAGGCGGGGAAGGCGTGGCTCATCCCCTCAAAGACGTAAAAGCGGTGGGCGACGCCCTGCCGCTCGAGGGCGCGGTGGAACTTGAGGGCGTCGGGGTAGAGCACCTCCCGGGTGCCGGTCAGGAGGGTGATGGGGGCCACCCGCGCCGCATCCCCGAACAGGGGGCTGACGTAGGGGCTCGACATCTCGTCCCGGCCGCCGGCCCACAGCTCGCCCATGATCCGCAGCCGCCAGGGCGAGAGGGCGGGGTCGGTCTTTTCATAGGCGGCCATCCCCTCGCCGTCGGTGTGCAGGTCCAACCAGGGGCAGATCAGCATCAGCTGCCGGGGCTGGGGCAGCCCGCGGTCGGCCAGGTAGTGGGCAAAGCCCAAGGCAAGCCCCCCGCCCGAGGAGTCCCCCATCAGGGTGATCCTGTCCGCCCCGTGCTCGGCGCACAGGCTCTGGTAGAGGGCCAGCAGCCTGGGGCAGGTGTCGGCCCAGCCGTGGGCGGGGATCTTGGGGTAGATGGGGAAGACCGCCATCGCCCCCACCTCCCGGGCGATGCGGGCTGCCATCTTGAAGTGCAGGGGGCTGGGCGGGTTCATGTAGGCGCCGCCGTGCAGGTAGACCAGCACCTGCTGGCCCGACCCCGGCCGCCGCCCCCAGGTGAAGGTCTGCATCCCGCAGGCGCTGTCCTCCTCCACCGGGCAGCCCACCAGTTTGGTGGGGGAGGGGTAGGGCTGGCTGTTGGTCTTGGCCATGCCGTCGATGTAGGCGCGGCAGCGGGCCTCGGTGGCCTGGGTGCGGGGGGTCTGCTTGCTGGTCAGCTTGAGCAGGGCGTTCAGCGCGTGGCTGCGCAGGGAGGGCGCGGCGCGGTAGGTTTTCAGCATGGGCGTGGGCTCCTTTCCTTTGATGGGAGTATTCTGTATACCTGTACTACAAGTATAGCCGAAAACGGCGCCCTGTCAAGACAAAAACCCCGCTCTCCGCAGAGGAGAACGGGGTTTCATTCCTACTGGATTGATGCTGGGGGGCGATCAGTAGGTGATGCCCTGGGCCAGCATGGCGGTGGCGACCTTGAGGAAGCCGGCGCAGTTGGCGCCCACCATCAGGTTGCCCTCGACGCCGGCGGCGACCGAGGCGTCATAGCTGGCGTGGAAGATGCCCTCCATGATGCCCTTGAGCTTGGCGTCGACCTCTTCAAAGGTCCAGCTCAGCCGCTCGCTGTTCTGGCTCATCTCCAGGCCGGAGGTCGCCACGCCGCCGGCGTTGGTGGCCTTGGCGGGGCCGTAGAGGACGCCGTTGGACAGGTAGACCTCAATGGCTTCGGGGGTGCTGGGCATGTTGGCGCCCTCGCAGACCACGGTGCAGCCGTTCTTGACCAGGGTCTCAGCCGAGGCCTTGTTGATCTCGTTCTGGGTGGCGCAGGGCAGGGCGATGTCGCAGGGGACCTCCCAGATGCGGCTGCAGTCGGCCACATAGGTGGCGGAGGGGTGGGTCTCGGCGTACTCCTTGATGCGGCCGCGGCGGACTTCCTTCAGGTCCTTGACGTAGGCGAGATCAATGCCGTTGGGGTCGTAGACGTAGCCGTTGGAGTCGCTCATGGTGACCACCTTGCCGCCCAGCTGGGTGGCCTTCTCGCAGGCGTAGATGGCGACGTTGCCCGAGCCGGAGATGACCACCGTCTTGCCCGCAAAGCTGTCGCTGCGCATGCACTTGAGGGCCTCGGCGGTGAAGTAGCACAGGCCGTAGCCGGTGGCCTCGGTGCGGACCAGGCTGCCGCCGAAGGTCAGGCCCTTGCCGGTCAGCATGCCGCCCTGGAAGCTGTTGGTCAGCCGCTTGTACTGGCCGAACATATAGCCGACCTCCCGCGCGCCGACGCCGATGTCGCCGGCGGGGCAGTCGACGAACTGGCCGATGTGGCGGTACAGCTCGGTCATAAAGCTCTGGCAGAAGCGCATGACCTCCATGTCGCTCTTGCCCTTGGGGTCAAAGTCGGAGCCGCCCTTGCCGCCGCCCATGGGCAGGGTGGTCAGGCTGTTCTTGAAGATCTGCTCGAAGCCCAGGAACTTCAGGATGCTCTGGTTGACCGACGGGTGGAACCGCAGGCCGCCCTTGTAGGGGCCGATGGCGCTGTTGAACTGGACGCGGTAGCCGCGGTTGACCTGCACCTTGCCC
>DWXX01000194.1 GCA_019118985.1 Candidatus Faecalibacterium faecipullorum
CCTTGAGCTGGTGGAGCTGTTCCACACCCGGCTTGCCGCGGCCGACATCCGCAGCGCCGGCTTCGCCGCCTTGCGGGAGGAGGTGGAAAGGCGGCGGGCCAGTGAAAGCTGCCGCGCCCTGACCGCCCAGCTGGAAAAGACCCAGTACCAGATCGGCCGCATCAAGAGCATCACCCTGGGGGTCAACCTGGACGGCACCCTGCGGGTGACCGACGTGGGGCTGCTGGCCCTCAACACCGAGAAGTACCGCCAGGGCAGCGTGCTGGACAGGCTGCTGGGGCGGGACAAGGCCGACCCGATGGTCTGCATCTCGGGGTTTGCCAGCCTGGCCAAGACCGCCCGGGAGGAGGAGAAGCACGCCCTCGACCAGGCGGTCTGCCGGGCGCTGGACGCCGCCTTCGCCAAGACCATCCGCAGCTGGGAGCCGGTCATCGACCAGTACTTCCGGGACGAGACGGCCTTCTTCATCGGGCTTTTGGACGACTTCCGGTTTCTGTCGGCGGCGTCGGCCTTCCTGCTGGAGCTGCGGGCCCAGGGCTGCCCCCTCTGCCGGCCCGAGATACGCCCCATGGCCGAGCACGCCCTGCGCCTTGAGGGCGTCGCAAACCCCATGCTGGCGCTGCACAGCGAGGGGGGCGGCCTGGTGGTGTCGAACGACTTTGGCTACGACGAAAAGGGGCGGTTCTACCTGGTCACCGGGCCCAACCACGGGGGCAAGTCCATCTTCTGCTACTCGGTGGGGATGGCGCAGGCCCTCTTCCAGCTGGGGCTGCTGGTGCCGGCCCGGGCCGCGGTGATGAGCCCGGTGCGGTGCATCTTCACCCACTTCCCCACCTCGGACGAGGACAACTACGGCAAGGGCCGGCTGGAGAGCGAGTGCGCCCGGATGAGCGCCATCCTGCGCCGGCTGCAGGGGGACGACCTGCTTTTGATGGACGAGAGCTTCAGCTCCACCAGCCTTCTGGAGGGCGGGTACATCGCCGGCGAGGTGCTGCGGGCCATTGCGGTGATCGGCTGCGGCGGGGTGTACGTCACCCACATCCACGAGCTGACCCAGCAGGTGGGGCAGTTCAACGCCACCCCCGGCCGCACCGGCTGCATCGACAACCTGGTGGCCCAGATGGAGAGCGTCGCCGACGGCACCCGCAGCTACCGCATCCTGCGCACCACCCCCGACGGGCTGAGCTACGCCAGGGACATCGCCCGCAAGTACGGCCTGAGCTGCGGGGAGATACTGGCGGGGCGCAGCAGATAAAGCGGAAGCCCTGTGGAGACCCACAGGGCTTTGCTTTGTTCAGAACGTCTCAGGGTAGACGCCTGCGGCGGTCAGGCGGGCCATGGCGGCGGCGACGGCGGGCTTATCCTCGCGGTAGGTGACGCCGTACCACTTGTCGCGGCTGCGGAGCATACGCACCTGGGCCTTGCCCTCGGTGATGAGGTCGGAGACGACGGTGGGCAGGAAGTATTCGCACTTGAGGGGGCTGCCGGGCAGGTTCGCGGCCAGGAAGGGGGCGAAGCGGGCCTCGGCCTCCTGCATGAAGCTGGCGCCAAGGCCCCAGATGCCCATGCTGACCAGGGTGTCGGGGGCCAGGGCGACCCACCCGCCGCCGTCGGCGTAGCGGATGACCCCGTCGGGGCCCTGGACGATCTGGGTGCGCTCGGTGACGCTCTGCAGCATGCCGTCGGGGCCCACCTCGCAGACCCCGCGGGAGACGCTGCCGCTGGCGGTGACGGTGTTCTTGACCTGGTAGCCCACCATGCAGTACTGGTACTTCTCGCCGTCCGGGTGGGCGGAGAGGCAGTTGTAGACCTCGCGGAAGGCCTCGGGGCCGTAGTAGTCGTCGGCGTTGATGACGGCGAAGGGCCCGCGCACCAGCCGCCGCGCGCTGAGCACCGCCTGCCCGGTGCCGAAGGGCTTGGTCCGCCCGGCGGGGACGGCAAACCCCGCGGGCAGGTCGTCAAGGGACTGGAAGGCGTACGCCACCTCCATCAGGCGGCCAAGACGGTCGCCGATGGCGGCGTGGAAGGCGGCGGCGTGCTCCTTGCGGATGATGAACACGACCTTCTCAAAGCCGGCGCGCCGGGCGTCGTAGATGGAGTAATCAATGATGAGCTGGCCGCCGGGGCCGACGGGGTCCAGCTGCTTGGTGCCGCCGTAGCGGCTGCCCATGCCGGCAGCCAGCACGAGCAGAACGGGTCTTTCCATAGCGGGTACCTCCTTTGGGGGTGGGTGAGGGGCTTGTGCCTCCATGATAGCACGGCCGGGCCGCTTTGTCAAAGAATCCGCAAAGAACTTCTTGCTTTGCAGGGGGGATTTGTATATAATAGAGGTATCTACGGGGAGACCCGCGGTGCAAAAACTCACTTCAGGCATATCAAAGATTTGAGAGGAGTTTAGAACAATGGGTTTAGGTAAGAAGACCATCGACGATCAGAATTACTGCGGCAGGAAGGTGCTGGTGCGCTGCGACTTCAACGTCCCGATGAAGGACGGCGTCATCACCAACGAGAACCGCATCAACGCGGCCCTGCCCACCATCCAGAAGCTGGTGAACGACGGGGCCAAGGTCATCCTGTGCAGCCACCTGGGCAAGCCCAAGAACGGCCCCGAGGCCAAGTTCAGCCTGGCCCCCGTCGCCGCGGCCCTGAGCGCCAAGCTGGGCAGGGAAGTCGTCTTTGCCGACGACGACAACGTGGTGGGCGAGCACGCCAAGGCCGCCGTCGCCGCGATGAACAATGGCGACGTGGTGCTGCTGCAGAACACCCGCTTCCGCAAGGAGGAGACCAAGAACGTCCCCGCCTTCTCACAGGAGCTGGCCAGCCTGGCCGACGCCTATGTGGACGACGCCTTCGGCAGCTGCCACCGCGCCCACTGCTCCACCGCCGGCGTCACCGACTACATCAAGGACACCGCCGTGGGCTATTTGATGGAGAAGGAGATTCGGTACCTCGGCAACGCCGTCAACGACCCCGTCCGGCCCTTCACCGCCATTCTGGGCGGCGCCAAGGTGGCCGACAAGCTGAACGTCATCTCCAACCTGCTGGAGAAGGTGGACACCCTCATCATCGGCGGCGGCATGGCCTACACCTTCGTCAAGGCGCAGGGCTATGAGATCGGCAAGAGCCTGTGCGACGACTCCAAGATCGACTACTGCAAGGAAATGATGGAAAAGGCCAAGGCCAGGGGCGTCAAGCTGCTGCTGCCGGTGGACACCGTCTGCGTCGACGCCTTCCCCGACCCCATCGACGCGGCGGTCGAGACCAAGGTCTACCCCATCAGCGAGATTCCCGCCGACATGGAGGGCTGCGACATCGGCCCCGAGACCATGAAGCTGTTCGCCGACGCGGTCAAGGCCTCCAGGACGGTGGTCTGGAACGGCCCCATGGGCGTCTTTGAGAACCCCACCCTGGCAGCCGGCACCCTGGCTGTGGCCAAGGCCATGGCCGAGAGCGACGCCACCACCGTCATCGGCGGCGGCGACAGCGCGGCGGCCGTCCAGCAGATGGGCCTGGGCGACAAGATGACCCACATCTCCACCGGCGGCGGCGCCTCGCTGGAGTACCTGGAGGGCAAGGAGCTGCCCGGCATCGCCGTCATCCAGAACGCATAAGCCACTGTACAGCACACACCGGGTGCGGCGGCACGGCGCCGCCGCGCCCTTTTTGTTGTGGGTAACGATAAGGAGGACCCAAAGCTATGGATAAAGCAAAGCGCAAGGCCGTCATCGCCGGCAACTGGAAGATGAACAAGACCGCCGCCGAGGCCGCCCGGCTGATCGACGAGCTGATCCCCGCCGTCAAGGATGCCAGCTGCGAGGTGGTCATCTGCACCCCCTACACCGACCTTGTCACCGCGGTGGAAAAGACCCGCGGCACCAACATCCGCGTCGGCGCCGAGAACGTCCACTTTGAGGCGTCGGGCGCCTACACCGGCGAGGTCAGCGCCGAGATGCTGACCGATCTGGGTGTGGAGTACGTCATCGTCGGCCACTCGGAGCGGCGGCAGTACTTTGCCGAGACCGACCAGACCGTCAATAAGCGGGCCCGGGCGGCTTTGCATGCCGGCCTCAAGACCATCATCTGCGTGGGCGAGAGCCTGCAGCAGCGGGAAGAGGGGGTCACCGAGGAGCTGGTGCGGATGCAGACCAAGATCGCCCTGCGGGATGTGACCGCCGAGCAGATGGCCAACGTCATCATCGCCTACGAGCCGGTCTGGGCCATCGGCACCGGCCGCACCGCCACCGCCGACCAGGCCGAGGAGGTCTGCGCCCAGATTCGCAAGGTGATCGGCGAGCTGTATGGCGAGGCCGTCGCCGAGGCTGTCACCATCCAGTACGGCGGCAGCATGAACGCCAAAAACTGCGAGGAGCTGGTGGCCAAGAAGAACGTGGACGGCGGCCTGATCGGCGGCGCGTCCCTCAAGGCGGCGGACTTCGCCGTCATCGTCAGCGCCGCGTCCAACGGCTGAACCCCTGTTTGAAAGGATTTGACACACTATGGCAAAGAAACCCATGATGCTCTGCATCCTGGACGGCTTCGGCTGGGTGCCCGACCAGACCTACGGCAACGCCATCGCCGCCGCCAGGACCCCTTACCTTGACCACCTGTTCGATACCTGCCCCCACGTCACCATCGGCGCGTCGGGGATGAGCGTCGGCCTGCCCGACGGCCAGATGGGCAACTCGGAGGTGGGCCACACCAACATCGGCGCCGGCCGCATCGTCTACCAGCAGCTGACCCTCATCACCAAGTCCATCCAGGACGGCGAGATGCAGCGCAACGAGGTGCTGGTCCGCAACATGAAGAAGGCCATCGACGCCGGCAAGGCCATCCACTTCATGGGCCTGATGGGCACCGGCGGCGTCCACAGCCATGAGGACCACCTGTTCGGCCTGCTGGACATGGCCAGGGCCCTGGGCGCAAAGGACGTGTATATCCACGCCATCATGGACGGCCGCGACACCGACCCCCACGACGGCGAGCGCTTTCTGCAGAACGTCCAGGACAAGCTGGACGCCATCGGCATCGGCACCATCGCCACCGTCACCGGCCGGTACTACGCCATGGACCGCGACAAGAACTGGGACCGGGAGGAGAAAGCCTACGCCGCCTTCGTCTACAATGAGGGCGAGCGCGCCGCAAACTGGAAAGAGTGCATCGAGCGCAGCTATGCAAATGGCGTCACCGACGAGTTCGTCCTCCCCTGCATCACCTGCGAGGGGGGCCGGGTGCAGGCGGGGGACACGGTGGTCTTCATCAACTTCCGCCCCGACCGCGCCCGCGAGATGACCCGCATCTTTGTGGACGACGCCTTCGACGGGTTCCAGCGGCGGTACGGCCGCTTTGCGGTCAACTACGTCTGCATGACCGAGTACGACGCCACCATGCCCAACTGCGAGGTGGCCTACCCGCCGGTGGACCTGACCAACGTGATGGGCGAGTACATCGCCAACCTCGGCATGACCCAGCTGCGGATCGCCGAGACCGAGAAGTACGCCCACGTCACCTTCTTCTTCAACGGCGGGCGGGAAGAGCCCTTCGCCGGCGAGGACCGCTGCGTCATCCCCAGCCCCAAGGTGGCGACCTACGACCTCAAGCCCGAGATGAGCGCCCCCGAGGTGGCCGACGAGTGCGTCAAGCGGGTCGAAAGCGGCAAGTACGACGTCATCATCCTCAACTTCGCCAACTGCGACATGGTGGGCCACACCGGCGTCTTTGACGCGGCGGTCAAGGCCGTCGAGGCGGTGGACCAGTGCGCCGGCAGGGTGATCGACGCGGTGCTGGCCGCCGGCGGCAAGGTCATCCTGACCGCCGACCACGGCAACGCCGACAAGATGAAGAACGAGGACGGCACCCCCTTCACCGCCCACACCACCAACCCCGTGCCCTGCGTGGTGATCGGCGCCGGCAGCGCCTTCACCCTGCGGGGGGGCGGCGTCCTGTCCGACCTTGTCCCCACCATGCTGGACCTGATGGGCCTGCCCCAGCCCAGGGAGATGACGGGGAAGAGTCTCATTGTGAGGTAAGGCGGGTTGCTCGACTGACCCGAACCCCCCTCGGACGATCTGTCTGAGGGGGGTTTGTTTGTGCGTAATTTCGGTATTTTGCCGGTATTTTGGGTACTTTTCAGAGTATGGGTATTTCCGGTAAAACGCCCTCAAAAGGGGCGAAGTACCCAAACCACCCCCTTTTCCAAAAGTACGCAAAGTACCGGGAATACCCGCCGGGAGGCTTGTCAAGGGGCGAGGGGAAGAAAACCTCCCTTTTTTCGAACGCAAATGGCTCGCAAAAGGACACACTGTCGCGCCGGCGCGGGGGGTGGTATCATGGGCTTGCAAACAAAAACCGCCCCGCACAGGGGCCCAAAGAAAGGAAGCAAGTCTATGCAGAACCTGACCGTATTTGAAAACCCCGCCTTCGGCACGGT
>DWXX01000195.1 GCA_019118985.1 Candidatus Faecalibacterium faecipullorum
CTGTGCTGGCCTATGCCCGCGACTTCATGCTCGGCAAGGGCTTCACCTATGTCATTCCGCCCTTCATGATGCACGGCAACGTGGTGTAGGGGGTGATGTCCTTCCCCGAGATGGACGCCATGATGTACAAGATCGAGGGCGAGGACCTCTACCTGATCGGCACCTCGGAGCACACCATGATCGGCCGCTTCATCGATCAGACCATCGACGAGGCCAAGCTGCCGCTGACCCTGACCAGCTACAGCCCCTGCTTCCGCAAGGAGAAGGGCGCCCATGGCATCGAGGAGCGGGGCATCTACCGCATCCATCAGTTTGAAAAGCAGGAGATGATCGTGGTCTGCCGCCCCGAAGAGAGCAACGACTGGTACGAGAAGCTGTGGCGCTACTCGGTCGAGCTGTTCCGGAACATGGAGATCCCGGTGCGGCAGCTGGTCTGCTGCTCGGGCGACCTGGCCGACCTCAAGGTCAAGAGCTGCGACATCGAGGCATGGAGCCCCCGCCAGCAGAAGTACTTCGAGGTGTGCAGCTGCTCCAACCTCGGCGACGCGCAGGCCCGCCGGCTGCACATCCGGGTCAAGGGCGCCGACGGCAAGAGCTATCTGGCCCACACCCTGAACAATACCTGCGTCGCGCCGCCGCGCATGCTGATCGCCTTCCTGGAGAACCACCTGCAGGCCGACGGCAGCGTCACCATCCCCAAGTGCCTGCAGCCCTACATGGGCGGCCTGGAGGTCATGGTGCCCAGCCACAAGTAAAGCGCGAACCACAGCCCCAATACACCCAGCCGCCCCCGCCCGGGGGCGGTTTTTGTGTTGTACGCGCCCCTCTCAAACGTGCTTCGCGCGCTAGCTCTCCCGATGCGCGCTGCCGGCGGGCAGGCCCCCTTCGCCTCACTTCGTTCGGCACCTCCCCCGCACGCGTGGGAGGCTATAATGTAGGGATTTAGATGGCTTCGGTTCAAGGTGCGTAGCTGTTATGTACAGTCAGTTACAGGAGTACCTATTTTAATCCATTCCTTATAGGCTCCCACGCGTGCGGGAGAGCTGGCGCGGCCGTCAGGCCGCGTCTGAGGGGGACGTCACCGGCAGCACCGCGCGCCCTTGTCAAGGGGGGAGTTTTCCGCAGGATGCGTCAAAAAAAGGGGAAGAAAACCTCCCTTTTTTCGAACGCAAACTGCCCGCAAAAGGACACACTGCCGCGGCGGCGCGGGGGGTGGTATCATGGGGGCGTCCAAACGAAACGCCCCTGCGGGGGCCCGAAGAAAGAGAGGTTTTGATATGACAACCAACGAATACTTTGACCAGGAGATGCGGGTGCTGACCGCCGAGGGGGCCCTCAAGCCCCGGGCCTTCGCCCTGTGCTGGGACAGCCCCGACGCCGCCGAGCGCAAGCGGCG
The DNA here is from genome assembly GCA_019118985.1 of Candidatus Faecalibacterium faecipullorum. Classification (GTDB taxonomy): domain Bacteria; phylum Bacillota; class Clostridia; order Oscillospirales; family Ruminococcaceae; genus Faecalibacterium; species Faecalibacterium faecipullorum. The sequence continues at coordinate 1,397 of DWXX01000195.1, forward strand.
GATGGACAAGCTCTGCCGCCTGGCCGTGGACGAGCGGGGCCAGGGCGGCTGGGGCATCCCCCCCGAGCGGTTCCAGGCGGCCCTGCACGCCTGCCGCGACGCCTGGAAGGCCGACCCCGTCGGCTTCATCGAGCAGAACGTCGAGACGGGGTCGTGGTTCTCCTCGGCGGCGCTGATGGCCCACCCCCTGCCCGAGCTGTACTACCTGGTGGAGGACTTTCTGCCCCAGGGGCTGGTGCTGCTGGCATCCCCCCCGAAGTACGGCAAGAGCTGGCTGGCGCTGCAGCTCTGCCTGGCGGTCAGCCGGGGGGAGCCCTTCCTGGGTATGCCCACCAGGCAGGCCACCTGCCTGTACCTGGCCCTGGAGGACGGCAGGCAGCGGCTGCAAAAGCGGCTGGGGCGCCTGGCCGGCGAGGGGGGCGGCAGCCGCACCCTCTACTTCGAGACGGCTGCCCCCACCATCGCCGACGGGCTGGTGTGTTACCTCGAGAGCTTCGCCGCCCACCACCCCGACTGCAAGCTGATGGTGATCGACACCCTGCAGAAGGTGCGGGGGGCTGACGCCGGCGCGGCCGGCAGTGTGTACGCCGCCGACTATGCCGACGTCGGCGCGCTGAAGGCCCTGGCCGACCGGCTGGGCGTCTGCCTGGTGGTGATCCACCACCTGCGCAAGACCAGCGACGACACCGACCCCTTCAACCGCATCGCCGGCTCCAACGGCATCTTCGGCGCGGCGGACGCGGCCGTGGTCCTGACACGCTCCAAGCGGGAGGACAGCCAGACCGTCCTCGACCTGACCGGCCGCGACGTGGAGGACAAGCGCCTGGTGCTCCGCTTTGACAAGGCGCGCTGCCTCTGGCGCAGCCTGGGCACCCCCGCCGAGGCCGAGCGGGCCGCCCTGGCCGACGGCTACGACCAGGACCCCCTGGTCCAGACGGTGCTGGCCCAGCTGGACGAGCACGGCGGCAAATGGCAGACCAACGCCAAGGGCCTCATGGCCGCCTGCGAGGCGCTTGCGGGCTGCTGCCCGGTCTCCAGCGGGCAGGCCCTGGCCAAAGAGCTGGACAAGCTCACCCCCCTGCTGGCCGAGCGCAGCGGCGTGCGCTGCCGCATCCTCTCCAGCACCCACAGCGGCCGCCAGTACGCCTTCGACCGCGCCAGCCAGCCCGCGGCTGTCTGACGCATTTTGAGGAAAAGTTTCACTTGACAAGGGTACGCGGTGCTGCCGGTCAGGAGCGCAGCGACTGACTGAGAGCCCCCCGGCGGGTATTCCCGGTACTTTGCGTACTTTCCAAAGGATAGGTATTCCCGGTAAAACCCCCTCAAAACGAGCAAATTACCCAAACCACACCCTTTTCCAAAAGTACCGAAACCACCCAAATTACCCAAAACAAAAACCCCCGCAGACATGCCGTCTGAGGGGGTTTGGTTGCGCCAGCAGGAGTCGAACCTGCCAATGGGGGAGTCAAAGTCCCCTGCCTTACCGCTTGGCGATGGCGCAGCGGGCTGCACGGCGCGGGCGGGCGGCCTGCGCCATGCAGAAGTATACCATATTTTGGCCGCCGGCGCAAGGGCGCTGTCACTCGATCAGGCCGTTGAGCAGCGTCAGGCACTTGCGGCTGTGCAGCTTGCGGATGGCCTTGGCCTCGATCTGGCGGACCCGCTCGCGGGTGACGCCGAAGTCCCGGCCCACCTCCTCGAGGGTGCGGGGGCGGCCGTCGTCCAGGCCGAAGCGCAGGCGGATGACCTTCTCCTCCCGGGGGGTCAGGCTCTTGAGGGCCTGGTTGATCTGCTGGGCCACCATGGCGCGGTCGGCCGCCTTGCCGGGGGCCTCGGCGTTCTCGTCGGCGACGAAGTCCCCCAGGGAGGAGTCCTCCTCCTCGCCCACCGGGCTCTCGAGGCTGGCCGGCTCCTGGGCCATACGCTGGATTTCCCGCACACGTTCCACCGTCATGTCCATGGCCTTGGCCAGCTCCTCGGCGGTGGGCTCGTGGCCGTTCTGGTAGACCAGCTGGCTGGTGGCCTGGCGCATCCGGTTGATGGTCTCGACCATGTGCACCGGGATGCGGATGGTCCGGGCCTGGTCGGCGATGGCGCGGGTGATGGCCTGGCGTATCCACCAGGTGGCGTAGGTCGAAAAACGGAAGCCCCGGGCGCAGTCGAACTTCTCGGCCGCCTTGATCAGGCCGATGTTCCCCTCCTGGATCAGGTCGAGGAAGGCCAGGTTATGCCCCACGTGCTTCTTGGCGATGGACACCACCAGCCGCAGGTTTGCCTCGCTCAGGCTGCGGCGGGCGTTCAGGCCGTCCATCCGGGTCTTGAGCAGCTCTTCCCGCCGCTCGTCCGACAGGGGGCCGCCCTCCACCGCCTCAAGGGCCTCCTGCTCTTCGGCGGCGTCCTCGGCGGCGTCCTCGGGGCGCTCCTTGTCCTTGCGGTCCTCGGCGTCCTCGGCGTCCTCCTCCTCATAGTCGGGGGCGGTCTCGTCCTCTTCAAAGGAGAAGCGGGCGGTGTTGCGCCTGATGTAGTCGGGGCGGTTGTACTTGCGGCGGTCGGCCTGCAGGATGCGGGCCGCCTCGGCCCCCGCGTGGATGCGCTGGCTCAGCTCCACCTCCTGCTCGGCCGACAGCAGGGGTATCTGGCCGATCTGCTTTAAGTAGTTCTTGACCGGGTCGTCCAGCAGCTCGTCCATAGCGGCCTTGAGGTCGGCGGGGTTCTCTTCGACCCGCTCTTCCTCCGGCTCGATATAGTCGTCGTCGAGGGCGTTCTCGGCGCTCTCCACCTCGGCCAGGATGCCGTCCACGTCGAGGGAGCCCTCGTTCTCCTGGATCTTGATCCCCCGGTCCTCCAGGATGGTGTACAGGCTCTCGGTATCCAGGCCGCACTCCAGTGCCAGCGCGCGCACCTCGTCGGCGTTGACGACGCCGTCGCTGGCGCCCTGGCGCAGCATTTCTTTCAAGGTCATGCCCATCGTTTTACCTCCTTTTCACGCAGGGGGCCGGTCATATCACCAGCCCGCCGTTCACCCCGAACACCTGCCCGGTGATGTACCCGGCCTCTTCCCCCGCCAGGAACAGCAGGGCCCGCGCCACCTCTTCGGGGCTGCCCAGCCGGCCCACCGGGGTCTCGCCGGCCAAAGCCTCGCGGTCGGCGGGGGTGAAGGCGGCCATCATGTCGGTGTCGATGACGCCGGGGGCCACGCAGTTGGCGGTGATGCCGCTGGGCCCCTCCTCCCGGGCCAGGGCCTTGGTCAGGCCGATCAGCCCGGCCTTGGCCGCCGAGTAGTGTACCTCGCAGCTGCCGCCGGTCTGCCCCCACATGCTGCTGACGGTGAGGATGCGCCCCCACCTGCGCCGGATCATCCCCGGCAGCGCCAGCTGGCAGAGGTGGAAGGCCCCGGTCAGGTTGACGTCCAGCATCCGCTGCCACTCCGCCGGCGTGATGTCGGTGAAGAGCTTCTGCTGGGCGATGCCCGCGTTGCAGACAAGGATGTCCAGATGGCCCAGCGCCGCCTCGGCCGCCGCGAAGGCCGCCTCACAGGCCGCGCGGCTGGCCACGTCGCACTGCAGGGCCACGCAGCCGGGCAGGGCCGCCTCGAGGGCTGCCGCCGCCGCCGCGTTGGTGTGGTAGAGCACCGCCACCCGGTACCCGGCCCGGTAGAAGGCCCGGGCCGCCGCCGCGCCGATGCCCCGGTCCCCGCCCGAGATCAGCACCCCCCGCGCCGCCCGCACAAGGGGGGCCGTCTGGGGCCGCGCCGCGGGCTGCGGCTGGGGCTGCGGGGGCTGCGTATGGGGCGTTTGGGCCCGCGTCTGGGGCCGCGGCGGGGGCGGTTCGAGGTCAAAGGTCAGCTCGAAATCATCCTGCTGCATGGGCTGTTACTCCTGCGTTTGGTCTGTTGGTAGTCGGCAATATCCCGCCGGTTTCGGCAAGATGCCATTGTATAGTATACACCATCCGGGCGAAAAAGAAAAGAGGGGGACGAAAAAATCCCCCGCAAAAAACAAAACGTCAGCCCTTCTCCCCTTCTGCGGCGGGGGCGGGCGGCTTTTTCCACTTGGGGCGGCCGGCCCGCCCGGCCCGCAGCCGGGCGAAGAAGTCTGCCAGCAGCGCCGACGCCTCCTCGGCCCGCAGGCCGCGCTCCACCGCCGGGCGGTGGTTGAAGGGCAGGGCGAACAGGTCTGTCACCGACCCGCAGCACCCCGCCTTGGGGTCGGCCGCGCCGTACACCACCCGCCGGATGCGGCTGTTGACGATGGCCCCGGCGCACATGGGGCAGGGCTCCAGGGTGACGAACAGCTCGCACTCCCACAGGCGCCAGCCCCCCAGCGCCCGGCAGGCCCGGTCGATGGCCAGCAGCTCGGCGTGGTGGGTGGCGTTGCGCTCGCTCTCCCGGGTGTTGTGGGCGGCGGCGACGATCTCGCCCCGGCGGGCCACCACAGCCCCCACCGGCACCTCCCCCAGGGCGGCGGCCCGTTCGGCCTCGGCCAGGGCCGCGCCCATCAGCTCGTAGTCGGTCATGGTCTGCTGCAGCTCCCCTTTCAGCCGATGCCCGCCGCTTCCAGCCCCAGCCGGCCCAGCAGCAGCACCAGCACCGCCAGCATCATGGGGCGGATCACCTTCGCCCCGCCCTTGAGGGCCAGCCGCGCGCCGATCAAATTGCCCGCAATGCCGCTGACCGCGCAGGGGATGGCGATGGAAAAGACCACCAGCCCCGACGCCAGGTAGGTGGCCAGGCTGGCGTAGTTGCTGGCCAGGTTGAGCAGCTTGGCGTTGCCGCTCGCCCGCCGCATGTCGTACCCCATCAGGGTGGTGAAGGCGATGATGGCAAAGGTGCCCGTCCCCGGGCCGAACAGCCCGTCGTAGCACCCGATGCCCGCCCCGATGGCGAGGGCGGCCGCCGCCCGCGCCCTTGTCAGGGCCAGCTTGCCGCAGTCGTGGTCGGGGGTGCGCCACCGCGTCAGGATGACCGCCGCCGCCACCGGCAGTATGGCCAGCATCATCAGGTGCAGCGCCCTGTCGCTGAGCATGACCGCCAAGTGCGAGCCCGCCGCGCTGCCGGCGAAGCTGCCCGCCGCCGCCAGCAGCCCCACCTTGACGTCCAGCGCGCCGTCCTTCAAAAAGCGGGCCGCCGCAAAGGTGGTGCCGGCCGCCGCGCTGAACTTGTTGGTGCCGTAGGTATAGTGGACCGGCAGCCCCGCGAACAGGTAGGCCGGCAGGCTGATCAGCCCGCCGCCCCCGGCCGCCGAGTCCACCACCCCGGCAAAGCCGGTCATACAGATCAAAAAGAGCAGCATCTGCCCGCTCACCGCAACCTCACCCATCGGTATTTCCTCCTGTCACTCCGCATCGTTCAGCCACAGCCTGCCCTCGCAGGCCAGGACCTGGTCCAGGATCATCCTGCTCACCCGCGCCCCGTAGACCATGGCGGGGTGGCCGCTGTACTCGATGATGTCGTCAAAGTTCTTGTTCATCAGCACGATCACATATTCCCCGTAGGGGGTGTGCACGATGCCGCCGTCGTTGCGGCAGGCGTCCATGCTGCCGCTCTTGCTGGCCACCCAGATCAGCTCCTCCGCGCCGGTCTCCTCGCAGTCGAGGTAGTAGGGCGGGAAGTCGGCGGTCAGCATGGCGTTGTAGTGCTGCGCGCGGAAGATCGCCAGCATCTCCCGGCTTGCCTGCGGGCTGACCAGCGCCCCCCGGGCCAGCTGCCCGAAGAGGGCGGCGTAGTCCCGCGGGGTGGTGTCCCCGAGCTTCTCGTACCGGTCGAAGTGCAGGGGGTTATGCAGTACAGTGTGGGCAAAGCCCAGCTCCCGGATGCAGCGGTTGATGGCATCCAGCCCGAGGTAGTCGATCACCATGTTGGTGGCGATGTTGTCCGAGCAGATGATCATCATGGTGGCGGCGTCCTTGACCTTCAGCTGCGCCCCGACGCCGAGGGCCCGCAGCATCCCCGACCCGTCCACAAAGTGCTCGGGCCGGTAGGCGATGACATCGTCCAGCCGGGCCCGGCCCCGCTCCGCCTCGAGGTAGAGGGCCGCCAGGATGTAGGCCTTGATGGTGGAGGCCGTCTCGAAGGTCTCGTCCGCGCCGATCTCCACCCGGCGCCCGCGCAGGTCGTCCACCACCACGCTCATCTGCCCGTGGTAGGAGTAGAGCTCGGCCGCGATCCGCTTTTCCAGGGTCATGTTCTTGTCCATCACAGATTCTCCTCAAAGAAGGCCCTGGCGTTGCGCCAGAAGATGCCCTCGATCTCGTCGTCGGTGAAGCCTTCCTGCCCAAGCGCCCGCTCCAGCAGGGGCAGTTTGGAGCAGTCGGTCATCTCCAGCTGCCCGCCGATGCCGTCAAAGTCGCTGCCCAGGGCGATCATCCCGGCCCCGCCCACCTGCTTGAAGTGGGCCGCGTGCCGCGCGATAAGCCCCGCCGTGCTGCGGCAGGCCGCCGGGTCAGACTGGTCGTCCAGGAAGGCGGGGCAGTAGTTCAGCCCCGCGATGCACCCCCGCTCGGCCATGGCGCGGATCATCTCGTCGGTCAGGTTGCGGCAGTGGGGGGCCAGCGCCCGGCAGTTGGAGTGGCTGGCCGCAAAGGGCCGGGTGCTGTGCCCGACCACGTCCCAGAAACCTTTGTCGGACAGGTGGCTGACGTCCACGATCATGTGCAGCCGCTCCATCTCGGCCAGGAAGGCAAAGCCCCGCTCGGTCAGCCCGTGCTCTGTGTCGGGCGGGCAGGGCCAGAGGGCGGGCCCCTCCTCCTTGACGTTGGAGGCCGCCAGGCAGTTGTCGTAGTTCCAGGTCAGGGTCATCATCCGCACCCCCAGCCGGTAGAGCAGCCGCAGCACCCCCAGGCTGCCCTTGCAGCAGCCCCCCTCCTCCACCGTCAGCATGGCGCTGACGCGGCCGGCGGCGGCGTTGCGGGCGATGTCCCCCGCGGCGTAGACCGGCGCGATGCGGTCGGGGCAGGCTTCCATCACCCGCCCGAACAGCTCGATCTGCTCGAGGGCGGCGGCCAGCGGGTCCTCCCCGCCGCCCAGGTCGACGAAGGCCGCAAAGCACTGCAGCATGTACCCCCCGGCCTCCAGCTTTTCCAGGTCGATGTGCAGGTCATTGTGCACAAACGAGAGGGGCCGGCCCTCCCCCTCGGCCCGGCGCAGGGCGCTGAGGGTGTCGCAGTGCAGGTCAAAGGCTTTCATACCGTCTCTCCTTTTCTGCCAGTATACCAGCTTAGAATATGCTGCCGGCGCAGGTCATCTTCTCGTCCAGGTCGGCGCGGTAGAGCCCGCTGGCCGCGTCCAGGCTGTTCAGCACCACCCCGCCGCTGGCCGCCGCCCCGGTGGAGTGGATGTACATCCCCTGCCCCAGGTAGAGCGCGATGTGCCCCGGGAAGTAGAGGGCGTCCCCCGGCTGCGCCGCCCCCCGCGGGATGGGCCGCATCGGCCACCCCTCTTTGATCTGGGCGTTGCGGTAGATCAGCACCCCGCACTGCATGTACGCATCGCTGACAAGGCCGGAGCAGTCCACCCCGTCCCACGCCTTGCCGCCCCAGCGGTACTGCACCCCCAGGTACTTGCGGGCCGTCTCGCAGACGGCGCGGCGGAAGGCTTCTTCCCTGCCGCCGTGCCAGCGGTCGAGGGCCCGGGCCGCGAGGCCCCCCGGCGCGGCGCCGAGGGCGAAAGCCAGCGCCTCGTCAAAGGGCAGGCCCTCCCGCATGGCAAAGACGGCGTCCTCCTCCCAGCGCAGCGGCTCGAGGGAGGTATCCCACACCCAGGCCGCCCGGCCGTCCGCCAGCAGCACCCGGGTCCAGCCGTCGGGCTTCCCCTCCCCTTCCGGCAGGGGGGCAAGGCGCAGCCGGGCCCCGCGGCCCACCGTCAGCAGCACCGCCCCCGCCACCTGCGGCGCGGCCAGCAGGTCGGCGGCCCGGGCGGCCATCACCGCCGGCGCGGCGAGGTAGGCCCGCAGCGCCCCCTCCGGGACGATGCGCAGGTCAGCCCGCGCCGCATAGCCGGGGTAGCCGTAAAAGGTGCGCACCCGCACCATCGCCCCGGCCTCCTCCAGCACCTGGCAGGTCTGGCCGTACAGCCCCTCGTCCCCAATGGTGGACAGCAGCCCCCCGTCCGCCCCGGTTTGGGTGGGCGCGGGCTGGTCGTAGATGGTGGCCGCCGGGCGGATGAATATACCGTACTGCATGATGGGCCCTCCTCACAGACGCGTCGTTCAGCCTTACATTATAAACCCCCGGGCCTGAAAATGCAACCAAAAAATCCCCCGTCCGCGCGGGACGGGGGATGCGTTGGGTCAAACAGGGGTGCGCGGGGGCGCAAACGGGCTCAGTCCAGCTCCAGCGCGCCGGTGTACAGCTGGTAGTAGGTGCCGTGCTGGGCGATCAGCTGGTCGTGGGTGCCCCGCTCGATGATGCGGCCGTGGTCCAGCACCATGATGGCGTCGGCGTTCTGCACGGTGGACAGGCGGTGCGCGATGACGAAGGTGGTCCGCCCGGTCATCAGCGCGTCCATACCCCGCTGCACGATGGCCTCGGTGTGGGTGTCGATGGAGCTGGTCGCCTCATCCATGATCATGACCGGCGGGTCGGCCACGGCCGCCCGGGCGATGGCCAGCAGCTGCCGCTGTCCCTGCGACAGGTTCGCGCCGTTGCCGGTCAGCATGGTGTTGTAGCCGTCGGGCAGCCGCCGGATGAAGTCGTCCGCGCCGGCCAGGCGGGCGGCGGCGATGCACTCGTCGTCGTGGGCGTCCAGGTTGCCGTAGCGGATGTTCTCCATCACCGTGCCGGTGAAGAGGTTGGTGTCCTGCAGCACGATGCCGAGAGAGTGGCGCAGGTCGGCCTTCCTGATCTTGCGGATGTTGATGCCGTCGTAGCGGATCTTGCCGTCCTGGATGTCGTAGAAACGGTTGATCAGGTTGGTGATGGTGGTCTTGCCGGCGCCGGTGGAGCCAACGAAGGCCACCTTCTGGCCCGGCTTTGCATACAGGGAAATGTCGTGCAGGACGGTCTTTTCGGGCACATAGCCGAAATCCACGTCATAGAACCGCACATCGCCCCGCAGGCGGGTGTAGGTGATGGTGCCGTCGTGGTGGGGGTGCTTCCAGGCCCAGACGTTGGTGCGCTCGGGGTATTCTTCCAGGCTGCCGTCGGCCTTTTCACGCGCGTTGACAGGGGTGACGTAGCCGTCGTCGGTTTCGGGTTCCTCGTCCAGCAGCGCAAAGATGCGGTGGGCGCCGGCCAGGCCCATGACAACCATGTTGACCTGGTTGGAAACCTGGCCGATCGCGCCGGCAAACTGCTTGGTCATGTTGAGGAAGGGCACCACAATGCTGATGCTGAGCGCCATGCCGGAAAGGCTGAGGTTGGGCGCGCCGCTGAGCAGCAGCGCGCCGCCGACCAGCGCGACAATGACATAGGTCACGTTGCCGAGATTGGCGAGCAGCGGCATCAGGATGTTGGCATACCGGTTGGCGTTGCGGCTGTTTTCAAACAGTTCATCGTTGACTTTGTCAAAATCCGCCTTGGCGCCGTCCTCATGGCAGAACACCTTGATGACCTTCTGGCCGTTCATCATCTCTTCCATGAAGCCTTCGGTTTTGGCGATGGTGATCTGCTGCTGCAGGAAGTAGCGGGAAGAATGGCCGCTGACATACCGCGCCGTGAAGAACATGACAACCACGCCGCAGAGCACGACCATGGCGAGCCAGATGCTGTAATACACCATGATGCAGAAGACGCTGACAAGGGTCACGGCCGAGATGGTCAGCTGCGGAAGGCTCTGGCTGATGAGCTGGCGCAGCGTATCGATATCATTGGTATAAAAGCTCATGATATCGCCGTGGCTGTGGGTGTCAAAATAGCGGATGGGCAGGTCCTGCATGTGGTCAAACATCTTTTCACGCAGTTTGGCCAGGGTGCCCTGGGTGATGACGGCCATGAGCTGGTTGAAGGCCGCGCCGGCCGCCAGGCTGATGACGTACAGCACCACAAGGATGGCGACCAGCCGCATGATCGGGCCTGCGGCTGCGGCCCAATCGCCGGCGGCGTAGGTATCTTCCACAATGGCCATTGCGTTCTGCATAAAGACCGACGGCATCGAGCTGACGATGGCGTTGATCAGGATGCAGGCGATGGTGATGGGAAGCAGCACCGGGTAAAACGAAAAGACGGTGCGGATCAGCCGGGGCATTACGCCCTTGGGGGCGCGCTTGCCGCGTTCGGTCGAAGCGTTATTGGGCATCCTTGTCACCTCCTGCCACAGTTTCGTTTTTGGCGCGGTTCTGGCTTTCATAGGTCTCGCGGTAGACCTGGCAGGTCCGCATGAGCTCCTGATGGCTGCCGATCGCGGTGATGCGGCCGCCCTCCATCATGATGATGCGGTCGGCGTCCTCCACGCTGGCGACGCGCTGGGCAATGATGATCTTGGTGGTTTCGGGGATAAATTCCCGGAAGCCTTTGCGGATCAGCGCGTCGGTGCGGGTATCGACAGCGGAGGTCGAATCGTCCAGGATCAGGACCTTCGGCTTTTTGAGCAGCGCGCGCGCAATGCAAAGGCGCTGTTTCTGGCCGCCCGAAACGTTCGAGCCGCCCTGCTCGATCCAGGTGTCGTACTTATCGGGGAAGAGCTGGATGAACTCATCGGCCTGGGCGAGCTTGCAGGCTTCGATCATCTCTTCGTCGGTGGCGTTCGGGTTGCCCCAGCGCAGGTTGTCCTTGATGGTGCCGGAGAACAGGACGTTCTTCTGCAGCACCACGGCCACCTGGTTGCGCAGCGCTTCAAGGTCATACCGGCGCACATCGACGCCGCCCACCTTGACGCTGCCTTCGGTTGCATCGTACAGCCGCGGGATCAGCTGCACGAGCGACGACTTGGAGGAGCCTGTGCCGCCCAGGATGCCGATGACCTCGCCCGATTTGATGTGCAGGTCAATATCCGAAAGGGCGTTGCGCTCCGCCTTTTTGGAATATTTGAAGCTGACGTGGTCAAAATCGATCGAGCCGTCCTTCACTTCGGTCACGGCGTTTTGGGGGCTCTGCAGCGTGCTCTCTTCGCCGAGGACTTCGACAATACGCTCGGCCGATTCCTGCGACATCGTGATCATCGCAAAGACCATCGAGAGCATCATCAGGCTCATGAGGATCTGGAAGCTGTAGGTCAGCATCGAGGACATCTGGCCGACGTTGAGGTCCAGCCCGCGGGAGGTGATGACGGCGTAGGAGCCGTAAGACATGACAAAGACCATGCCGGTATAGACGCAGAACTGCATCATCGGGCCGTTGAGGGCCATGATGCGCTCGGCTCTGGTGAAGTCCTTCTGGACGTTTTCGGCCGCGGCGCCGAACTTTTTCTTCTCATATTCTTCCCGCACATAGCTTTTGACAACCCGCATGGCCTGCACGTTTTCCTGCACGGAATCGTTGAGGGCGTCATACTTGCGGAAGACGCGGCGGAACAGCGGGGTGGCGGCCCGGATGACCAAAAACAGCCCGATGAGCAGAAGCGGGATGGTGAACAGGAAGATCATGGCCAGCCGGCCGCCCATGACAAAGCCCATGACGAAGGAGAAAACCAGCATCAGCGGGCAGCGGATGGCCACCCGGATGATCATCATGTAGGCCATCTGGACGTTGGTGATGTCGGTGGTCAGGCGGGTGACAAGGCTTGAGACCGAGAACTTGTCAATGTTTTCAAACGAATAATCCTGGATATGGTAGAACATATCCTTGCGCAGGTTGCGCGCAAACCCGGCCGAAGCGGTCGCGCAGGTGGCGCCGGCCGCGCCGCCGAACACCAGCGAGATCACCGCCATGACAAGCAGCGCCGCGCCGTAGCGCACAATGACATCCATTGAGCAGCCGGCCTGCATCTGGTTGACCAGGTTGGCGATCACAAACGGGATCGCACATTCCATAATGACTTCCACCGTGACAAGCAGCGGGGTCTGGATGGAAGGTTTCTTGTACTCGCGGATGCTGCGGGCCAAGGTTCCGATAATGTGTGACATTCCTGTTTCATTCCTCCTTTGGTTCTTTTCAGTTCAAAACAAAACCGACCGGCAGGCGGCGAACCGTTTGCCGGCGGACTGTTCCTACCCGAACTTGTTTTCCGCTTCGCCCGGGGGGGCGGCGCAGTCTTCCGCTTCCAGGTTGCGGGCCATGGCGGCCGCCGTTTCGATGAAAAGGCGGACCTGGCCTTCGCTCAGGCCCTGGGTCAGCAGGGCTTCGGTCTGGCGCAGGCAGGCGCGGACCTGCTCATTGAGTTCGACCGCGCGGGCGGTGGGCACCAGGCTTTTGAGCCGGGCGTCCTGCTCGACGCTCTCCCGCAGGAGAATGCCTTTGCGTTCCAGCTGCTGCAGGATGCCGGTGGCCGTGGACCGGCTGAGCTGGAAGGCGCTTTCAATGTCGCGCTGGTACACCGGCTGCCGGGGGCTGTGCTCTAAAATATAAAAGATGACCCGGCTTTGGATGGCCGTGATGCCCAGCCCCTGCAGCGTGGCGTTGAGCCGCCGCCGCACCATGCGGGACAAAAGGTTGATCCATGCGCCGCAATCCCGTTCCAAGCTTTCCCACCTCCCGGCCAGGGCGCACCGCGCCTTTTTTGTTCGTAACCGAACAATATTGTACGGAATTCGGCCGTTTTTGTCAAGGGGCGGTTCCCCCGTTTTCACATAGTTCACACATCTGCACAAAAGCGCGCCGCCCGCACCCTTTGAGAAGGTGCGGGCGGCGCGTTACGGGCGGCGCGCTTATGCTTCGCCCCGTGTGTTGAGTCGATACCCGATCTTGTACACGGTCTGGATCTCCTTTTCCAGGCCGAGCTTGCGCCGCAGCCGCTGGATGTGGACATCGACGGTGCGGGTTTCGCCCTGGTAGTCATAGCCCCAGGCAATCTCAAGCAGCTTTTCACGGCTGAGGGCCAGGTTGCGGTTGATGACCAGCGCTTCCAGCAGGGCAAATTCCTGCGGGGTCAGGGTGACTTCCTCCCCGCCGCGCAGCACCCGCCGGGCGCACAGGTCCACCTGCAGGTCATGGAATTCAAACCAGGTGGTGTTGCGCCGGGTGCGGCGCAGCACGTTTTCCACCCGGGCGAGCAGCTCCAGGATTTCAAACGGTTTGACGATGTAGTCGTCGGCGCCAAGGCCCAGCCCGCGCAGCTTGTCGGCCAGGTTGGCCTTGGCCGTCACATAAATCACCGGCAGTTCGGCCGGCAGCCGCCCTTTCAGGGCAAAGCCGTCTATGCCGGGCAGCATCACGTCAAGCAGCAGCAGGTCATACTCGGTCTGCTGCACGCCGGCCAGCGCCGCTTCGCCGTCCATCACCTGGTCGCAGGTGTGGCCAACCAGGCGCAGGTTGGCCGCCATCAGGTTGTTGATGGAGCGCTCGTCTTCGGCAATCAGAATATGTGCCATATGGTTCCTCTTTTCCGGTTTTGTTCAAGATCAGCTTCCTCTTTCTCACTGTTCCCCCTATTAAGTATAACGAGGCATGTATCGAAGATGTTACAAAACCGAGACGATTTTTTTACCATTCTTGCCAAACTGAGCAAAATCGGTTCGTTTTCCCCAAAAAGGCGCGGCGGAAGCGGGCGCGGCAGCGCAAGATCGGTTCGCCCGAAATACCCGGCGCAAGGGGCGGCGGCGCCGGGCGCGCGCTGCGCAAAATAGTCCACAATTTCGGCAAAATCCTCCCTTTTCCTGCCGCCGAGCACAGGATATAATAGAATTAGATACGTATGTTTGCTTTTTTCTGGCAAAATTTCACAAAAAAAGGAGAATCCGTATGCGCACCATCACCCGTTTGACCGAAGCCCTTTTTGCCAAGGAGGGCGACGCGCCGGCCAAAATCAGCCTGCCCCACACCTGGAACAACCTTGACGGCCAGGACGGCGAGGATGACGGCAGCTATTGGCGCGGCATCGGCAGCTACCACATTGCGCTGCCCGCCCGCACCGCCGGCTGCAAACAGTACATTGAATTCCAGGGCGCCAACCATGTCGCCACCGTTTACTGCAACGGGCGGGAACTGGGCACCCACCGCGGCGGTTTTTCCACCTTCCGGTTTGAGCTGACCGACGCGCTGACCGACGGCGAAAACATCCTGACCGTGGAGGTCACCAACGCGCCTTCCGACGTTTACCCCCAGATGGCCGACTTCACCTTCTTCGGCGGGCTGTACCGCGCCGTGCAGTTCATTGAGGTCGCCCCCGCCCATTTTGACCTGCTCAAATGCGGCACCTCCGGCGTGTTTGTCACGCCGCGCGCATCGGGCGGCGTGCGGATCGACGCCTTCCCGGTGGGGGCCGCGGGCTGCACCGTCAAGGCCGTGCTGGCCGACGCCGAAGGCCGCACGGTGGCCGAAGCCGAAGCCCCGGCCGAAGGCCACACCGTGCTGAACCTCAAGGTGGAAAACCCCCACCTGTGGAACGGCCGGCCCGACCCTTACCTGTACACCGCCCGGCTGAGCCTTGTGGCCGACGGCGCCGAGCAGGACGCCGTGACCGAGACCTTCGGCTTCCGCAGCTTCCATGTGGACCCCGAGCGCGGGTTCTTCCTGAACGGCAAGAGCTACCCGCTGCACGGCGTTTCCCGCCATCAGGACCGGCTGGACATGGGCTGGGCCCTGACCCCGAAAGAACATGAGGAGGACATGGCCCTGATTGAGGAGGTCGGCGCAAACACAATCCGCCTGGCCCACTACCAGCACGACGCCTACTTCTATGACCTGTGCGACAAATCAGGCATGGTGATCTGGGCCGAGATCCCCTTCATCAGCAAATTCAACCCGAGCCAGGCCGCGCATGACAACACGATCAGCCAGATGACCGAGCTCGTCGCCCAGAACTACAACCATCCTTCGATCTGCTTCTGGGGCATTTCGAACGAGATCACGATCGGCGGCGAGGATGAGGCGCTGTACCGCAACCTGTGCGAGCTGCACGCGCTGTGCAAGCGCCTGGACCCCAGCCGCCTGACCACCATGGCCGAGGTCAGCATGGTTCCGATGGATTCCGAACAGGTGTACATCACCGACGTGCTGAGCTACAACCATTACTTCGGCTGGTACATGGGCGATGTGGCCGACAACGGCCCCTGGATGGACGCCTTCCACAAGATGAACCCCGACCGGGCGCTCGGCATCAGCGAATACGGCGCCGAGGCCATCCTGAGCTGGCATTCCGCCAAGCCTGAAAACCACGACTATACCGAGGAATACCAGGCCCGCTACCACCATGAGATGCTCAAGACCTTTGCCGCACGGCCCTACCTGTGGAGCACCCATGTCTGGAATATGTTCGACTTTGCGGCCGACGCCCGCGACGAAGGCGGCTGCAAGGGCCGCAACAACAAGGGCCTTGTGACCTATGACCGCAAGACAAAGAAGGACTCCTTCTTCATCTACAAAGCCTACTGGAACGCCGAGCCGATGGTGCATGTGGCCGGCCGCCGTTTTGCCGACCGCGCCCCGGGCGAGCGCACCGTGACCGTCTACACCAACCAGCCCGAAGTGATGCTGCTGCTCAACGGCCAGCCCGTCGCGACGGTGGAAGCGGTGGACCATGTCGCCATCTTTGAGGAACTGCCGCTGCAGGCCGGGGCCAACACCGTCACCGCCCGCGCCGGCAGCTGTGAGGACAGCATCACCCTGAACGGGGTCGAAACTCCGAACCCCGACTATGTCCTGCCGGCCGATGAAGGCCAGGCCGGCAACTGGTTTATCCCGGAAGGCGAGGACGCCCCCGGCGAGCTCGTCTTTGTCGAAGGGCATTTCTCGATCAACGACAAGATCGGCGACATCCTCAGCCACCCGCAGGCCGGGCCGATCCTGAACGAGATTTTTGAAAAAGGCAATATGAGCACCGGCATGCTGGATATGATCCGCGGCTTTACCGTCGCCAACCTGATCCGCATGGCCGGCAAGAACATGCCCGCCGCCATGGCGTTCATTTTGAATGACAAGCTGAACAAGATCGCCAAGTAAAACAAAGCCCCTGCACAAAATTCTTGTGCACAGGCTGCAAAACGGCCGGCGCCCCAAAAAAGGGCGTCGGCCGTTTTCCATGGTGCAAAGCGCGCGCGCAAAACAGGGCGCGCTGTGTTTTGGGCGTTTGGGGCTTACCGGGGCTTGCTGTCCCCGCCCATGCGGCGGTCGCGGCGGGCGTATTCTTCAAGCGCCTTGTCAAAGGCGGCCTTGTCAAAATCCGGGAAGAGGGTGGGGGTGAAGTAGAACTCCGCATAGGCGCACTGCCAGAGCAGGAAGTTGGAAAGCCGCTGTTCCCCGCTTGTGCGGATCAGCAGGTCCACCGGCGGCAGGTCGCTGTACAGGTGGCGCTCCACCGTGGCTTCATCGATCTGCTCGGGGTCCAGGCTGCCGGCCCGGACTTCGCGCGCAATCGCGCGGGCCGCGTCGGTCAGTTCGGCGTGGCTGCCGTAGTTCAGGCAGAAGTTGACAACGCCCTTGTCCTTGTCACGGGTGGCCTGCATCATGTAGTCCATCGCGTCAAGCACGCGGGGCTGCAGGTTTTCGCGCCGGCCGCTGAACAGGATGCGGCAGCCGCGCTCGATCATTTCATCGGTCATCGCCTTATAGTTGTTGACAAGCAGGTCCATCAGGAAGTTGACCTCCCTGGAATCCCGGGCGAAGTTTTCGGTGGAAAAGACATACAGGCTCAGGATATGCACGCCGCAGTCCTTGATGGCATAGCGGGTGATTTCGGTCAGGCGGTCAAAGCCGGCCTTGTGGCCAAGGCTTGCCGGCAGGTGGCGCTGGCGGGCCCAGCGGCGGTTGCCGTCCACAATCAGGGCGACATGGGTGGGAATGCGTTCAGGCATCGGGGGCCTCCTTTTCCGGTTGGGGCGGGGCGACGGTTTCAAGCGGGGTTTCGCCGGGGTGTTGCCGCCGCCAGGAAAGAAAACTTTCAAGGATGACGGCCGCCGACACGGCGTCCAGCTTTTGCTTGCGCCTGGCCCCGAAGGTATCGTTATCGGCTAAAATGGCGGCGGCGGTCACGGTGGTGCGTCGTTCGTCCCACAGCACCACCGGCATGCCGCAGGCGGCGGCCAGCCGGGCCGCAAACCGGCGGCTTTTGGCCGCGCGGGCGCCCTCGGTGCCGTCCATATTGCGGGGCAGGCCCACCACCACCCCGCCCGCGCCCTGCCGCGCAATGACGCCGGCGGCGGCCGCAGCCGCCTTGTTCATGCTTTTTTCCTCAATCTGCGGGGTGAGCGGCGTGGCCAGCAGCTCGGTCGCATCGCTGGCGGCCAGGCCGGTGCGGGCGTCGCCATAATCCACGGCAATCCACTTCATCGGCGGCCCCCTTTACAGCCCGCACCGGGGCGCCAGCTTGCGCCCCAGCGCGGCGGCCAGTGCGATCTTGGCGGCATCGCCGGGCAAAAACGGCAGCACGCAGAGCGCAAGGCTCTGCCACAGCGAAATGCCGGTGATGGCCATGAACCAGACGGTGCCCAGCGCGTAGCAGCCCAGGCACCCCGCCGCCATGGCCCCCGCCAGCCGCCTGGCCGAAGCGCCGCGCGGGGCCAGCACGCCGGTGAGCAGCGCGGCCAGAAGATACCCGATCACATAGCCGCCGGTGCGGCCGAACAGCACGGCCGGCCCGCCGCCAAGCCCCGCCAGCACCGGCACGCCGACAGCCGCCAGCACAAGATAGACCAGCTGGCTGGCCATGCCCCACACAGGGCCGAGCAGCGCGCCCGCCAGGTAGACCGCAAACAGCGCCAGGTTGACCGGCACGCCCCAGGGCATGGGGATGGCGATCTGGCTGCAGACGGCGGTCAGCGCGGCGAACAGCGCGCAGAGGATCATCCGCCGGATGCGGCGGTGGGTGGTGGTGTACATGGGCAGTCCCTCCTTGAGCGGCATTGTATCTGCCACCAGTATACCGTCATGGGGGGGTGTGCGTCAACCGGGGCTGCCCGGCGGCTTTCCCACAATTCCCAAAAATCATGACACCCCCTCTATTTTTGGGAATTAACTCACTTTTCAGCGTTGCATCGTCAATCGTTCATTCCCAAAAATACTTGGATTTTTGGGAATTCCCAAAATTCATGACACCCCCTCTATTTTTGGGAATTACCTCATTTTTCGTCGCTGCAACGTCAATAGTTCATTCCCAAAAATACTTGGATTTTTGGGAATGAACTTGTATTTTTGGGAAACAAAGAGAAA
>DWXX01000196.1 GCA_019118985.1 Candidatus Faecalibacterium faecipullorum
GGCGAGGCCATGGCCGTGATGATGGTGGCCGGCAACAGCCCCAATATGCCGGGCCTGTTCAAGAGCGTCACCTTCCTGACCACCGCCATCGCCAAGGAGATGAGCTATGCCAGCGGCCTGCAGCGCCAGGCGCTGTTCAGCATCGGCCTGATTTTGTTCATCTTCATCATGATCATCAACCTGGTCCTCAACTTCTTCCTGAAAGGGGGCAGCAACGGTGAAAAGTAACCGCTACGCCGACTTCTCCCCCGCCCGCCGGGCGTGGAACCAGTTCTTCACCGCCGCAGTGTGGGTGGCCGCCATCTTTGTCATCGCGCTGGTGGCGGGCATCATCGGCATGGTCCTGGTGCGGGGCATCCCCCATGTCAACTGGACCTTCCTGACCACCACCTCCAGCATCCTGCGGGGTACCAAAGGCATCCTGCCCGCCATCATCAACACCCTCTACATCATCCTGCTGACCCTGATCATCGTGCTGCCCCTCGGGGTGGGCGCGGCCGTCTACCTGACCGAGTACGCCACCAACCGCAAGCTGATCGCCGCCATCGAGTTCACCAACGAGACCCTGGCCGGCATCCCCAGCATCATCTACGGCCTGGTGGGCATGCTGGTCTTTGCCCAGAGCCTCGGGCTGCAGACCAGCCTACTGTCCGGCAGCCTGACCCTGGTCATCATGACCCTGCCCACCATCATCCGCACCACCCAGGAGTCGCTCAAGACCGTCCCCCTCGGCTACCGCGAGGGCGCCATGGGCCTGGGCGCCGGCAAGTGGCACATCATCCGCACCATCGTGCTGCCCTGCAGCATCGACGGCATCGTCACCGGCTGCATCCTGGCCATCGGCCGCATCGTGGGCGAGAGCGCGGCGCTGCTGTTCACCGCCGGCGCGGCGCAGGTGATCGCCGGCAACATCATCGAGGCGTACACCTCCAACGGCGCGTCCCTGTCCGTCCTGCTCTACCTGCGCGCCTTTGAGAACGGCGACTTCGACTCCGCCTGGGGCATCGGCGCCGTGCTGCTGATCCTGGTCCTGGTCATCAACATCGCCGCCCGCCTGGCCAAGAAGCATCTGCGTCAAAAGGGCTGATAAGTGAGGTAAAAACGATATGGATACGCAAAACACCACCCCCGTCATCTCGGCCAAGAATCTCGATTTGTGGTACGGCGACTTCAAAGCCCTCAAGTCCATCTCCCTGGACGTGGGCGAGCGCGAGATCACCGCGCTGATCGGCCCGTCGGGCTGCGGCAAATCCACCTTCCTCAAGACCCTCAACCGGATGAACGACCTCGTCCCCGGCGTGCGCATCGAGGGGCAGGTCACCCTGCGGGGCGAGGACATCTTTGGCCCGGGCATGGTCCTTACCACCCTGCGCCGCCGGGTGGGCATGGTCTTTCAGAAGGCCAACCCCTTCCCCATGAGCATCTACGACAACATCACCTACGGCCCCAAGCTGCACGGCGTGCGCAACAAAGCCGAACTGGATGACATCGTCGAGAGCAGCCTGCGGGGCGCCGCCCTGTGGGAGGAGGTCAAAGACCGCCTGAAAAAGAGCGCCCTCGGCCTGTCGGGCGGGCAGCAGCAGCGGCTGTGCATCGCCCGCGCCCTGGCCGTCAAGCCCGAAGTGCTGCTGATGGACGAACCCACCTCCGCTTTGGACCCCGGCTCTACCATGAAGGTGGAGGAGCTGATGAGCGAGCTGAAGAAGAACTACACCGTCGTCATCGTCACCCACAACATGCAGCAGGCCGCCCGTATCAGCGACCGCACCGCCTTCTTCCTGCTGGGCGAGCTGGTCGAGGTCGGCCCCACCGAGGAGATCTTCAGCACCCCCTCCGACAAGCGCACCGAGGACTACATCTCCGGCCGGTTCGGCTGATATGAGAGAGGAGCATACACCTATGAGCATTCGCAAGCACTATGACGAGGCCCTGGCCGAGCTGAACCAGGCCCTGACCGAGATGGGCCAGGCCGCGCAGGACGCCGTCGAAAACGCCATGGAAGCCCTGGCCACCACCGACGCCGCGGCCGCCGCCCAGATCATCAAGGACGACAACCAGATCAACGATATGGAGCACGACATCGAGCACCGCTGCATGGTGCTGCTGCTCCGCCAGCAGCCGGTGGCGGGGGACCTGCGCCGGGTCTCGGCCACCCTGAAGGTCATCACCGACCTTGAGCGGATCGGCGACCACGCCGCCGACATCGCCGAGATCATGCCCCACCTGTTCGACTCCCGCAAGGCCGGCGACCCCGCCGTCAGCCAGGCCATCAGCATGGGCCAAAAGGCCCACAAGATGGTGGTGGACGCCCTGGACGCCTTCCTTAAAGAGGACATGAACGCCGCCCAGCAGGTCATTGCCGCCGACGACGAGGTGGACTACGACTTCAACGCCATCAAGCGCACCCTGGCCGAAGAGATCGCCGCCGACCCCACCCAGGTGGACGCCGCCCTCGACCTTCTGATGATCATCAAGTACCTCGAGCGGATCGGCGACCACGCCGTCAACGTGGCCGAGTGGGTGCAGTTCACCCGCACCGGCCTGTACAAGAACGAGAGCCTGTTCTAAGCCAGCCAACCCCCTGCGGCCCGCCCGGTCCCCGATGCCGGCGGGCCCTTTTGTTTCCAAACTGTTGCCAAAAGGTAAAACTTTTTCCATCCGGCCCGGCCCGCAATATGCTGCGACCTTATTTCGTTTTAAAATCGAACGGAGGAGCGTACTGCTCCGCGTCGATCGGAGGATACTATGAACGAAACAGGAACCACCCGTGCCGCTTCGGGCCGCAGCGGCACCGTCAGCCGCCAGGCGCTGGTCCGTGCCGCCCTGGATGAGATCGCGACCAATTACCGGGAGGCCAACCTCTCCAGCGTAGCGCGCAGCTACCAGGTCTCGCTGGCCTATGTGAGCGAATGTGTCCGCGCCGAGACCGGCCGTACTTACAAGGAACTGCTGCAAAAGCACCGGCTGGAGCTTGCCGCCCGGCTGCTGCGCCGCAGCGACATGACCATCCAGCAGATCATCGCCCAGGTGGGGTATGAGAACACCAGCTACTTCTACCGGCTCTTCCGGGCCTATTACGGTCAGAGCCCGCGGGAGTACCGGCTCAGCCGCCTGTCGCGCGCCGCCCTGCCCGACCGCCCCGCCGACCGGACCTGAACGCAAAAACCGGCGTCCCCGCCGCAGGCTGCGCAAGCAGCCCATGGGGGACGCCGGTTTGTTTTACTCATTCAAAATCGTTGGTGTGGTCCTCGATGGGGGCGGTGGCGCCGCCGTGGGCCTCCATATAGGCGTCAAAGCTCGAGAACTTCTGCTGCGGGGGCCGCCGGCTGATCAACACCAGCCCGGGGTCCTCGTCCCGCGCCGGGCGGCCGGTCCGGCCGCGCTGACCGGCGCCGCGCCCGCCCGATGGGCTCTGGCCGCCGCGGGCGGCGGGTTTCTGGGCCGCGCGGGGCGGTTCCGCCTTGGCGGGGCGCTGGGGGCGCTGTTTGGGCTGCTCAGCGGCGCGGGTCTCGGCGGGGCGGGCGGCTTTCTGCCGGCGGCCGTCCTTCTGGCCCTTTTGCTGGGCCTGATTTTTCTGCTGGGGGGCCCGCCCGCCCTGCTGGCCGCGGCCCTGCCGGGCGTTCTGGGGCTGGGCGGCGGTCTGGTCGGCCGCGGGGGCCGCCACCGTCCTGGCCGGCAGAACGGCCGTCTCGCCGGCGCTCAGGAAGTGCGGGTCGAACTTGGGCTGCTGCGGCTGGCCGCCCTGCGCGGGCTTGCCGCGGCCGTCCCGCCTGCGGCGGGAGCGGCTGCGCTTCTCCCCGCCCTCGCGGGGGGCGCTCTTTTTGGTCTCGTCCATGATGGTCTCCTCTTGTTGGCTGGGGATGGGGGTGACGGGCCCGGCCGCCTTGACGGCTGCGGGCCGCGGTTCGGATGCAGTCTGGGCCGGGCCGCGGGCGGGCCGCACCTTGACCGGGCCGGCCGGCCGTTTCGGGTCGGCGGCCGGGGCGGCGCCGGCAGTGTCCCACGGGTGGCCGCTGACCACCGGGATCTTCTTGCGGTTCAGCTTCTCGATGCCGGCCAGGTACTCCATCTCCTCGGGGGCGCAGAAGCTGATGGCGGTGCCGTCCGCGCCGGCGCGGGCCGTCCGCCCGATGCGGTGGACGTAGGTCTCGGGCACTTCGGGCAGGTCGTAGTTGAACACATGGGACAGCTCGCTGATGTCGATGCCACGGGCGGCGATGTCGGTAGCCACAAGCACCCTCGTCCGCCCCGCTTTGAAGCCCTCCAGCGCCGCCACCCGGGCGCTCTGGCTCTTGTTGCCGTGGATGGCCGCCGCCGTGATGCCCTCTTTTTCCAGGTCTTTGGCGATGCGGTTGGCCCCGTGCTTGGTGCGGCTGAACACCAGCGCATTGCGCACCGGCGGCTGCAGATTCTGGATCAGCCAGGGCAGCAGGCGGCGCTTGTCGTTCTTGGAGACGAAATACAGGCTCTGGTCGATCCGGTCCACCGTGCTGGACACCGGGTCCACCTTGACAAAGGCCGGGCTGCGCAGGATGCCTGCGGCCAGCTGCTCGATCTCTGACGGCATGGTGGCGCTGAACATCAGGTTCTGCCGCCGGGCGGGCAGTCTGGCGATCACCCGCTTGACGTCGTGGACAAAGCCCATGTCCAGCATCCGGTCGGCCTCGTCCAGCACAAAGATCTCGACGCCGGTCAGGTCCACATACCCCTGGCCGATCAGGTCGTTCAGCCGCCCGGGGCAGGCCACCAGGATGTCCACACCCCGTTTCAGCTGTTCCACCTGGGGGCCCTGCCCCACCCCGCCGAAGATGACCGCCGCCCGCAAGGGCAGGTAGCGGCCGTACTGCTCAAAGCTCGCCTCGATCTGCAGCGCAAGCTCACGGGTGGGGGTGAGGATCAGCCCGCGGATGGCCCCCGGCTTTTTGGCCGGGCGGCCGTTCAGCAGTTCCAGCATGGGCAGGGCGAAGGCGGCGGTCTTGCCAGTGCCGGTCTGGGCGCAGCCCATCAGGTCCTGCCCTTTCAGCACCGGCGGGATGGCCCCCGCCTGGATGGGGGAGGGCTTTTCATACCCTGCCTCGGCCACAGCCCGCAGGATGGGTTTGGATAGATTCAGTTCTTTGAATGTCATAAGCTCCTTGGTTTACTCTGCAATGCGGCGGCACTCGAGGTAGTACCGCTTTTCCTCGGCATGGCCCATGCTGAAGGTCTTGCGGGGCAGCACGCCCCCCAGCACCACCCCGCGGAACAGGTCGCCCTTTTCCAGCGGGGGCAGCAGCAGCCCCACCGCGCCTTCCTTTGCGCTGAAGGCGCGCACCGCGGCCTCGTCGTGGACATAATCCACCCGCGCCTCGGGGTGATTCTCGAGGAAATATTCCACAAATTCGTCCACCGTCCCGACGATGAGGGGGGCGGTGGGGTTCTCAAAGCTGAGGGGGCACTCGTCCACCGGGCCTGCCAGCAGCAGCTTCTGGTGGAATTCGTCCCCAAAGCGGACGCCGGCCATGTTCTCGTTGCTCCAGGTCACCAGGCTGAGCAGCACCGTCTCGTAGCTGGTGTTGAACAGCACCCGGTGGATGGGCTCGATCTCGATGGCGTCCGACCGGACGTTGCACACCTCGGTCAGGCACCACCGGGCGGGGTGGTTCTCCCGCTGGGCGGGGGTCAGGGTGGGCTTCAGCTCCTCCCAGTAGGCTTTGGCGGTGGCAAGGGAGTGGTTGCCGTCCCCCACCGCCAGGGCCAGCGGGTACTTGCCGGGCGCGTCGGGGTACCGCGCGGCAAAGGTCTCGGCGCTGCCGAGACTGGCCATCGCCGCCTCGATCTGCGCGATGAGAGCGGGGTCCTCCACCGCCCAGCCGGCCACATGGCCGCCGCCCAGCATCAGCTCGCCGTCGTAGAGAGGGCGCAGCTGCGCTTTGCGGGCCGCCACCGGCTCGATCAGGGTGCAGCCGGGGTCGTCGGCCAGCATCATCACATGGGGCGTCTCCAGCCGGGCGCCCCGCCGCACCGCCATCCGGGGCGGGATGCGCTCTTCCACCGTCTTTTCGCTGGGGCGGATGGGCGACAGGCTGCCCCGCCGGTAGTTGTAGGCTTCCAGGTCCACCCGGCCCACCAGCCCCTGGCGGACGCGGCCGCTCTGCAGCGTCCGCTCGACGTAGACAAAGCCGTCCACCGCCCTTGTCAGGACATTCTGTTCATAGTCCGCCATGGTGCGGTGGATCTCCTCCACCCGGGCGGGCAGGTCCTCCGCCCCGAGATAGACCTCGGGCAGGATGAGATGCAGCGCGCTGGGGCCGCCGGCGGCGGCCTGGGCGGCCTTCTCCCAATAGGACAGGTCGCTGGTGAACTGGTCGCAGGCGATGCAGCCCCACTGCCCCAGCGGCAGGTCGGCTTCGGGCAGAAGGATATGGGCCGGCATAAAGCAGGACTTCGTTTCCATCATTGATTCCTCACTCTCTTGATTCGGGGCCAGGGGGCGGGCGGCTTCAGTAAAAGCTCCCCCGTTCGCTGTCCCGCACCACCACATAGGCGCAGCCCTGTTCTTTCATCCGGGCCGCCAGGTCGGTCAGGGCGGCGGGGTCGGCAGCTTCCCCTGCGGGCAGGCTGACCACCAGGTTGCGCGCCCCCAGCTGCGCGGGCAGCGCCCCGAGGGCCGGGCTGACGTCGGTGCAGCTGGCCAGCGGATATTCGTACCAGAGGGTCACCTCGCCGGCGAACCGCTCCTCCCAGACGGCGATGTCAGCCGCAAGCTGACCGTCCCGCCCGAGGCCGCCCGTCTCCCCGAAGCTCTGCCGGGAGGACACCATGGGCGGAAACTGCACCGCCGACAGACAGACCTGCTCAAAGCCGAAGCCGTGCAGCTCGGCGATCAGGTCGCCGATGAACTGCACCGCCGAAGCCGCATAGGGGTTGAGCCACGCCTTGCCCCCGGCCGCCGCGTTGGCCGCGTCCAGCCAGAGGTACCCGCCGCCGCCGGCGTACTGGATGGCCATCCCCCGGTCGGTGTAGCTGGCGATGGGGTCCTGGAAGGCCGCCACCCCCGCCACCGGCACCAGCCCCGCCTCCTTGAAGATGGAGGCGATCAGCGCCGGGTCGACGGTGCTGGCCGCCACGCTGCGGGCCGCCGCCGGCAGGGCCGAGGGGTAGTAGATGTAGCCGCTCGTGTCCTTGAGCGGGATGTAGGCGTAGACGGCCCCCTGCCCGGCCAGCTCCTGCGCGGCGGCGCGGATGGCCGCCTCGTCGCTGAGGGCCGACAGGCTGACCGCGGCCCACGCCCCCTCCCGGACGGCGGTGCCGGGCAGCGGCTCGGGCTGCTCGGGCTCTGCCGGCTGGGCGGACGCCGGGCGGGAGGACGCCGCCGGGCGCTCCGGCTCAGGCTCCGGCTGAGAAGGCGCCGTCTGCTGCGCGGCGCTGTCCGCCTCCCCCGCGCCGGCCGCATCGGAAGAAGCGGGCAGGTCGCGATCCCGCACCACGGTGTACCAGGTGTGGGTGGCCCAGTCCAGCACATGGGGCGCGGCAAGCCATGCCGCCCCCAGCACCACCGCCGCCAGCAGCAGGATGCCCAGGGCTTTTTTCACCTTCATCCCGCGGCTGTAAAAGCTGCGGCGGTACCGCTTGACTTTCTTGTTCCGCTTTCTTCTCGGCATATTCCTTCCCCTTTCCTGCTCCTGTTACAGGATGACGGTATGGCCCGTAAAGCCGTAGATGGCCAGCGCCAGCACCCCGATGTAGATCAGGGTGATGGGCATCCCCCGGAAGGCCGCCGGGATGCTCTGGCTGCGCAGGCGGTTCTGCGCTTCGGTCACCAGCAGGACGGCCATCAGGTAGCCCACCCCGCTGCCCAGCCCGAAGCCCATCGACTGGGTCAGGGTAAAGCTCTGGGTGCGGCCCAGCAGCAGCGTGCCCAGCACGCAGCTGTTCAGCGCCGCCAGCGGCAGGATCCGCAGCAGCTGCCGCTGCCAGGGCAGCCGCACCAGGTAGAGCACCACCAGCTCCCCCACGCTGACCAGGGCGATGCACCCCAGATAGATCAGCGGCCGGGCGGCGGGGCCCAGCCCCGCGGCGGCGGCCACCCCGCCCACATACCAGGCCAGGGGGGCCAGCAGCAGCTGTGTCACGATCTGCAGCGCGCCGAACAGCAGGCTGTTGGTGCGCTCGTCCCCCACCAGCTGCACCAGGCGGGAGACGCCCAGCGCCCGGGTAAAGACGGCGTTCTGCGCAAAGACCGCCAGCAGCGCATAGCCGAAGAAGATGCCCAGCGTCTCGGGCACCGAACCGCTCTGGGCGGTAAGGATGGCTGTATTCAACGCTCGCCCCTCGCTTCCTTCTGATGATTGACGATGACCTGGTTGCGGGCCTCGTTGGTCAAAAAGGCCTTGTACCGGGCCGCCAGGGCCCGCCACATGGCGGCCAGCACCCCCAGCAGGATGAAGCCGCCCGCCGGCATGGCGGCCAGCGGCAGCAGCACGGTGTTGGCCGTGACGGCAAAGCCAAAGACGGTGCCGCCCGCAAGCCACTCGCGGATGCAGCCCACCAGAAGCAGCACCGCCGCGTAGCCCACCGTCACCCGCAGCCCCTTGGAGACGGCTTTGCGCAGCGTCTCCTGCACCCGCCCGTAGCGGTAGATGAGCAGCGGCTCCACCACCAGCATGGGCAGGTAGATGCCCAGCGTCAGCAGCTCGACGCCGAACAGCCGGTCCAGCACGGGGTAGACCGCCATATACACCACCGCCGCCGTGCCGCTGTACAGCAGCCCGCGGGGCAGCAGCCGGGCGCGCAGTTCTTCTTCGCCCGCGTGTTCCTGCAGGGGGACCAGCTTGCTCAAAAAATAGCTGATCACACGCGACGGGGTCAGCAGCAGCGCCACCGCCGCCGCCAGCATCAGGGCGCTGCGCCCGCTGGTCGCCAGCACCACCAGCGGCGCCAGGCCCATCCCCTGCATGATGACGGGGTTATTCAAAAAGATCCGGTCGTGGTGGGCGTACCGCCCCGGGTCCCGGAGAAAGCGTTCTGCCTTGCTCTGTTTCACTGGGCGGCCTCCTTTCTCTGCCGGGGCAGCGCGGGGCCGGCGGGGGCGCGGCTGACGCGGTCGACCACCCGGTCCAGCCAACCCGACAAACTGTTCACGATCAAAATCGCAAAGCAGGCCCCCGTCTCATACACCCCGAAATAGCGGAAGCTCATGCTGATGCAGCCCAGCAGCAGGCCGTACAGCACCCGCCCCAGCGCCCGCCGCGGGCAGGTGTAGGGCTCGCTGATCAGCAGCACCGCGCTGTAGAGAGTCGCGCCGCTGACCAGCTCATATTTCACAAGATTCAGCCGCTGGGCCGCCGTCTCCAGCACGCCGGTGTGCAGAAGGTCGGCCTGCCGCGGGAAGAAAAAGACGATCGCCGCGCAGGCGGCCAGAAAGCTGACCGCGGCGGTCAGCCTGAGGTCTTTCTGGGTGAACAGGAACAGCCCGCAGGCCAGCAAGATCAGCACGGCCCCCGCCCCCATCGGCGCGGCGAACTCGCCCAGCACCAGCGGCCAGGCGCTGACGGTGGGCAGCCCCCCGTTGCGCAGGGTGCTGCTCATCCCATTGACCAGCGCCACCCCCGACGGGTCCCACAGCGGGATGTCGGCGTAGGGCTGCGGGTAGAGAAAGACCTGCTCCGGCCAGGAGACGGCCGCCACCACATACCCCACCGCCGCCGGGTGGAAGGGGTAGCTGCCGTACCCGCCGAAAGCCTCTTTGCCCAGCAGGACGCCGGCCACCACCGCGACGACCAGTACATACCAGCTGACCGTCGCGGGCATCAGCAGGGCGATGAGCAGCGCAAAGCTCTCGTTGGACCAGTCGCCGGGGTTATAGACCCGGCGGCGCAGCAGCGCCACCAGCCGGTCGCAGAGGTTGCCGGTCAGCAGGGCAGCCAGGCAGAGCAGCACCGGCCGCAGCCCGTACAGGTAGGCGGACATGCAGACCAGGGGCAGCGCCATCCAGCAGATGTGCTTATAATAGCGGCCTGTCTCAGCGAGGGCCGCCGTCTGTGTGTTCTTGATGGTATCTTGCATGGGTCATCCTCGTGGCGGAAAGTCAGACCGCGGCCAGCGCCCCCACCGCGGCGGCGGGGTCGGCGGCGGCAAAGATGGCGCTGCCCGCCACCAGCACGTCGGCGCCGGCGGCAGTGCACAGGGGGGCGGTCTCGGCGTTGACGCCGCCGTCCACCTCCAGCAGGAAATCCAGCCCACGCGCCTGCCGCTCCGCCTTGAGGGCGGCCAGCTTGTCCAGCGCCGACGGCAGGAACTTCTGCCCGCCGAAGCCCGGCTCAACGCTCATCACCAGCACCAGGTCCAGCTGCTCCAGCCAGGGGTACAGCGCCCCGGCGGGGGTGCCCGGCTTGATGGTCATGCCGGTCTTGCAGCCGGCGGCGCGGATGGCCGCCAGCACCGCGGCGGGGTCGTCCTCCGACTCGAGGTGGAAGTTGATCAGCCCCGCCCCCGCCTTCGCGAAGGCGTCCACATAACTGAGGGGGCGGCTGATCATCAGGTGCACGTCGAAAAAGCCGCTGGGCACCCCCTTGTGCAGGCTTGCCAGCACCGGCACCCCAAAGCTGATGTTGGGCACAAAGTGCCCGTCCATCACGTCAAAATGGAGCATTTCGGCCCCGGCGTCCAGCGCCAGGCGGCACTCGTCCCCCAGGCGGCAGAAATCGGCAGAAAGGATGGATGGGCTGATGATGGCCATGATGTCTTTACTCTCCGTTGTATTGTATGTTTTATTTCCAGTCAGGGCCGCCCGGCCGGCGGGCAACCCTCATTGTAGTGTACACGAAAACGGCCCAAAAATCAAACCCGCGGCCGTCTTTTTCACTGAAATGACGTATTTGCCGGCCGGTCAGCGCCGTTTGCGCGCCGCGCCGGGCTGCCCGGGCTGTGTGGTATCGTCGGCGAGCTTGAGCAGGTCGCCCCGGTCGGGCACTTCCACCGGCAGGGTAAAGACGAAGCGGCACCACTCGCCCTGCTTGCTCTCCACCCGGATCTGCCCGCCCGACAGGTTGACCAGCACCTTGCAGATGTGCAGCCCCAGCCCCGCGCCCCGGGCGTGCAGCCCGCGGGAGGGGTCCTCCTTGTAAAAGCGGTCAAAGACAAAGGGCAGCGCGTCGGGGCTGATGCCCTGCCCGCTGTTCCAGATGGCGATCTCGGCTTCGGGGCCGAGCTTTTCCACCGAGAAGCGGATGACGCCCCCCGGCGGGGTGAACTTGATGGCGTTGTCCAGCAGGTTGTACGCCACCTGATGGATCAGGTCGGGGTCGGCGTAGACCAGCACCCGCTCGTCCATGGTCAGCCCTTCCAGGTCGATCTGCCCGTCGTTGATCCGCTGCTCTGCCGAGAGGGCGACGCCGGTCAGCGTCTCCCAGATGTTGAACATCCGGGCGTTGACCCGGTACTCGCCCGATTCCAGCTTGGACAGGTCGAGCATATTCTGCACCAGCCGCGCCAGCCGCCCCGTCTCCTGGCTGACCAGCTGCAGATAGTGGTTCTGCAGCTCGGGGGGGATGGTTCCGTCCAGAATGCCGTCGATGAAGCCCTTGATGGTGGTCATGGGGGTGCGCAGCTCGTGGGCGATGTTGCCCATGAACTGCCCGCGGGAAGAGTCGATCTGCTGCAGATTGGCGGCCATGGTGTTGAAGGTGCGGGCCAGGTC